>JAMPHU010000100.1 GCA_023663225.1 Candidatus Gastranaerophilales bacterium
CCGAACGGCATGTACGGTGGTGTGAGAGGGGAGAGAAAATCTCCCCTACTCGATTATAAAATCTTAAAAAACCTCTTGTATAATGAAAGTTCTTATAGTAGAATAGTCGAAGTGTATGATTGTATACGATTATCCAATGCAACAATGGATGAATGGAGGAAATTATGAAAACATATCAGGAGTTGAGCAAGGAAGAGCTTTTATCATTGAAAGCGGAGCTGGAGCAGGCATATGAGGATGCCAAGGGGAAGGGGTTGAAGCTGGATATGTCCAGAGGCAAGCCTTCCGTGGCACAGTTGGAGATCGGAATGGGATTTATGGACGCCTTGGATTCTCAGAGCTATATGAAGGCAGAGGATGGAGTGGACGTGCGCAACTACGGCGGATTGGACGGCATCTATGAGGCGAGAAAGCTTTTGGGCGATATGATGGGAGTCAAGCCGGAGAATGTTATCATGTGTGGAAACGGCAGTCTGGCGGTTATGTACGATACCGTTTCGCGTTCCATGACTCAGGGCGTGATGGGCAGCACCCCGTGGTGCAAGTTGGACAAGGTAAAATTTCTTTGTCCCGTGCCGGGATATGACAGGCATTTTGCGATCGCGCAGCATTTTGGGATCGAGATGATACCGGTGCCTATGACTTGTGATGGGCCGGATATGGATATGGTGGAGAAACTGGTGTCGGAGGACGACAGTATCAAGGGAATCTGGTGTGTGCCCAAGTATTCCAATCCCCAAGGTTATTCTTATTCGGACGAGACAGTGAGGCGTTTCGCGGCTCTGGAGCCTGCTGCGGCAGATTTCCGTATTTTCTGGGATAATGCCTATGTGATTCATCATTTGTATGACGAGGAGGACAGACAGGATGAGATTTTGGAGATCCTGAGCGAGTGTGAGAAGGCGGGCCATCCCGATCTGGTATATGAATTTTGTTCTACTTCCAAGGTGATCTTTGCCGGAGGCGGAATCGGCGCTTTTGCCGCCTCCAAGGCCAATCTGGACGATATGCGCAAGTCCATGACGATCCAGACGATCGGTTTTGACAAGGTCAATCAACTGCGGCATGTGCGCTATTTTAAGAATCTGGATGGGATGAAAGCGCATATGATGAAACATGCGGCGATTTTGCGCCCCAAGTTTGAGGCGGTGCTTAAGGTGTTGGAAGAGGAGCTTTCCGGTCTGGGGATCGGAGAGTGGACCAGACCCAACGGCGGATATTTTATCTCCTTTGATGCCATGGAGGGGTGTGCCAAGGCGATCGTTGCAAAGTGTAAGGAAGCGGGCGTGACGCTGACCGGAGCCGGGGCGACTTTCCCCTATGGCAAGGATCCCGCAGATCGCAATATTCGGATCGCGCCGTCCTTCCCCACCCAGGAGGAGCTTGCGCAGGCCACAGACCTTTTCGTGCTGTGTGTCAAGCTGGTCAGTGTGGAGAAATTGCTGGAAGCGTGAAGGATAAGCGGTGAGACATAGGCATAAGTGACGGGCGTAGAGAGGCGCAGGCTTGTGGAAGGGCGGACTGTGAAACAGAAAAAGGTGCAGGCCTGCGGAAGGGCAGGCTGTGAAACAGAAAAAGGCGCAGGCCTGCGGAAGGGCAGGCAGCGAAACAGAAACAGTTACGGGCCGCGGAGACGACAGGAATGAGAGAGGGAGAGCGGATGGAAGAGATCAAAAGGATCAAGAGAGACTTGGTGGCAAACGGCGTTATTCTTGATTATTATCAGGATACCATGCAGATTCCCAATGGAAATGTGGTGAAGTGGGATCTGATCGATCACAAGGGCGCCGCTGCGGTAGTGGCGGTGCGTGAGGATGGAAAGCTTTTGATGGTGCGCCAGTACCGCAATGCGTTGGAGCGGGAAACCATAGAGATTCCGGCGGGGGGTCTAAACGGCAGGGAGGAACCCACCGACGTGGCGGCTATGCGGGAGCTTCAGGAGGAGACTGGATATGTCTGCGACAAGGTAGAGCTTCTCAATTCTATCTATACGACAGTTGCCTTCTGCAATGAGAAGATTGATATTTACCTGGCTCGCGGTTTAAAGCACCCCGGTAGCCAGCACTTGGATGAGGATGAATATATCAATGTGGAGGCGTACACTGTGGAGGAATTGAAGCAGATGATCTTTGACTGTAAAATACAGGATTCCAAGACAATCTGTGGAATTTTGACCTATGCCGCCAAATATCTGTAGGGCATGAAGCGATACCCGTCCGCATATAATGGGGAAGGAGACATGTAGTGGGCGGGTGAGACAATGAAAATAAAGAAATATTCGCCGTTTCACGGACGGCTGCCGCTGTTGTATCTTTTTCTGGCGGGGTTTGTTGTGGGGATTGCGGCGATGAATTTTGGAAAAAGCACTTTGCTGGAAGAAACGGGATTGTTGGACGAATACACTTTGTATCAGATGAAGTATATGACCGTGGACAGCAGTGCTTTTTTTGTGTTTGTGATGAAAAAGCGAATCGGGAGTATGTTGGCGCTTACTGTGCTTGCAACGACTTATCTGGGGCTGTTGGTGTGCGGCGGATGCATGTTCTGGTATGGTCTGTCGGCGGGGTCTTTTTTGACTGCGTTGTTGATACGATATGGATTGAAGGGGATCTTTCTGGCGATGGCGAGCCTGCTTCCGCACTATGTTCTGTATGTGCCAGCGGCGGTCGCTCTGTTGAGATGGTGTGAGAATCTCAATAGAAGTATTTATTTTGACAGATATACTGCCCTGGAGGACAGAAAGATCGTCCAGCCGGGGCAGTTGATGCGCTTTTTGGGAATTGCGGGAGTCATTATGACAGGGTGTGTCTTGGAAAGTTTTTGCAATCCCTATATATTGTTGATGCTTTTAAAAATATTTTGACGTATTTTTAGTCGTACTCTGCAAGATCATAGATCAACTTTTCGGAAGCCTCCCATCCCAGACAGGGATCCGTGATAGATTTTCCGTAAACGCCGTCACCGATCTTCTGGCAGCCTTCCACCAGGTAACTCTCGATCATAAAACCCTTGATCAGCTTGTGCAGCTCCGCGTTCAGCTTGCGGTTGTGCATGATCTCCTTGGCAATGCGGACCTGCTGGGCGTATTGCTTGTCGGAGTTGGAGTGGTTGGTGTCGATGATACATGCGGGATTGCGCAGCTCCATCTTTTGGTACATACCTAACAGGCGCATCAGGTCTTCATAGTGATAATTGGGCGTGTTGTTGCCATGTTTGTTAGTGGCGCCCCTGAGTACGGTGTGCGCAAACTCGTTGCCGGATGTGTTGACCTCCCATCCTCGATAGATAAAGGAGTGGGGGTGCTGCGCCGCGTACACAGAGTTGAGCATAACGGAAAAATCGCCGCTGGTAGGGTTCTTCATGCCGGCGGGCACATCAAAGCCGCTGACAGTCAGCCTGTGTAGCTGATCCTCCACGGAACGCGCGCCGATAGCCACATAGGAGAGAATGTCGGACAGGTAGCGCCAGTTTTCGGGGTACAGCATTTCGTCCGCAGTAGACAGGCCCGTCTCGGCAAGGACGCGGATGTGCATTTTGCGCATGGCGATCAGACCTGCCAGAAAATCAGGCTTTTTCTCGGGATCAGGCTGGCTCATAATGCCCTTGTACCCCTCTCCGGTGGTGCGGGGCTTGTTGGTGTAAACGCGGGGAATCAGGAGCAGCTTATCCTGTACCTTTTCCTGAACGGCGGCAAGGCGGTTGGCATACTCGCATACTGCCTCCTCGTTGTCGGCGGAACAGGGGCCGATGATCACCAGAAATTTGTTGCTCTTACCTGTGATTACGTCCTGAATCTCGGCGTCTCTCTTTTTCTTCAATTCGATGAGTGCGGGAGGGACGGGATATTGTTTGCGAATCTCGTCCGGTGTGGGAAGTTTTTTGATAAATTCAAAGCTCATTGTATCTCACCATGCCTTTTGGCAAGTCCTTTCTGCATTTCGTTATGGTCTTACTGCCTGAACAGTTACGTTCTCTATTATAGTATAAGAGTCGGAATCGTGCAAGAGGGTGTTCCGTTTCAAGGACATAAGGGTACTATTCTAACTCGTAATGATGCGGATAATAGTTTTGTAATTCGTTTATATCAATTTCTTTCCCCATATAATCCTCAAACCAACTATCGTAGTTCGGATTATTCCAAATTGTTCCGTCCTCAAAAACAACTTGTTTTAAACAAAATAGTGCGTATGTGACATTATCCGTTTCACCACTTTCAACCCTTGGCATATTTTCTGTTAGCTCACCGTCATACAATGACCAGCCACCATTATAATCTTCTGTTTGATTTGACAAAATACTTGTTTTTGTCCTGACAAGATTTTCATAACTACTTTCTGTACTGCTATCAAGAAAATTCCAATGTAGCTTTAATGGTGAACCATTCTCGTTATAAGCTAACATACAATACTCTGTTTCAGTAATGCGTTTATCTGTATGGTTCGTTAGTATGTCATGTATATATGGACTTCCATTTTCGTAAAAAAGAATATCCGCACTTTCATGGATGATTGACATGGTTTCTTTTATTCCGCTGTTATTTTCTTGTACCTCAATATCCCCCGTTAAACCCGCTCTATTTTCTTGGGGTGTTGGTTGTGCCGCATACGCCCCCATAGCAAATCCTCCGGCGGAAAGCAGGAACGCTGTCACAAGCGATATTATGGTGATTAACTTTGTCTCTTTTTTGAAATTCATAATTGCCACTAACCTTTCTTTTACTTGTTCTGCACTCTCTGTCAAGGTAACGGAAGCCAAAGAGCTTTTGTAAAGATTATTGGACTTTAAAAAAGAAATCAGTATATCTCCATATTCACGCCTTGCTTTATCGCCAAGTATAGATATAACCTTTTCATCACATGACAATTCACAAGATTTGTTTACTTCTTTTTCCAGCAGATAAATAAAAGGGTTAAACCAGTGGATGCAGACAACAATCTGTATCAACCACTTATAAAACATATCTTTCTGCTTGTAGTGAATTAACTCATGCACGAAAATATACGATAGCTCATCATCCTCCAGTTCCCTGACTGGCAATACAATTCTTGGGTGAAAGAAGCCGATCAACATAGGCGAAGTAATCAGCACATTACGATATATTTCTACTCTTGCTTTAATGTTCAGTTTTTCTTCGCAATCGGACAGTAAATTCAAGGTCTTAATATCAGATATCTCTGTGTTGCCCGCTTTGATATATTGGGCAAATCCTTGATAAAGTGTTATCTTACAGACGAAAAGGACTAATACCAATACTGCCCACACAAGAAAAATACCAGTATAAGCGTTTCGCCAATTATGTATACCGGTATTAGCATTTATATCTACATTTTCCCGTTCCTGTTCTTTTTCGTTGCTTCCTGTATTTACTGTAACTGGCATATTTGGATTTATTGACTTTTCATTCGCTATTGACGTTGTGTTAAATTTTTCAAACAGACTGCCAACAATCGTAGTATCGGGTGTAAATGGAAGTAGAAACCGAAATACTACAATTATCCAAATATAATACTGCCAACTTCTGCTAAATCTATTTTTGTAAAACTGTTTCAATCCTAAAATGAGCAGTAACAGTAGTGTACCAGAAACCGACAATGACAATAAAATTTTAATAAACTCACTCATTTTCTTTTCTCCAAAAAGATTCAATCTCTTTTAGTTCATCTGCCGAAAGAATATCCTGCCGCAGTAGGGTTGATACTAAATTTTTTACATTCCCACCATAGACTTTATCAAGAAAGCTGTGTGTCTGCATAGTCTGATATTCTGCTTCTGTTATCGTAGCCACATATTCATTCCGTCTGCC
>JAMPHU010000101.1 GCA_023663225.1 Candidatus Gastranaerophilales bacterium
CCATTTCTGAGCGACTTGTCGCGAAGAGGCGACGAGAAATTCGCGAAGGCGATTTCTCGTCTGCCATCAAGACTATTTGTTTTCGCTCAGAAACAAATAGCCGATTGACCGATTCATTCCAACAGATATTTCTCCAGATAACGAAGCAAAATCTGGCACCTTCGTATCTTTTCGCTGCCCGCCGCAAAACGGCTCCCATAATACTGACAAAATTCCCGATACTCCGAAATATCCACCTGATATCCCTGATCATAGGCGGCGACAGTCAAAGGATAGATCTCCATCCAATAAAATTTTTCGTCGCTGCCGTGAAATTGATATACCCCATCCTGAAAGCGAAGTCTCTCCTCCACCGCCTGCTTTTTGACCCAAAATTTCTTCTCCCCAAAACGGATGCGCACATAAGGACTTTCATACTGATCTGTATCCGCGTCGTAATACTCTTGAAAATGTGCGTCATACTGCTTTAAGTAAAGCTTCAGATCCTTTGGGACTTCTCTCAGATCGATAGCGCGGGCATGCTCCTCTTTAAACACATCAATATAGCGGAATCCGATAAAAGCTAAGGACGCCACCGCCCTGCGGATTGTGGCCGCCGTGAAATCCTTTTGGGAAATATTGACCAGATACAGCGGATGATTGGCCGGCGTGTAACAGGGCGACCCCATATACTCCTCCATATAGTCGATCAGGGTCGGAAACAAAGTCTGAGAGATCATGGCGTTGCGCCCTTCGACTCTCCCCTCCGCGCTTGGCAGCGGCATGTAGACATATGCCGCCAACCGTCTCGCAAACATTCGTCCGTCGCGTTCAAACACATAATTCCCTTCACCTTGCAGGCGAGACACACTCTCCCACGGAACTTCAAATTCCTCCACGATCACACCGGAAGTGATCCCTGCCTTCGCCCTGGAAAACTGCTGCCGAATATTGCCATATTCCACTGACACAAGCTGCAATTTGGGAATATATTCGTTAAAAGCCTTTAAGATTCGCGTCTCCAGATAGGCCTGTCTGTCCCCTCCCTCTGGCACTGCCACATCCGCGCCTCGAAAAGCTTCCGGATAACCGTTCGCCTTCTGATTGTCCAATAACAATATCCGTTCTAAGTTTTTCTGTTTCAAGAATCTCCCTCCTGCCCAATTTGCTCATAATTGGTCACCACAACCTCCGTCCGAGGGTATTTGATGCCTGTACGCCCAATCTCTCGCACGTGGAAATGGTTTGCCTCGATCCACTTTTTCAGCCGGACATGTTCCCTGCCGTTATGCTCCAACACATTGGAGAGCATGAAGAGATACCCTTGCTCATGAAGCTCTAAGAGAAAGTTTAGAAGCTCCTCCTCCTTCTTTTGATCCCAGCCGTCCAGTCCCCGCTTGCCGTCGTTGTACTCTGCATTGGTGATAAAATAAGGAGGATCAAAATAAAATATCGTTTCCTCCAAAGAGATTTCCTCGTCCGCCAGAGTCTCCAACAGCTCCTCATAGCGTCCGCAAAGCAGCAAAGGCTCCCGCTTCTGCGTCCGCACTTTAAATTTCAGGATACGCTCCCTGGTTCCCTCATTCCACTCATTGTTTCCCACGGGCGTATTCATTCTCTGCCCACTGTTGAAGCGTATCATATTTTGAAACGCATAAATCTGCAATGTGAACAGATAAAGAGGCGATTTGTTCTCATTGTAGGCTTCCCTGAGCTTTAAGTACGCCTCCTTTCCCTTCTTGCGCAGTCCAAAACGCTCTACAAGCTCGTCCACCTGATCGATCAATTCCTGCGCCGGAGTATTCACCAGCATATCCACAATCTTGTACACATAAGGGTTGTACTCATTGTACACCACCTGTTCCGTGGCGCACACATTCGCCCCCACATTGAACGCCCCGCCCATGGCGTCCACAAAGAAACCCACATGCTTGGGCAGACATTTATAGAGTAACGGCAGCACGCCGTCCTTGCTTCCCGAATAATTGAGCGGCGATTTATTGATACGCCTGTCCTTCCTAAAGTAGATCACCGTCTCCTTCAGATGCTCCTGCTCTCCCTTGTAACTTAAATTGTTGGTGGCGTATTCCCTGTAATCGCTGGTCTCTATGTACACTTTGTGATCCACCGCAAACAGTCTGGCAAGCTTCACCATATCCTCAATGGGCACGATGGACTGGTTGCTGTAGCTGACTAGCACATGCTCAAAATCAAGCTGCCTGAACAAGTCCTCAAACTCAACGATCGCCTGCTGCCTGTTTGAATATCCCGACAATTCCCGCTGCACTCGTCTGCCTGTCTTTCCAAAGATCTCCGGCTCATCGTTGAGAGCGATCGTCTCCAGCAAATGATAGGAGTTGGTGTACTGTGTGGCCGTATAGGGAGGGTCTATGTAAGCGATATCCCCCGATATCCGGCGCACCAGCGCGTTGGCATCCTCCGTGTATATCCGGTTGTTCTTCATCAGCTTCGCGGGACGATCTGTCTCAAACATCTCCAGAGGTTCCAGCACAAAAGGCTTTAAAGACCTCTGCTCCCAGAACTTAAAATAGGCCTGGTAAGTGCCGGAAGTGTTGGAGACCTTGGGGACAGACTCCAACAGGGAGGCCAGAAGAAAGGCATACTCCTCCTCCTTCAAAACCTGTTCTCGATAAAGATTCTCGATCTCCGCACGCATCCCGTCTATCTTGACTGCGTTTTCCTCCGTCAGGTACATGCGGCCGGCCCGAGGGGTATAATTTTGATAGATGAAAAAATTCTCCTGTGGCTCATACTGCCTGTCATTCAACCAGGAAAAGGGATCTGTGTGATAGAGCTTCTTAAACTTGGTGAACCTGGGGCGTTTCACGTTCTTGAGCTTGGCCCGGCACAATACCCCTGAAAAATTCATATAATCATTGGCCAGAATCCGATATCTGCCCTTAAAATAATCGCCCACGGAAGCCGTTCCCGCGAACAAATCGGCGAACACCTCCCCCTCTATCTGGTATTTATTGATCACACTCTCGATAAAACCGAGCAGCTTTGTCTTGTTTCCCAAGTAACGCATACTAACATCCTTGTCATCATTTTATACTCTATTCTATCTCACCAGAGCAAGGATGTCAAAGTCAGACAGACGTTTTTATCCGATTTTTTGCAACAGTTCCCAACTCTACCGACAGTCGGTTGCCACTTTTACATAAAAATACTAAAATAAAGCTAATCTATTACAAAGGCAGGTGGCAATATGTTTGAAATTGACAAAAACGCATTTGGAGAATTTCTTGCACAGCAGAGAAAGGCCAAGGGTTACACGCAAAAAGATTTGGCCGACAAATTATACGTGTCGGATAAGGCGGTGAGCAAATGGGAACGGGCCTTGAGTATGCCTGACATTTCCCTGCTGATGCCCTTGGCTGAGATATTGGACGTCTCCGTCACGGAGCTTTTGGAAGGCCGGAAGCTGGACGACTCCTCCGAAATGGACACCTCTCAGGTAGAAATATTGGTACAAAAAGCGTTGTCCCTCTCGGAGGACACGCCGGAAAAGAAAAAAGCACGCATAAAAAAACACGCCGCTATTTTCGGCGGCTGTACGCTGCTTACCCTCTTAGAGTTGGCTGCAGGACTGTGGTTCCCGCACGGGTTTGAAGCCACTTCCTTGTCAAGCAGTCTGCTTGTACTGGAACTCCTGATCCTGATATTCGGCATCTATTTCTGGTTTTTTATGAAAGAAAGACTGCCCGCCTACTACGATGAAAACAAGATCAGCGCCATCAGCGACGGCATCTTTCGCATGAACGTGCCCGGAGTGCATTTCAACAACCATAATTGGCTCCCCATCGTAAAATATCTGAGAGCCTGGTCAGCGGTCGCTCTTGTGGCCATTCCTCTGCCCTGCATCCTCCTTTCCGCCCTGAATCTCGGTTTCTGGTGGTATTTTTGCATCCAAAATATTGTGCTGGCGGCATTTTTAGGCGGACTGTTTGTGCCGGTATACATCATTGGCAGGAAATATGAAAATTCAGACAACCGTTGACGGTATGAATGATAAAAAATACCGAAGCAGTCCCGACTAATAAATAATTGCCTTTCCATAATCCGAAAAACAAGTAATACAGCGGAACAACCGCAAACTGGCTTATTACGATCAACCAGCTATATTGAAAACCAAGATAATAAAAAGTCCAACCGATAAAATTTATCAGTATCATTAAAACAGTTATTGTAAAAAAGGCTTTTTCTTTGTATGTAGCTATCGAAAAGAATTTATCGTTATCTTTAACAATTAACATTAACAAAATCATAGACAACATACCAAATATACCCTGTGTTTTTTCTATCCAGGGAATTTCATTCGGCATATTCATAATAGGATTAGATTTCATCTTTATTAGCGGCATAATCATATACGGAATTTCCTGAATAATAAATGCAATAATTCCCGCAAAAGAAATTCCGAAATAATAATTCCGAAACAAATGAAAAAACTTTACCATATACTTCTCCATTCATAGACACTGATTATAGTATAGTCCCTTCTCTCGGTTCTTCTATTCCGTAAGTGTCATACTCTCTTGAATCGCTGATCTCCACAAACCGAAACTGTTCTCTGTCAAAAGACCAATGTTTTTCCATAAACCATTTATTTAAAAGTGATTCATATTCTGTAATTTTAGTATTTACTTCTTCTCCGGAAAAGACCTTCTTTAACAGAGAAAGATGATATTCCATCCAGTATTTTCTTGAATCATGTATGGCATTATAGATATAGTCCGTATTCTCCCTATACAGCCAGTGTCCTTCTTCAGTCCGTGTTCGGACATATCTCCATAATTTTTCTTCTTCTCCACGATGACGGAGTTCTGTCTGTAAAGCAATATTTTTGCAGACCTGACTGTACATCCAGCGTTTCAGTTCATTTTCGTCGGAAGCGGTAAATACCACATAGTCGGGTTCTCTTTCTCCATACGTCCAGAACTGCCGGCCCGATATATAGCCTCCCAGATTTAGACTTTTTTTCATGATTTCATCAGGAATATCCTTTGGTAATCTCTCTAAAACCCATGCCAGATACTGATCTAAAGTCATCCGTATTCCTCCAAATCAGGAATTCTGATACTTGTAAAGGGAGGCTTATTCAGTGCCTCTCTTTATTTTTGAATTATATTTAGTACACTCTAATTCCATTCTCTTAAAATCCAAGCATTGCTTTTTAGCAGCAAAGTTTTCCCCTGAAACATATTTTTGGTAAAGAACATTTGCAGTATTAGCCAAATCGCTTATATGTGCATTGCACCATTCCAATTCTTTAATAAGAAGTTCCTTTTTCCTTCTTGTATCCATGTTATCATGTTTACGGATTTTCGTGTCAATTCGTTGTATCTGTGCATCTTCAACAGGTATCATAAGGTTAAAATTTAAAACTCCTATCAACGAACCATTATGTACAATTTTCTTGAAATCTATCTTATCGCGCATCTTTTCATGCTTTTTCTTAGGTTTTGACAGTGGCACACAATATTTGTGTTCATTGCATATCAGAATCACACCCAAAAAAGGACGTTCATCTTTCCCTACCTGCGGGGATACAGAAAAAACTCTGTCATCAATATTGTGCAGATTTCTAATGTACTTCATATCTATCCGATACACTTCTAATGGTAACTGTGTCATAATATTCTCCCATAAAGTATTTCAAGGACTATGTTGCCATAGTCCTTGAATGTAGCATCACCGCAGCGATACTATCGCTTTTTGAA
>JAMPHU010000102.1 GCA_023663225.1 Candidatus Gastranaerophilales bacterium
ATTTAAGATGTCTCAATAGAAAGATGACAACATATACCGTTGTTTGGCGAGCTTCATGAAACAACCCTGGATATGGCATGAAAATATCTTGCCGTGTGGAAGGGCCCGTGTTATACTGTGGGAGAGGATCATGTTACAAGGTGGTTAGCGCGAAAGATTGGGAGTTAGTGAGATAATTACAGTATTCCTGTAGAGGAGGTAATGAATGTCCACATTTTTGATATTGATATTGTTGGCGTTGGTGATCAGCTCGGTAGGTTTTTACAAGTATGTCTATTTTATTTCGCTTGGGTATGGTTTTTCCATTGCGGGCATGGGGGTGGCGATGTTGTTCCTTTTTCATGACAAGTTGAGCGCGGCGGCTCTTTTAGCCTGTGTGTTGTTTGTGGTCTATGGATGCAGGCTGGGCGGGTATCTGTTGGCGCGCGAGATCAAGAGCGCGTCCTATCGCGATACTATGAAAAAAGAGATCAAGGATGGCTCGGATATGAAGTTGATTGCAAAGCTTGGCATCTGGATCAGTTGTTCTCTGCTCTATGCGCTGCAGGTTTCTCCCGTTTTTTTCCGGCTGCAGGGCGGCGCTTCCACAGATCCTTTTGCATGGGCGGGCATTGTTGTTATGGTCTGCGGTATCGTTTTGGAAAGCATGGCGGATTTGCAGAAATCGGCAGCCAAAAAGAAAAATCCGAAACGCTTCTGTGACAAAGGACTGTACCGAATTGTCCGTTGTCCCAATTATCTTGGCGAGGTGCTGTTTTGGAGCGGTGTGCTCTTGTCCGGAGTCAGTGTTTTACACGGGTTCTGGCAGTGGGCGGCTGCGCTTACGGGATGGATCTGCATCGTATATATTATGTTTGGAGGCGCAAGGCGGCTGGAAATCCGGCAGAACAAAAATTATGGAAGTGATCCGGAATACCAGGCTTATGTGAAAAAGGTTCCGATTTTGCTCCCGTTGATTCCGCTCTACAGCGTGGAAAAGTATAAGTGGCTGGTGGGGTGATGTGGGAAGTCCTTTTGCCACGGGTAAATTGTACAATCTGGAGGAATATCTATGAAGAATAAATTGTTTTGCCTGCTTTTGCCGGTATATTTGTGTGTGGTGTGGTTTGTGCTACAGATAAACGGGGTGTTCACCGGTCAGATCACGTCCGCAAGCAATCTGCTGATCAACCTTGGTTTTCTACTGCTGATCGGCATTTTGTTCGCGATCTCTTTTGGCAGTTTTTTCAGATTAAACCGCATGACGGACAAGCTGATTGCCGAGGCGGACAAGATCTATCGCGCATATGACAAGGGCGACCATAGGCTGTGGGAGACCTACTGCGGCAAGGACAAAGTCTTTGAGCATGAGGTGCTGGACGAAGCGTTTGGCCGTTATCGTAAAAAGATGAACAGTTTTCAGACAAAACACGGTTTGATGGGCCGCTGTGAAATCGAAGATTATCTCAATGAGGATCTGCTGAACCAGACGGGCATGAATTATTATAATTCCGCGATCTCCGGCACGATGACGGGACTGGGCATCCTGGGCACCTTTATCGGACTGTCCATCGGCTTGGGTTCTTTTGATGGCAATGATATCTATACCATATCGGACAATGTGGGGCCGCTTTTGGACGGCATGAAGGTGGCTTTCCATACTTCTGTGTACGGAATCCTATTTTCTCTGGTGTTTCAGTTCGCTTACCGCAGCCTGATGTCCGATGCTTATGACAAATTGCAGGAGTTTCTGGCCGCTTTTCGGGAATGTGTGGAACCCATGGTCAACAACACGGACGACAACGCTAAGGCGATGTTGCTCTATCAGGCCAATATGGCCAATTCCATGAAGCAAATGACGGAGCTTTTAAAGGGCGAAGCAAGAGAGCAGGCGGAGAGCCTGGACAGAATGGCGCAGAATTTCGCATTAAAAATGGAGCAGGCTTTGGGGGCCGATTTTGACAAGCTGGGGCAGATTCTGCAGAAAGCGTGCAGCGCGCAGGAGACCTATGCGGACAATTACCACAGCATGGAGGAGACCGCCAAAGAACTTTTACAGGCTAACCGCACTCTGCAGAAGGCTTTGGAGGAGACTCTGGACAGACAGGAAGCCATGGAGCGGAAACTGAAAGAACAGGCGGAGAGGATCAATGCTACCTGCGACAGCATCAACGAAGAGATTAGCAATCAACTGTACACCTATGCGGAAATTCGTGGTATGTAAATAGGAAGGTGAAAAAGTGACCAGAAGATATCGAAAAAAGAGAACGTTTGAGGAACCTGGCTATTGGCAGTCCTATTCGGATATGATGGCGGCTTTGCTGTTGATTTTTATTTTAATCATTGCCATCACACTGGCGATCTACAAACAGAAGACCACGGATCTGGAAAAGACACAGGTCGAGTTGAACGCGGCCAAACAAAAGTTGGAAACGGCTACGGAAGAGTTGGAATTGGCTAAAGTTGACTTGGACAATTACCGCAGCGAGCTGGAAGCATCCAGATATGAGCTGGAAGATTCCCTGTTGAAGTTGCAGGAGGCCTATGACGCCGCGGCTCTCACGCAGGAACAGTTGGCAGCGGCCTATTTGGAGATCGACGAGGCCAGGGGAGAGCTGGAATCTACCAGGAGTCAGTTGCAGGATATTGTGGGAGTGAGGACGGATATTATCGGGGAGCTGCAAAGTGTTTTCAACAATTCCAGCATGGAAGTGGACGCGCAGAACGGCTCTATCAGTTTTTCGTCGGATGTGCTGTTCAAATATGGCAGCGCCAGCTTGACGGACGCCAGCAAGGCAACTTTGACAGAGATTATTCCCATGTATCTGGATGTGCTGCTGCAGGATCGGTTTCGGGACTATATTGCCGAGATCATTATCGAGGGGCACACGGACACGTCTGGCAGCTATCAGCACAATATGAATCTGTCTTCCTCCCGGGCAAGCTCGGTGGCCAGATACATTCTGGATCCGGCCAATGGTCTGGATGAGGATAAGATCGAGAAGCTGCAATCCCTGCTGACGATCAACGGCCGTTCTTACAGCAGTCCCATCTACGTGGAGGGTACGGACGAGATTGATATGGCCGCTTCCAGGCGGGTGGAGATCAAATTTCGCCTGAAAGAAGAGGAACTGATTCAGCGAATTTCGGAGATTCTGTCGCAAACGCCGGAGGTAGAATGAACAGATGATGTAATGGCCTATTTGTGAGACTATTTTTTCTTGGCAACATTGTCGGAGTGAACGATATAATGTTTATAATAAAATGCCTTGTCACATTAGATTATCCGTGTTATACTGTGAGAGGAGCAGTTGTGTTACAAGGTGGTGAGCTTCTCTAACTTACATGAATCGCAAGATTCATTGAGAAGGGAGGTGATGCGATGAGTACTTATGAAATTTTAAGCCTGTTGTTTTTGGGTGGTACATTTTTAGTCGCATTGCTTACCTACATAGATAGGAACAATAAGCGAAAATAAAAAGCCTACCTTGTCACTTAGCCGGTACAGGTAGGCTTTTGTCAATCCGAGGCTAACCACTTTGTGGGCGGCTGCTTCCTTTTATGTTTATAATATAGCATTAAGGCTCAGAAATTGCAAGTCTCTTATGAAATAATTTTAGGTGCAAAGGAAAGCAAGCAAGGAGGGAACGGATGTTTCAAAAACAAAAAGAAAGCATTTTGGCATTATTAAAAACCGCGGAAAATAATAAAGACTATAGAAATAGATACTGGTTCTCCTATCAAGATTTTTTAGACCCAACAGATCATTTTACAAGCTTTTCCTGTGAAGATCTTGACGGGAAACAAGAATACATTGCCCTGATCGAAAACTTGCTGATTGCTGACGAAAACGCAAAGATTTTTGTGGAAGTTTATGGTTTTGAGGAGGTTGAAAACGAGCGGTTTATTTATGCTGACACGTTAATTATTTTCAGTAAATTATCACTTATCGAGATCAAGCAAATTTTTAATGAACCGCAAGATATATTTCCGAGCGATATCGGAGAAGTAGACGATTTACAGCATGAATTTATGATTGATGACAACGGCGATCTGGTTCCGGCTGTCAATTTACCCAACAAAGGGGATTCTGTCTACTATTGTTGGTGGGATTAAACAAGAGGAGAAAATGAAATATGAATGATAAAAAGAGTAAGAAGAGTATCCTGAAATTTGGCTTGATATTGGCAGCGATTGTTTTGCTTGTCGTGATCGGTGTAATCTTAAGGGAAGGACAGGCTACAGAAGGGGGAGCGATTTCCGACTCTGACCAAAATGGCGGCATCAAGGCAGTTCTTCTCGGGGAAACTCCATTTTTCTATTGTGTTGACGGGACGGTTGAGACTTTTACGATTGCAGATGTGCCGGCACTTTTTGACGCGGATGATCCATTTATGAAGATTTGGGAGTTTTCTGTGGTAGATTTAGATGGAGATGGGGAAGAGGAAGTGATTCTTTTTGTATTTGGTGTGGCCGGCGACACGGGGGGAAGGATGATCTTTCATCAAATCAGGGATGCGGTTTACGGTTATATCACCGACAGCAGAACACTGGTTGATCTGAAAACAGATGGAACTTACAATTATTCAGACCCTACGGGGATGGCTGAGTCTGGCATTGCCGCTTTTCTCGATTTTTCTGAGACTGGATATACGGTAGACAAAATTACTTATGCAACGGGAACCTATGAGGGTTGGGATGCTTTTTGGGCAGATCGTCAGTCGGTCACAGAGGAAGCGTATCTGGAGGCGGTTTCTCTGCAGGAGCAAAAGCAAAATGCAGAGTGGTATGAGTTTAACGATGAGAATATTGCGACATGGTAGTCAAACGATGAAGCAAATACGACGGAGCAGATAAATATGGATAAAATAATATATGCGAACGGCTATGGGATTTGTTTATTTTCAGCTAATACCTTGGAAGAATTTTTGAAGCGGGAAAAAATTCGCAAAAGAAAATTGTTAAGTCTTCTTCAACAGGATAAGGAGCTTTATTTGACGACGCAGAAGGAGGGGATTTGGGTTCCGCTGGTGCAGATTAACTCCTATAATTATGCGATCAAATTAGCCGGATGGGATGAACCGTTTGACGAACAGTGGGAGCAAAAAATAGATTATGATGGTTTTAATTTAGAGATCAAAGACGGACTTTGGATTTCCGCCATCAGCCAACTGGAGCATTTTGCACCCCTGGAATATCATGTAGAGAAGGAAGAGTTTTATAGAGGAAAATATGGGCAGGAGCGATATCGCTCCCCATGGGAACACTGGTATAAGACTTTAGATGGCATTTACACGAATTATACGGATATTAAGTATGATGTTCCTGCCGGAAAATACTTGTTGTCCATCCAAGGTTATGTTCGGAAAGAGCAGATGGAGTTTCCAACCCCTAACTGCGGTTTTTTCTTTTCTCTCACAAAAGTAGAAGCGTTCGAAAGCTTCAAAAATCCGAGAGAATCCGATGATTATGATTTTAATGTGGGAAGTATGAAATAACAAGGCTTGCATTATACTTTTTTGTGTGGTATACTATGGATGTGTCGATCGATATATCGTCTATTCATATTCTGGCGTTTTGCCGTTGATCCCGATTTTTTTGAATTTTAGGTGTATTTTT
>JAMPHU010000103.1 GCA_023663225.1 Candidatus Gastranaerophilales bacterium
GCGTTGGAATATACCATCCGCACAATGACACTTGCTACGATCTTGGCTGAACTGTTACCTATTTTTTCCTCTCTTTGCGCCTTTCCTTCTCCTCCAGACGGCTCCTCTCCCTGTCAGCCCGTTCGCTCTCTTCCAGTTCCACAATCTCACGACTCTTTCGCTTTTCCTGATCCTGCATTTCCCGCACAACCTCAAGATCCGCTTCATCCAGCCTGCGGAAATGATTAATCCCGGAGAAAAGAATCAAAATACTGTTTTTGGTGGTCTCAAAAGCGCCCTCCTGGTACATATTGACCACCACAAGTCCGATGGGTACTGCCACGATCATACCGATCACGCCGCTCAAGCGATAACCGATGTAGAGTAAAAACAGAGTCGGTATGGCAGGCATCCCCATGGAATCTCCCATGATCTTGGGTTGGATCACCTGTCGCGCCAACTGTCCCACGCCCCATATGATCAAAAGTCCCACCGCAATCTTGTAATCGCCGCTTAAAATCTTGACGATCGCCCAGGGCACCATGACCGTACCTGTTCCAAAAAAGGGCAGCATATCCAAAAAGGCAATCCCCAAAGCGATCAACAATGCATAGTTGACATGCAGCAGCGTCAACCCTATCACCAAGAGCAGATACATCCAGACCTCGATCTTAAGCTGCGCCTTCAAATAACCGCCCACCGACTTGACCAGACTGTGCTTTACAATACGATAGTTGGACTGGACAAAGGATGGCATATGTCCGCGGAACCATTGCCCCACCACATCTCTCTCCGCCACAAAGAAATATGCGGAGAGCAAAGCCATGATCACCCCTATGAGCACAGTGGGAAGCTGCATCGCAAAATTGCCTACCGCCGCGATGGTAGGACTGCTCAACTGTCCTAAGATATCGCCCACATAAGAGCCCACCTGTTCCGCCATCTCGGTAAGTTTTAATTGCAGATCCTTGGGAAGGCGGTTGTAGACCACACTCAAATTCTGCCCGATCTCCTCAAAGTCCGTCTCCATGCCTGCCCACATATCCGGCAGCGCCCGAACTAAGCCTACGATCTCCTGTCCCAGCTTCGTCCCTGCCAGATAGAGCACCAACACCACCAGACCGATCACGACGATAATAACGAAAGCGCTCCCCGCCTTCCGCTTGATCTTGATCTTCTCTTCAAAAAAGCGCACCAGCGGAGAAGCGATCAACGCTATGATCCAGCCTGCCACAAAGGGTGCAAAAAAGATCAGTAGTTTGGGCAGCAATAAAATGACCAGCAAAAAGATCACCAACGCCACCGCCAAATTGATCAACGCTTTGACATATTTCTTCATTTCTCAGATCCCTCACTCCAACATGATCTCCGGCTCGGAAGCCTTTGCCGTTATATGGTCTATCAGTTCATAAATTTCCTCTCTGCCCTGCTTGGTTGTGGCGGAAAAGGGGATCACCGTCACGTCCTGCGGCATTTGCAGCGTGGTACGGATCAGCTTGATCTGCACCGGTAGTTGACTGCGCTTGATCTTGTCCAGTTTCGTGGCAATGATGATGGGGTGATACCCCTGCCTGCAAATCCAATCGTACATAATACGGTCATTCTCAGAGGGCGCATGTCTGATGTCGATCAGCAAAAAAACAGCCTGTAGTTGTTTGGACTTGTGCAGATAGTTCTCGATCATCCTGCCCCACTTTGCCTTGACCTCCACATTGGCGCGCGCATACCCATATCCTGGCAGATCCACAAAATAAACCTCGTCGTTGACATTGTAATAGTTGATCGTCTGTGTCTTGCCGGGCTGCGCGCTGGTCCTGGCCAGAGACTTGCGATTCATCAGCGCATTGATCAGAGAGGATTTTCCCACATTGCTCTTGCCGGCAAAAGCCACCTCCGGATGTATATTGACCGGAATCTTGCTGGTAATGCCACACACCGTCTCCAGACTTACGTTCTTGATTACCATATTTCCTCCTCGCCGCTCTCGAAAATGGAAAAAATGCCGCAAAAGGCGTCCGTCCCGTGCATCGGAACGCTACCATTTGCGGCACTTGACTATCTCGCTCTCCTCAATTCATCTCTCCTGACTGTCGTAGGACCCTCGGAACCGTTCACCGCCTCCTTGGTCACGATACATTTGTTGACGGCATCGTCGGACGGGATCTCATACATCGTGTCCATCATAACACTTTCCATAATGGAGCGCAGACCTCTCGCTCCGGTCTTCCGTTCCAAAGCTTTGTCGGCGATCGCCTCCACCGCCGCCTTCTCAAAGGACAGCTCCACATCGTCCATATCAAAGAGCTTTTGGTACTGCTTGATCAAAGCGTTTTTGGGTTCCTGCAAAATCCGGATCAATGCCTCTCTGTCCAACCCCTTCAAGGACACGCAGATCGGCACACGACCCACAAACTCTGGGATCAGACCAAATTTCACAAGATCCTGAGGCGTCACCTCCTGTAGCAGATCGCTGATATCTTTGCCGCTCTTGGTGGACCCTTCTGAGTTAAACCCGATCGTCTTGCGGTCCAAGCGGGACTCCACAATCTTTTCCAGGCCGTCAAAAGCGCCGCCGCAGATAAACAAAATATTCGTCGTGTCGATCTGAATCAACTCCTGATGGGGATGTTTCCTGCCGCCCTGGGGAGGGACGCTGGCCACGGTGCCCTCAACGATCTTGAGCAACGCCTGCTGCACACCCTCGCCGGATACATCCCTGGTGATAGACACATTCTCACCCTTCTTGGTGATCTTGTCGATCTCGTCAATATAAATAATGCCGTACTGCGCACGTTCCACATCGTAATCCGCCGCCTGAATCAGCTTGAGCAGGATATTTTCCACATCCTCACCCACATAGCCGGCCTCCGTCAGCGTGGTGGCGTCCGCAATGGCAAAGGGCACATTGATGATCTTGGCCAAAGTCTGAGCCAGATAGGTCTTGCCGGAACCGGTGGGCCCCACCATGATGATATTGCTCTTTTGAAGCTCCACATCGTCCAGATCCTTGGGCGCTGTCACTCTCTTGTAATGATTGTACACCGAGGTGGACAACACCTTTTTGGCCTCCTCCTGACCGATCACATAATCGTCCAGAAAAGCCTTGATCTCCTTTGGCTTCAACAGCTTGATATCGGCGTGCGCCGTGGTCTCAAGCTCATCGTCCTCCAGTTCATCCTCCAGAATATCCGCACAGATATCCACACACTCGTCGCAGATATACACGCCCGCCGGACCTGCAATCAACTTGCGGACCTGACTCTGCGCCTTATTGCAAAAGGAACACCTTATATTGTTGTCAGAATTTCTTCCTGCCATTACCTGTCTACTCCTGTTTCCTATTTCTGGACTTCATGGAAGGTGATCACCTTGTCGATCAGTCCATATTCACAAGCTTCCTCCGCACTTTTCCAGTTGTCGCGCTCCGTGTCGGCGCTGATCGTCTCATAATCCTTGCCGGTATTCTCCGCCAGCATACGATTCAACTTCTCCTTGGTCTTTAAAATATGCTTTGCCGCGATCTCAATCTCGGTAGCCTGTCCTTGGGTGCCGCCGAGGGGTTGGTGAATCATAATCTCCGCGTTGGGCAGGGCATACCTCTTGCCCTTCGCGCCGCCCGCCAAAAGGAACGCGCCCATGCTCGCCGCCATACCGATACACACTGTGGACACATCGCATTTGATGTACTGCATGGTGTCATAGATCGCCATACCGGCGGTCACGCTGCCTCCCGGGCTGTTGATATACAGATGGATATCCTTCTCCGGATCCTCCGCCTCTAAGAACAACAACTGCGCCACCACAATGCTGGCGCTGGTATCGTTGACCTCCTCACCCAGAAAAATAATCCTGTCCTTCAAAAGTCTGGAATAAATATCGTAAGACCGCTCGCCTTTGCTGGTCTGCTCAATGACATATGGCACTAAACTCATAATATACCTCCCTTTCTATCCCGTCAGTCTTCCTTCTTCTCCTTGGTCTTGGAAGGCTTGGTCTCCTTGGCGTTCTCCACCACAAAATCGATAGCCTTCTTGACCAAAAGATCCTCTCTGACCTGTTTTTCGCCTCTTGCGCCCAACATCTCCTTCGCCTTGTCCGGGTCGATCTGATAGACTTCCGACATGGTCTTGATCTCTTCCTCGAACTCCTCCTCGGAAACCGTCATCTTCTCGGCCGCGGCCACAGCCTCCAAAACCAGACGGGACTGGATCCGCTTCAAAGCCTGAGGCTTCACCTGATCCTTGATCGCGGCGGGAGTCAATCCGGTAAACTGCATATACTGCTCCATGGAAAGTCCCTGTCCCTGAATCCTCTGGGCAAAATCTTCTATCATCTGCCTCTGCTGGGTCTCCAGCATAGCATCCGGAATATCCATCTTGGCGTCCTCGATAACGGCGTCGATCACTGCTTCCTCCTTGACCTCTTTGGCCTGGGCAGCCTTTCTGTCAGCCAATTTTTTCTTGACGTCCTCTTTGTACTCTGCCAAAGTGTCAAACTCGGACACCTCGCCGGCAAACTCATCATCCAGCTCGGGCAGCTCCTTCTCCTTGATCTCCTTCACCATACACTTGAATACCGCGGGTTTGCCCGCCAGCTCGCTCGCCTGGTAATCCTCGGGGAAAGTCACATTGACCTCCGTCTCCTTTCCAATCTCAGCGCCGATCAGCGCCTCCTCGAAACCGGGAATGAACGTGCCGGAACCAATGGTGAGGGAATAATCTTCCCCTTTGCCGCCCTCAAAAGCAACACCGTCAACAAAGCCTTCAAAGTCGATCACCGTCATGTCGCCGTCTTTGACCGGTCTGTCTTCCACTGTGAGGATACGAGAATTGCGCTCGCGCTCTCTGTCGATCTCTTCATCGATCTCTGCGTCCGTAACCGTCAGATCCGCCTTGTCAACCTTCACCCCCTTGTACTTGCCAAGCTTAACCTCCGGCTTCAACGCCACCTCTGCGGTGAAGATAAAGGGCTTGCCTGCCTCCAACTGTACTACATCCACCTTGGGAGAGGAAACGATATCCTCCTCACACTCATCCAAAGCTTTGCTGTATGCATCGGGCATCAGGTCGTTCGCCGCATCTTCGTAAAAAATTTCCTTGCCATATATCTGCTCGATCATCTTACGGGGCGCTTTGCCCTTGCGAAAACCGGGAACGCTGATCCTGTTCTTGTTCCTCTGAAAAGCTGCGTCAATAGCCTTCTCCAACTCCTCAATGGGTACTTCGATTGTCAGCTTTGCCATATTGTTCTCTAACTTTTCTACCTGTAAACTCATTGTTACATTTCCTCCTTCATGGTAACTGCCAAGTCGAATACGCCCACAGTCACAATCATTTTGCAATTATAGCACAAATATGGGAAGTTGACAACTAATTTTCTGGGAAAGATTGCTCTTATCGTAACAGTTCAGCCTTTGAAGTTGCGGAAAGTTACGCTCCAGCGGGGTAATCATTCCCATTCGGACACGTTTTCACTCG
>JAMPHU010000104.1 GCA_023663225.1 Candidatus Gastranaerophilales bacterium
AGTATACCACATTTCAATCAAAAAGTGTAGTTAAATAAAAGGCGATATACTAGTCCCCAGGTCGAAACCTAAGAAGCAGGACTTAATGTCCGCTGAGCGCCTGGAGGGCGTTATGGTCGATCAGAGGTTCGTAATGCTCCTCCAAGTAGGTCTGATTCCCTACGAGGTTCCGCTGCTTCAGGCTGCCATATTCGGAGAGAATGTTGCAGGTGCGGTCAAATGCTTCGTGAGTCTCCTCTCCCTGGGTGAGAAGCAGCAGATAGCTGCCAGTGCGTTCATCTTTGTAAAGAGAGCTGAAACCGTGGAAATGACTGCCGATGACGGCCGCGGCGTTCATCACTTGCCGGAGGGAGTCCATGGAAAAGATCAGGGTGCGGTCCTTTTCTGATGGTTCTTCGGCGGTCGGAGGTATGGAGGCCTCCGCCTGCTTGCGGGGTTCCTTTAATTTGCGGAACAGGTCAAGCATTTCATCGGGAGAGTCCACGTTAAAATCTTCATCGCCGCCATCATCCTCCATGACGGAGGGGGCAAACCTGGAAAAGCGGGTGTCCAGCTCCTCGGGATCCTCCACTTTGGTGATGATCAGGACGATACATTCCGAGTTCAGGGGTATGGCCTCTATCATCAGCGGGATATCCTCCGCCTCAAAACCAAACTCAAAATTAGCTTGCTGCATCATATCGCGGAATAAGGTCTTGGCCTTCTCCGTGCCATATGCAAGCTCACTTATCTTTAATTCGCGGCTGACCAGATCCTCGCGGGTCAGCGTGCAGCGGATCTGGTTCTCGCTCACTTTTTCTATTTTCATACAACAAGCCTTCCTTTCTGCATGTAACAAACATCTAAAATACATTCTGGTAAAAGTATCTTATACGTTTGATTGCTTTTAGTCAATAGACTGTGGCACAGTTTAATTTTTTTTTAAAAATTTTGTTGAAAAATGGAAATTGGCACTTGTAAAGTGTCTGTTCATCCATTATAATATAACTCGTAGATGCCTTCGGTACTCTGTACGGGGAAGGAGGCGGCAGTCTTGATTCTAGTTGATTATCAGGAGCGTTTCGCTCTATTTCATCCTTAGTTTTTGATTGACAGGTGTATTTCTTATTCTTTTTCTATGATAGGATATGCAGAAGTTTCTATTATTGACCTGTAATTTTTAAGGATGTCTTACAGACATGTGCGCGCCTGTTCTGGCGATTCAACTAATACTTTTCACAATTATAATTCATTTTAAACAAATTATACGCCGATATTTTTAGTCGGTATGAGTACAGCCGAAGGAATCTACAGTCATTTCCGTTTTAAAGATCGAGATAGTTGCTAGGATGGCAGGCCCCTGAGAGGATATATCACATAACTTTTGGTCACAGGGATGCGGCCTGTGCGCTGTATCGGTCCAATATTCCACAGATGTCTGGAATAGGGCTGCCTCTCTTATTGATTGAAAAAGTGGAATTTTGTCAAAATTGGTAATGACGGAAGTCGGCTGGTGTGATAGAATGTAACTGTTCGATTGCAAAAGGAACAGTTACAGACGCCGGTCGCAGGGATCTGCGAATATGGGCCCGTACACGCGGATCGTGGAGAGAATGAGAGGATATTGTTTTATGAAAAGGAAAATGATCACTGTTGTGTTTGCTCTTATATTGATATTGATAATTGCAGGGATCGCCGTAGCCAAGCCATTGATGGATAAATACTCGTACAGCGACGAGATGGCGGACTGGGATGAATTTTATCAGGTGTCCGGTGAGGAGAGCGCCATTATTCTTCAGGATGAGATGGTGGAGGAGAAGGCGATCGTTAGAGGTGGTGTCTGTTATTTTGATTTGGACACGGTCCATAAATATTTCAATGAAGTTTTTTATGTGGATTGGACGGAGAATCTGCTCTTATATACCACGGCGACAGATACGGTAAGAGTGAATCTGGGCGAGAGCAGTTATGTGAGCGCGGAAGGTTCCGCCGACATGGGATATACGATCGCTTATGTGGAGAATGAGAAGGTGTATGTGGCGGCGGACTATGTGAAGTTGTTTACGAATTACGCCTATGCGATGTATGATCGGCATGTGCAGGTCTATACTGAGTGGGGAGAGTGTCAGACGGCGGAAGTCAAAAAAGATACGGCCGTGAGGGTGTTAGGCGGTATCAAGAGTCCTATTTTGCGTGAGCTTGAGCGCGGCGAGGTCGTGGAGATCTTGAATGTGATGGAGAATTGGAGTGAGGTCAAGACCTCCGATTCTATTATCGGATATGTGGAAAATAAACGATTGATCAATGAGGACACGATGTACGAGGCGCCAGTCACCGATTATGAGGCGCCGGAGTATTCTTCTCTGTTTTTGGATGGAAAGGTGAATCTGGCTTTTCATGCCATCGGCGGCGTGGGTGGCAACGATACCCTGGCTGAGATGGCGGCACCGGCCAGAGGATTGAATGTGATCGCGCCCACATGGTTCAGCCTGAACGACAGTGACGGAGGCTACAGGAGCTTCGGTACTTCCAACTATGTGACACAGGCGCACAATATGGGATTGCAAGTGTGGGGAGTGTTGGACGACTTCAATTACAAAAATGAGACGGGGGAGGAAGTGGATGTGTTGTCTGTGCTTTCTTCCACCACGAACAGACGGCGGCTGATAGACAATGTGGTCGCCGAGGCAGGCAATCTGGGACTGGATGGGATCAATGTGGATTTTGAGGCAGTCAGTGCAGAATGTGGCGTGCATTATGTACAGTTTTTGCGCGAGTTGTCAGTGGAATGTCGCGCCAGAGAACTGGTATTGTCCGTAGATAATTATGTTCCTTTCAATTTCAATGATTATTATAGGCTGGATATCCAGGGACAGGTGGTAGACTATGTGGTCATTATGGGATATGACGAGCATTGGCGCGGGAGCGGAGATCCTGGGAGTGTGGCGAGCATCAGTTATGTGTCCAACGGTTTGGACAAGACGCTTGAGGAAGTGCCGGCGCAGAAGGTGGTCAATGCGCTGCCGCTGTACATGATCCAATGGAGAACGGAGGGAACAACTGTCACAGACCAATATCTGACGCTGAATAATCTGGCGGGTTTTCTCGCGCGCATCAGTGCCCAGCCGGAGTGGGACGAGACCACCTGTCAAAATTATCTCGAGTGGCAGGAAGGCAGCGCTACCTATCAGATATGGATAGAGGATGCGGAATCGATCAGTGTCAAGCTCAATGTAATGCGTGCAAAAGATATAGGTGGAGTAGCCGTGTGGAGACTTGGCTATGATATCCCTGAAATATGGGGGCTGTTGAGCGCCTATGTGAACTCATAACTGGGGTCAACAACCCCGCTGCAAGCAATGGAGCATCAATCTTGCAGCGGGGTTGTTGACCCTCGCGGCATTCGCCATGTTATCACGTCAATTAAGCTGAGTAGAGAGTGGCGGAACACCCCTATAAATCAGTTTTTTCCCCACTCTTTTGCTGTCAAATAAGTAAAATCAGCCGATTTATATAAAGTCATTTTACTTGCACATATCAACGACTGTGGATTTTGCGATTTACTGCGATTTTTGCGGGCTACTGCGAATTTACCCTAATTTATCCCACTCATGCTTGTCGTATGGATAATAAGTCTTTGCGGCAGGCTTACGTTCCAAAATCTCCCGGAATTTCTCTGTGCTGTATTCTCCAAAAGCAAAAAGCGCTGCTGCCCGCTTTAGCGATAATCCTCACAGTGAAATTGCAGTCTGTAAGCTCCGGCGTAGATGCAAGAATTTTGCAGAGGGCATGGCGGATTTTCGGTCTCGACGCGCGTATCTTCGCCGCTAAAAATCTCGCCCAATGCCGATGTGTCGGTAGATGTGGGTTTTGAAGTGGGGATAGACTTGGGATTCGGCGTTGTAGCGTCAAGATTATCTGATCGGTTCTCCATAAGCCTATTATAGCATAAACCGTTAGAAAATTCAGAAAACCAACACAAAACCGGACCAGCCAAGCCAATTCGGTTGATGATTCTATTCCAAATATCCGATTATTCTAGAGAATTACTGACAAAATGAAGGAGTCCTAATAATAACTTCATAATCCATATTTTTCGCTGATTTCTGCAAGTGCCTGGCCCTTTGATTGGAACGGACACACAGCACTCTCCAAAGCGTTCATCTTAATCCTCCTCGCAAATCAGCGTAGCCCTATCGGACAATATTTTCATAATCCTGCAAGTCATGATAAATGCCGCCCACGCGCACTACATTGCCTACAATTTTATATAGCATAAAATACTGGTGGTGCCTGAGATGGATTGTCCGGTATCCTAAAGCACGCAGGTCTGGATGGTCGCATAATTTAAGGCTGCCAGCTACATGGGAAAGCCGGACTCTGGTCTCTTCCATGTATTCTTTCACGCTGCGTGCTGCCTGCTCACTTTTCAGATCCTGCCGGAGATAGCGTAATATTTGCGCAAGCTGCATTTTAGCGCCACGGGAAATAATGACCTTATATTCTGAGTTCTCGGCAAACTTCATCAATCGCTTCCCCCATCTCCTGGTATTCCCCACTTGCAAACTGCTGCTCCGCAATTTCTATATCCCGCAAAAAGTCATCTTTTGTCATTGGTTTTAGGAATTTGCCGACTTCATTGTCAGTTTCATGTTCCCGCAACCTAAAAAGATTCTCTGTAAAATTCTGTATCTTGAGCAGGTCAGCTTCTGGTAAGACCTTCATCATAGAAACCGTGCGTTCCAAAGTACTCATCTTAATCCTCCTGTTTCATAAATGAGAAACAACTTTATAAAATACCTCTTGATAGGTGTGATCATATTCAATTTTATTATAACATTTTCGGGTAGAAATATAAACTGCTTTTTAGACATTTCTAGCCGCCTAAGATTAAAACATAAACAATCGTAATTACGTTTTCCTGTCTTGTGCTCCTAAATAAAACGTGCTATACTTAAATCAATGCAGCGGCTGGCAAGTAGTTGGTTTACCCCTGCGGCATAGTGGTGAAGATCCTATGCAGGTTGCGGCGCCCAAAATCCTCCATTTTGGAAGGTTTTTTTGTTGTCGATAGATTCTTTAATCAGCAATCTCTATGAATGCCAGAACTTTTTT
>JAMPHU010000105.1 GCA_023663225.1 Candidatus Gastranaerophilales bacterium
GTAAAACGGTTTGGGGTCAGTGAAACGGAAGCCAAAGCATATTATGAAAAGTATGCTCTTTATTAACTGTATTCAGGCGGTGGAGAGACCGGGGAATGGAGAAATTTATGAAGTGGGAATAGAGACTGAAATGGGCAAAATAATTGTTGACGGAGGTGCTGATAAGTGTTAAGATAACTCATAGAAAAGGTGTTACCTTAAAGCAACGGTTCGCCTCAGTTAATAGCAGCTCAAAAAAGCAACCTAACTTTGGTCGGTGCGGTTGCTTTTTGATGTTTTTCGCTTTTTCCGGTCTGCCGGATACTGATCACTGCGATAACGATGCTGATAATCGTCACTACAATACTGACAAGCTTGAACACCAATAGTGCTTACCAAGGCCGAAATGCAGGGGCGTGAAGAAGGCCGCGAGCAAGAACGCTCCCGTTTTCACACCCTGATCACACGCGTGACCATGGGAGGAGACGGCGACAGACTCGCCGAACCGGCAACGCCGCTTTCCTGAATGAGATGTATAGGAAGTATCAGGTGTAACCATAGCTGATGCAGCTTACCTGATGCGGCCGCACCGGCTGTTTCGGGATTTTGTTCTTTTTCGGATATCCGTCTTGGATGTCCGGTATTTTCTGACGACACATCCGTATTTTGTTCTCACATTATTCATTTCTGACAGGTAACCCATTCACCCATCACAACCGACAGGGAACCGTCCGTATGTATTACGGGTTTACTTGATAGCGATTAAAAATAGTTACATTATTTGCAATGTGGTTGGACAGATATTTGTGCGAGAAGGAATTTTATAATATGTCAAGAACGATATTACCTGAAGATGGACATGTTGCTTTTTCCATGGAAACCATAGTAGCGGCAATAACAATTGTGACGCTGTATTTACAGACAATCGTATATTCTTTTTATTTGGGACAGGTTTTGTACTTCCGAATCAGTATAACCGCAATACCTCTGCCATCCTTTTTCATATTGCTATTGCCGTCATTTTTGATCGTCATAGTCATATTGTTTTTGTATCAGAGAGGAAAAATAGGCGCCGGTGTCTCAGTTCCCCTTAGAAAACGCTTATTGATATCAATGGTTTTCATACTATTGATCATGTGTGTGTTTTTATACGATAATCGAATGTATGATTCTGATGACCGGCTAAAGACTTTATACGCTGCAGCGCCGTATTACACGGATAAAATAGGTAATATGCGAACCGGTGAGTTTTTGGGGGTGCTTTTGTGTTCCTGTTTTCCGATCATAATGACTCTTTTGGTTCATGTCATGGAGAAATTTGTGTTCAGACGGCGCAGAAACGGTACAGTATTATCTATTGCGGGAATAGTAGTACTAGAGATGCTTTTAGCGTTGTTTAATGAGAAATTTCAAATTTTAGGCACCGGATATATGAGGTTTATCGGCTTGATCACGGTGATGCTGTTTATGCTGTGGGGTGTATTTGGGTGTATCAGAACCGGCAGCGCTGCAAGGACTTATAAGGCCGGAGCTTATTCCGGAAAAGATGTTGCGGTTTTGGCAATGTTGGTCAGCCTGATTCCTCTGATCATTGGATTTACGGGTTATACATATGCGGCCAATCTGACGGCGTTCAAAGTGTTTCAAAACGGGCAGTATCCTTATGCGGTCGTTTATGAAAATGAGGATGCGTATTATTGTCTCCGATGCGCTTATGAGCGTATTAAGACGGGGGAAGAATGGTATGCTCCGGAATTGGATATTTTGTATCTGATCTATGATTATGAACTTGTGATTGAGAAAAGCGGGACAGTTGTCGAGACGGAAAAGTATGATGCAGTCAATCTTGTTGATAAATATTGGAACTATTGATTATTACAAAACGTTATGATACAATACATGCATGGAAGGAAGGAGGGCGTTCTGATGCAAACAAGAAAGAATTTAAAAGGCAGTTTTAAACTTGAAGATGCTCCCAAAACAGGCAAAGGCTATAAGGTACATATTCAAAAAAACTGTCAGAAAGTACATACCAAAGCCGTACATGAGCCTGTGCCTGGAAAGGATAGAAAGGGGAAATAATGGAATATCTGATAGAATTGTTATCCGATTCGGAAAAAACTGGACTTATCATATCGAATTTGGCCAATTATATTGTTTATTTTTATCCGGGCATTCTGTCCCTATATCTCTATGATTTTCTGGAGGCGAGAACCACGCGCGGTACACAGGCTCTTTTGGTCAAAGGATTCGCGTTGAGTTACTTATACAATCTGATCATAGGCGTGGGATTACGGTTGGATTTTACCCGGAATGCCGTTGCCTATAATTTGATATTGATCGTAGTGGCAGGACTTTTGCCATATGTCTGGCACAGATTCATAGAATCAAAATGTTTTGAACATATATGTGATTTCCTTAAAATTTATACCTGCACCACGAGTGTTCCCTTTAAATTATTGAAGGACGAAGAAGAGGAGACATATACATGGTTTAAGGTGTATTTGAAGGATGCGCCTTATGCCTGGCTGGGGTCTGTGGAAGGGCATGAATATGAGGCGGAGATCAAGTATATCATTCTTTCGGGATATAAGAAATATCTGATAGCTCCGGACGGGCGGGAGAGACTGATTGCCGGTTATGACGCGGAGGCATATAAGGAAAAGGTGCTCATTAAATTCGAGGATATCCGGGTTATAGAAAAGATTGCGGAAGAGAGAGCGCAAAGCGAGATATACCATATATCAGCGGGAGAGTAGCGCTTTGCGCAATCTACGGTCGTCCTTGACAAAATCCCCCATGGTACACTATAATAAAATATCGCTCCCCTGCGGAAATCAGGGGTTGCTGCCTTGGCGGGCCGAATGGTTAGTGCCGGGGCTGTTATGGTGGGAAGGTTTATGAAAGGTAAAGGTATCAGGGATAACGGGCGGCCCGATGATGGGTTGAACAGAATCAGGAGAATCCTGCCAAGCCTGTTCATTGCGGCAATAGCGTTGGTTTGTGTGGGATGGTGTCTCAGTCGGTATGGAGCGGATCGGGAGAAGGAACGGCTCACCCAAATGCAGTTGCCGGTTCCGAAATTGCGGCAGGTGGATGTAAGGCCTGAGATTGAGAAAGCCGCTGAGAAGATCGCGGTAACTGTCGCAGAGCCCGCGTATTATGCGGAATTGAGGGAGAGAGGGCTACCGATTCCCGATAAGGTTGTGAATTTTGCGGCGCTGTCGGAGGAAAATCCTGATATTTACGCGTGGATCTATATACCTGACTCCAACATAGATTATCCCGTATTGCAGCATCCCACGGACAACAGTTTTTATCTGAATCATAATGTGGACGGCAGCAGTGGGTATCCGGGATGCATTTATTCGGAAAATTATAATGCCAAAGATTTTTCCGACCCCAACACGGTGCTGTACGGGCACAATATGAAATCAGGGCTCATGTTTGCGGGGCTGCATCGATTTGAGGAGGGAACATATTTTGCGGAGCATCCGTATATCTATATTTTCACCCCGGAAAAGCTGTATGTGTATGAGGTATTTGCGGCCTGTGAGTTCAGTAATCTGCACATTTTGCTGAATTATGATTTTACGAAAGAAACGGATTTCCTGCAATATCTGGACGACATCGCGGAGCTCAGCCCGGCGGGAGGTAATCTGCGGGATGACTTGGAAGTGACGACGGAGAACCGTATTTTGACCTTATCCACCTGTGTGCAGGAGAGGCCGGAGGATCGTTATCTGGTGCATGGAGTATTGCTGAATGAAGATTAGAAAATATAGAATTTGTTCCGTTCTGCCATTGCTGCTCTGCATCTTGTCGATCTGGAGCAATTCTCTGCAAAATGCGGAGAGTTCCGGAGCGAGGAGCGGGAGAGTGACGGAGATCGTAAATGAGGTGTTGGATCCGAAGGAGCCCATCACGGAGCATACCGTCCGAAAGAGCGCCCATCTGTTTGAGTTTGCGATGGAGGGGATGTGTGTGATGTTGGTCCTATGGGCCTATGGCGTGATGAGGTGGACCCATGTGGGCAATATCTGTCTGGTCGGAGTCCTCACGGCGCTGACGGATGAGCTGATACAGCTGCGCTCTTCGGGGAGGGCATCCTCCGTGGCGGACGTCTGGATCGATCTGGCGGGCTTTGTGGCGGGAGCAGTCCTGTTTGTGATGGTGTGGGCGATCCTGCGATATGCTAAGCGGCTTTGGCACAGGCGTGGCAAGGGGAACCGGATTCCGAAAAATTTTTCTCATAATTCTTTGAAATAATACTGGAAATATTATTGCTCCTGTAGTATAATCTATTTCATGCAGATATAGTTCATTGGTAGAACATCAGCTTCCCAAGCTGAGGAGGCGGGTTCGATTCCCGTTATCTGCTTGCCATGCATCCGGGCCGACTTTTCGAAGTC
>JAMPHU010000106.1 GCA_023663225.1 Candidatus Gastranaerophilales bacterium
CGAACGGCATGTACGGTGGTGTGAGAGGGGAGAGAAAATCTCCCCTACTCGATTTAACATAAGGGTAGTCCGCGGAGCGTGCTACCCGTTGTTTAAGACCAATGGACGACTGATGGGAAAGGGCAGGACAGGAAGGGGAGGCATATGAAAGCGCAGGAAGTGAGAGTATATCGGGAGATACAGAGAAATACGGAGCAGGCGATGAAAGCGATCGACACGCTTTCCGACAAAGTGTACGACGATCAGTTGGCGTTGCAGATATCCAGACAGTCTTTGAAATATTCGGAGCTTCACAATGAGGCCGTAAAAGAGCTGATTGATGCCAAGGCGGAACCTTACAGAGGCAATTACCTGTCTGACATCAAGTTAAAGACGGGACTTCACTACAATACCATGCTCAACACCAGTACCGGCCATATCGCTGAACTGATGATACGCGAGAGCAATAATGGTATCGTGGAAATGGAAAAGATTTTAAAGCACAATGAGGAGGCCGGTGAGAAAACAGTCGCGCTGGCGAAGGAGTTGATCGACTTTGAGGAGAGAAATATCGCCAGATTGAAGGACTATCTGTAGAGGTCGGATATGCTGTATACATGTATATTTTCTTGTGCAACTTGTATAAAAAACCAAAATAAACTTTTACAAGTTACTGCAATAAAGCATGTTGTGAAATTGAGAAGCAGGATATATAATAAGACGTGGTACAGTTTTTATACAAAAAAGGAGGACATGATAATGTCATACGTTGACGAAGTATTTGATATGGTGGTTGCAAAGAATCCTGCGCAGCCGGAGTTTCACCAGGCGGTAAAAGAGGTCTTGGAATCTCTGCGGATTGTGATTGAAGCGAATGAGGAAGCGTATCGCAGGGAGGCGCTGTTGGAGCGGCTGGTGACTCCTGAGAGACAGCTTTTGTTCCGTGTGCCCTGGGTGGATGACAAGGGACAAGTTCAGGTGAACAACGGTTTCCGCGTACAGTTCAACTCCGCGATTGGCCCTTACAAGGGAGGTCTGAGACTGCATCCTTCCGTAAACCTGGGTATCATTAAATTCTTGGGATTTGAGCAGATCTTTAAAAATTCCCTCACAGGTCTTCCCATCGGCGGCGGCAAAGGCGGATCCGATTTTGACCCCAAGGGTAAGTCCGACAGAGAGGTGATGGCGTTCTGCCAGAGCTTTATCACAGAGCTTTACAAATACATAGGAGCGGACACTGACGTGCCTGCGGGCGACATCGGAACCGGCGCGAGAGAGATCGGCTATATGTATGGCCAGTATAAGAGATTGACCGGCTTGTACGAAGGCGTTCTCACAGGCAAGGGTTTGAGCTACGGCGGTTCCCTCGCGAGAACCGAGGCGACCGGATATGGTCTGCTGTATCTGACCGAGGAGATGTTAAAGTGCAACGGCAAGGATATCAAGGGCAAGACCGTGGCTGTGTCCGGCGCTGGCAATGTGGCGATCTACGCGATCCAGAAAGCGCATCAGTTGGGCGCTAAGGTTGTGACCTGTTCCGATTCCACCGGCTGGATCTATGATCCCGAGGGAATTGATGTGGAGCTGCTCAGAGAAGTCAAGGAGGTCAAGCGCGCGAGACTGACCGAGTATGCCGCTGCCAGAAAGAGCGCCGAGTATCACGAGAAGAAGAATGGTGAGCACGGCGTATGGAGCGTAAAGTGCGATATCGCTCTTCCTTGCGCGACACAGAACGAGTTGGATCTGGAAGATGCAAAAGCGCTGGTCGAGGGCGGCTGCTTTGCGGTGGCTGAGGGCGCAAATATGCCTACGACCATGGAGGCTACAGAGTACTTCCAGAAGAACGGCGTCCTGTTCTGCCCCGGCAAGGCTTCCAACGCCGGCGGTGTGGCTACCTCCGCTCTGGAGATGAGCCAGAACAGTGAGAGACTTTCCTGGACCTTTGAGGAAGTGGATTCCAAGCTGAAGGGGATCATGGTGAACATTTTCCACAATTTGGACGATGCGGCTAAGAAATACGGCATGGAGGGCAATTATGTCGCAGGGGCCAATATCGCCGGTTTCCTCAAGGTGGCAGATGCGATGACCGCGCAGGGAATCGTGTAATGATTTATTTAGCGAAAATGATTGACTAAGATAGGAAAATTGCGTATACTATAAGTGAACAAAGAGATTTGTTCGGCGCGAATAACGCCCAGAATATTATTCACTTGTATGTTTGGTCTCCGCGAATGACGGGACTTGAATTTAGAATATCATTCATTAGTATGTTTGGTCTCCGCGAATGACGGGACTTGAATTTAGAATATCATTCACTAGTATGTGTATAAGCTGCCTATATGGCGGCTTATACTACTTTAGGAGATACAAAAGATGCAGTTGGTGACAGTTGAAAAAGACTTCTTTGCACAATGCAAAAAGTATGGAACCGATAGAGAATTACTTTATGATAAGCAAGGTAGGCCGTGTGTTTTGATTGTCGATTTAGTATATAAAGGGCAGAAGCATACCTTCGTGGTTCCCATTCGTTCCAACATAGCTAAAAATGTACCCCGAAGTCAGTATTTCCCATTACCCCCTAATGCTTTTACACAGCCAGGAAAAAGACATGGAGTGCATTACATTAAGCTGTTCCCGATGGATAGAAAGTATGTACATCCATACAAAATATCGAAAAGCGCTTATCTGGTAATGGTAAAAAGTATCTTGGATAAGAATGAAAGTAAGATCGTAAATGCCTGTCAGAACTATCTTAGCGAATATGAAAAAGGGCGGGGTAATTTCATGACACCAGATATAGATGGAATTTTGTCTTGGCTATAAAGATACCTTTCTGACGTATAAAAACATAGTAAAACTTTAAACCGGTATTTATTTGGAGAGAATCAATATGAAAATGGTGTTTCCCAGTATAGCTTATAAAAGCAAAGCAATTGAGTATATAAATGAATTCTATACATATGGTTCTGAGATTAACGGAAGCGGTAGCCTGGACAGGTATTTGAGGAAATCGACTTATGAAGAATGGCTGGGGAAAGTTTTAGGGGACATTGATATAGCAAATATCCTCGAAGGTAAAGTGCCTGCACTTACTTATTTTTATGTAAGGGAATCAGACGATAAAATCGTCGGCATGGTAAACATCCGTCTGGCGTTAAACGACTTTTTAGAAAGGGAAGGTGGTCATATCGGTTATTCAGTTAGACCGACCGAACGCAAAAAGCACTACGCAACTTCTATGCTCAAAGATGCCTTGCAGGTCTGCAGGACAATCGGGATCAAGAATGTAATCGTTACCTGCTACAAAGCCAATATTGGCTCTGCAAGCGTTATCAAGAAGTGCAACGGAGAACTTGAAGCAGAATTTTTTAGTGATACTTATGGCGAGATCATACAGAGGTATGTTATCAAATTGAAAAATAATTGAATCATCCTATTTATAATTATTAAATTCCAAGTTGGAGAGTTGTATAGAAAATCAAGAAGTGTATGATTATTCATGGAGATTTTAGAAAATAACAATGGGAACACTTTTCCGAAAAGGGAGGCACGGTAAAGCCGCGTTGATTTCTTGACATATTTTGCAGCGTGTGGTAAACTGAAAATTAGTTAGCAACAACTAACTTTAGTTTGAAGGAGGAGACTATGCTGACGATTTTTATGGAAAGCCTGATCGGAATTGTGCTGTTTACGGCTGTCATTGTTTCTGTGACATTGAAAAATCCATTGACATCCGTTGGGGATTACCCTCCTGCCATAAAGAAAAGGTGCATAGAGCTGGGACTGATCGAGGACAGGGAGAAGCGTTACACCAAAGCCGACTATATCAGAAAAGGCGTGGCGCTTATTGCAGCAGCCGCGCTTTTGGCGGCTGTCGTCCGCAGATTCAATGGGGCAGATACCTTTCTGGAAGGTTTCGGCATATCCTATC
>JAMPHU010000107.1 GCA_023663225.1 Candidatus Gastranaerophilales bacterium
ATCAGTGTCACCGGGGGGCATCTTGGCTCCAATCTCGGGGCAGTCGAGCTGACCATGGCACTGCACTTAAGCCTGAATCTGCCGCAGGACAAGATCGTGTGGGATGTGGGGCATCAGTCCTATACGCACAAATTACTCACAGGAAGACGTTCAGGCTTTGAAAACCTGCGGAAATATGGCGGTATGAGTGGTTTTCCCAAGAGAAAGGAGAGCGAGTGTGACTGCTTTGACACAGGACATAGCTCTACGTCCATATCTGCAGGCCTGGGGCTTGTAAATGCGCGCGATCTCCGTCATGAGGACCACACAGTCATCTCTGTCATTGGCGATGGTTCGATCACCGGGGGAATGGCCTACGAGGCGTTGAACAATGCCGCACGTCTCAAAAAGAATTTTATCATCGTTTTAAATGACAATAACATGTCTATCTCAGAAAATGTCGGGGGCATGTCGAAATATCTCAACAATATCAGAACAGCGGATAAATATCTGGACATAAAGGAAGGAATTTACAATTCCCTGATGGAGTCAAAGCTGGGGGAGCCGATCGTCACAGGTATCAGAAGGGCGAAAAGCTCCGTCAAGCAGCTGGTGATCCCGGGTATGCTCTTTGAGGATATGGGAATTACATACTTAGGGCCTGTGGACGGACACAACATCAATGCCATGATGAAGGTGCTCCGGGAGGCCAAGCGCTGCAAATCGGCGGTGCTGGTGCATGTGATCACGCAGAAGGGCAAAGGGTTTGCGCCTGCGGAGAAGCATCCGGCGCGGTTTCACGGTGCGGAGCCGTTTGACGTGGAGACGGGGCTGCCGCTCACGCCAAAGACAAAGTCAAGCTACACGGATGTCTTTTCGACGGTCATGTGCAAGCTGGGAGACCGCTACGGGGATATTGTGGCGATCACGGCGGCGATGCCTGACGGCACAGGGCTAAAGCGGTTCCGCAATATGTACCCCGACAGGTTTTTTGACGTCGGGATAGCCGAGGAGCATGCGGTGACCTTTGCAGCGGGACTGGCAGCGGGCGGCCTGCGCCCTGTGGTGGCAGTTTACTCCTCTTTTTTACAGAGGGCCTATGACCAGATCTTACACGATGTGTGTATCCAGAATCTGCCTGTGGTCTTTGCGGTTGACAGGGCTGGGCTGGTGGGAAGTGACGGCGAGACGCACCAGGGAATTTTCGACTTGTCCTATCTTTCTTCCATACCCAATATGCACATTATGGCGCCCAAGAACAAATGGGAGCTGTCCGATATGCTGAAATTTGCGGTGGCTTTCCAGGGGCCGGTCGCGCTCCGCTATCCAAGGGGTGAGGCCTATGACGGGCTTCGCGAGTACAGGGAACCGATCCAGTTTGGAAAGGCAGAGTGGATTTACCGTGAGCGGGATATCGCGCTTGTGGCGGTGGGCAGCATGGTCAGGACAGCGCTTACAGTGCGCGGTGAACTTGTGAAGAAAGGGTATCATTGCAGTATCATCAACGCCCGTTTTGTCAAGCCGATCGACACAGGGATCCTGGACGAGGCTGTCAGGGAACACAGGCTGATTGTGACGATGGAGGAGAATGTGGCAAGCGGCGGGTTTGGCGAGAAAGTGCGGGCCTATCTCGATGAGAACTATTCCGGGACGAAGCTGATCACAGTCAATATCCCTGACGAATATGTGGAGCATGGGAATGTGGAAATACTGCGCCGCGAAGTCGGGATTGACGCGGAGACAATCGTGAACAGAATCCTTGAACAAAAAAATGCAAAATGAGTTTATGAACATGTATTTCTGATGGATGAAAATACATTTAAAACCTATAAAGGGAACTCGGGATTTGTAATACGCGAGCCTGGTTTCATATCTCCACGGATTTTCATAAATGCCCATAAAATCCAGTATTTTCAATACTTTTCGAAAATTGAAAATCAATAAAGGTTCATGTAAGTTTCTACATATCTATATCAAATTGGTGCGGTAATATTGATTTAGAAAAAGAGTTCCAACACAGAAAATTCCGCACAGAGAATCCCATTTTGTAAGAATTGATTTTATTGTCCATATCACATATAATATATAGAGAGAAAGGAGACAGATGATAAAAACAAATTTAGCACAGGCAGTTGATGCCACAAATGATCTTGGTTCGGCATATGATACCAATGTAAAATATTTGCTTGCAGATAAGCAGATACTATCACGAATTTTGAAATATACGGTTGACGAGTTCAGGGATATGGATATTCAGGAGATTATGGACTGTATTGGTGATGATATTGAAATAGGGACAAAGCCAGTGGATGCAGGGCTGTCCAATTTTGGACGTGTGAAGGGAACGATAACGGAAGATAATGTTCCCGGAGAAGGTATTATTTATTATGATATCCGCTTTACTGCATATCATAGGGAAAAGGAAATTAAGATACTCATTAATATTGAGGCTCAGAAGTCATCAGATACAGGTAAACTGGGATATCATTTGGAGAACAGAATTGTATTTTATCTGGCAAGAATGATTTCGGCACAAAAACAGACAGAGTTTTTCCATAGCGATTTTGACAACTTGAAAAAGGTACGAAGTATCTGGATCTGTATGGATAATGATGTAATGGAAGATTCTATTGAGGAAATAAGCTTTGACAGAAAAACGGTTTTTGGGAATAAGAAAGATCCGTATCATACAGACTTGATGAAGGGAATCATTGTCAATATAAGAAAAGGAGAAATTGTACTTCAGGAGAAACCATAAAAAATCTCAAAATGTATTGATTGCGATGTTGGAAGAATTGGTTTCTTCGAAAGATGCAGCAGAGAAGAAACGTATATTGATGGATGAATATGGAATGGTGATGACTACAGAATTGGAAGGGAGGATCCAGCTTATGTGTAATTGGTCAGAAGTTATTGCGGCGGAAAGTATTAAGAGGGGAGAGGAGCAGGGAATCATAAAAGAGCGGATTGCTGCTATTGAGAGAATGATCAGAGCCAATGCCACCAAAGAGCAGATTATTTCGTATGGATATACAGAAGCGGAATATACAGAGGCCGAAAGCTATATATGTGAGGTTATAAGATAAAAGTAATGTGCAAGGCAGTTTTCATATCTTTATGAAATTTAATATGTCTATAAAACCCTGTGTTTTCAAGGCTTTGCGGAGTTTGAAGAGCAATAAGGCTTTATAAATGACCGGCTGCTCCCTGTATTGACAGTTGTGGTCTATTTCGGTTCAGGAAAATGGGATGGATCATTAAGCCTGAAAGAGATGTATACAGATTGCGGAGAAGAAGTTCTTAAATATGTTGCAGATTATCACATAAGTCTGATAGCACCAAATGGATTGACAGATAAAGAATTTGATGAATTTCAGACCAGTATGCGTGAAATTATCAAGTACATCAAATATTCTGGTGATAAAGAGAAATTAAAAGAGATTATCAAAAATGAGCAAAGGTTCAAGAAGGTGGAGAGAAGTGCGGTCGAGATAATCAATGCGGTAACAAATTCAAATATGAAGATTCCAGAGGGAAAGGAGCCGGTCGATGTGTGTCTTGCGATACAGGAGATGAGGGAGGAAAGCAGAAGGGAGGGCGAAATAGAAACAGAGGAATGGATGAAGATTTATTGGAAATAGGTCAGTTCCTTGGCGGGTATGTTCTGTTCTAAAAGAATAGAATGTGTAAAATGTTTTGAATATATTGAGGCAAAAAGAAGCATTTCAGTGCGCCGGAATGCTTCTTTTATATTTAATTTTAAGGAGGAAATGAGACAATGAAAAGACCAATGACAACAGGAGAACT
>JAMPHU010000108.1 GCA_023663225.1 Candidatus Gastranaerophilales bacterium
TGGCTGCGTGGCTGGAGGATGTCATCGACAAAAATGGGCTCGGCGCTATTGTTTTCATCTGGGATGAATTTTCCGAGTATTTCAAAAACTGTCAGAATTCTTTGACCGGTTTCCAGACTCTGACTCATGTCAGCTTCAGCAAGCCCTTCTATTTCGTGATCGTGACGCACGAGAGTGACGGATTGATCATCAACCAGTCTGATCGTACCAAGATCAGTGACCGATTCATCTCTCCTCGTGTACATATTGAACTTCCAGATAATATGGCCTTTCAGCTCATGGCACAAGCCATGAAAGAAACTGACGACCCAGAAATGAAAAAGGAATGGTTAACTATCGTAAAACCGGGCTTGAACAGCCGACTGGGTGATGTGCGGACTCGTATTACAGCTGGTGCGAAAAAACATGCGAAAGCCGGAACAAAGACCGTCCTTAGTGATAACGACCTGCAGGAGATTGTGCCGCTTCATCCTTATGCGGCGTTGATGCTGAAACATATTTCCCGCGTTTTCACTTCCAGCCAGCGCAGTATGTTCGACTTCATTGTGGCACGTGATCCAGACGCTGAACGCATTGAAGACACTGACGAGAATATTCTAACATGTCGCGCCTTCAAGTGGTACATCAACCACAATGGCCCGATGAATAACGAGGTCAATTTGATGACCGTCGATATGCTTTGGGATTTCTTCAATGCCAAAGCGGGCGGAAACATGAATTCCGATGCTCTGACCATTTTAAACAACTTTGATACACTGACCAGTGAATATCATCTTGATTTGGATCAGCAGCGTGTCTTACGCACAGTACTCCTGATGAATGCGATCTGTACTCGTGTGCAGGAAGCAGATATGCTGACACCTACCTATGAGAATATTGACCTTGCTTTCCTTGGTACGGGTTGGTCTAAGGGCAAAGCAGCCAACATTGCCCGTGCAATGGTACATCGCCAGCCGCCTCTCCAGCCCGTACTGTTTGAAGAACCTATGCAGGATGGTGCCATGCGTGTCATCCCCAAGGCGACCGGCGGTGTGGACATTGAAGAAATCAAAAACAGGCTCCGCGCTCAGCTTTCCACCAAGGACTTGGTGGAAGCGGTTGGCTTTGCACAGGCACTACGCATTCCGGATAATCTGATCGGGCACTTTACTGCGACCATGCTTTATGTCAATCCGAGAAGCACACAAACGTTCATGAACGGTCTTCGTGATGCAAGGAGTCGCGCGCACAGCGATCCGGATCACTATGAGGTTTGCATTCTTCTAGCCATGACAGACGAGGAGCGCAGTGAAGCTGGCCGGATGATCCAGAATGCGATGAAGGACGGCGTTCCAGAGAATTTGCTCCTGCTGGACGCAACGACAAACACCTTTGCTACATACATCGAGACTTATATTACAAACCGCGCCTACAGCGAATACTATCTAAAGGGCGATAAGAAGCAGTCCGGTCAATTTGCGGCCTATGCACAGAAGAACCTCTCCAGTTGGAAAGATCAGGTCGTTGCGGGCGAATTCCGACTCTATGATATGACACATAAGAATGGGCAGATGCGCATGGGCTATACTTCCATGGCTGAAGTCCTTCAGGACTTTGACCGAAAGATGTATCCTTTCGGTATTGAGCGGTATGCTGTCAACCCAACGATGTTCACTCGTTCCGCCATGGGCCAAGGTGCAGAGTGCGGTCTGACGGAAACGGAGAAGGGAGCTTTTACTTCCGGCAATCCCGCCACCAGACTGTCCACTGCCCTAAAAGGTGCGTGGAAGGTCGAAGGCAAATACTGGGGTGACACAGCCAACCAGAGTCTGATTATCGTGCAGCTGAAGAAAAAAGTGGAGGAGATCATCCACGCCGGTTTTGATAATAGCGCCCCTGTGTTCATTACGGACATTGTAAGCGCTTTGTCGGAGCGGCCTTTCGGCCTTACCCCCTCAAACCTCTCCGCATTTGTTCTGGGTTTTCTGTTGAAGGAATATGCTTGCGACGAGTACTTCTGGTCGAACGGCACGACTCGCCCCATGAGCGTTGAGCTGATGAAATCGGCCATCAAAAATGCGTTGGATCAGGTGGTTACGCCAAAGGCAGGATATCGCCCTGAAGCTATCGTGACCATGAGCGAAGAGCTGCGGATCTTCCTGCAGGGTACCGCTTCCATATTCCACGAAAGCACTGAACGCTGTGGCAGTGTGGACGCCGCCGCTGGAGTGATTCGGTTGGGCATGAAGAAGCTGGAGTTCCCCATTTGGGTACTGAAATCTATTCTTGCCGGAGGGAGCCTTCAGACGGATACAGCAGTCATTGCTGATGTCATTGACAGGTATCTCGGCATCGCCAATATCCGCAACTTTGGACAAAATGCAACAGAGAGCGATTTGGCAAATGAGATCGGGCGTCTGATGCAGAAATATCCCAGCCTGGTGTCTGATCTGGAAAGTTTGTTTGTTTCACAGAAGTGCCGGGAAGGCATGAAGGCGTACTTGGACGAGTATCGCGATGGTGAACTGCCCAACCTGGCAATAACCATCAAGGATAACGGAAATTATATCTCAGAAGTCAAAAAGAAATTTAATGCGGACGAGGCCAATTGGGTCTGGTCTCCCGATACCGCCAACGTGAAGATCGATGAGACTATCATCGAATACAGCATCATCGCTGAAAGCAATACGATGATTGCGCCTGCCGCCACTCTTGCAGGTTGTGTAAGAAACTGGAAAGACCGTGTTGGAAACTTCCGCATCAGTCTTGAGGCTATGACTGCGGAAGTTGGCGACCTGAAAGAATTGCTCGATATCCTTTATGCTATTCGGCAGAGTCAGGACAATACCATCCCGGAGATGAAAAAGGAGCGATTCTTGGATCTGCTCAAGGAGAAAAAGAATGACTTCAATTACCTCTATAGTAACCAAGAAAAGGTGTTCCGCCGCATTGCTCAGGGGTGGATCAGTGAACTGCGCGATGAAGACATCACTGAACTGTTTGGCACGTACATGGTAACAGGTGTCTTCTGCGACACTTCGGAGAAGTTCTTCCAGACAGTAGAGGCAAAGGTAAGCGATTATACAGATGCGCAGCGGTCAAAACGTCTTGGGAAACTGTGGCACGATAGGACGAAAACTCAGACACCTGCTGAATGGTCACGCATCTATTCTACCCCCATTCTCTGTATGTTCGATGACAACGAACGACAGAAAGCAAAAGCAGTGTTCACGATATTGCATAAGAGCAAACCGTCAGAAGTGGAATTTACCACAGCAGAGGAATGGCTGAAAACCAGCGATTTCTATGACCGCCTTTCCTCAGTTGCAGAACGCGACAAGTGTATGTGTGAACGTGTCATCGGTGATTTCGCTTACCTACTCCCGGATGTTAATCAGGTGCGTTCTTATTTGAAAAACAAGGCATCTATGATCACTCCCTATGAGTGGATGGACAACAGCACGATCCAGGCAAAAATCCGCGAATTGGCCTATATGCGATACAAGACTGGCGGTGCTTCTGATGCGGAAAAAGCGGTTGCTGATCTTGGCATTGATGAACTGCGTGATTATGTCCGTGACCTGATCAAGACCGACATAACAGTTGGTATTGCCATTCTCAAGAGGCAAAAGCAATAAAGGAGACTGGCTCCATGAGAAAGTTTGCAAGCATTCAAAAC
>JAMPHU010000109.1 GCA_023663225.1 Candidatus Gastranaerophilales bacterium
AGGATAAGACTATTATGGTATTAGGAGAACGGATAAAGAGAATACGCACGTTCCGGGGCTTGACACAGCGTGAATTAGGCTTAAAATTAGGATATGAGGAGCGCAATGCTGATGTCCGTATCGCACAGTATGAATCCGGCTATCGTGTTCCCAAAAACAACACTTTAATGGAAATGGCAAAAATACTGAACGTCAATTATATCCATTTTATTGGTGTTACTCCCGGTTGCGCCGAAGATATTATGCTCACATTGCTTTGGCTGGATGAAGATGACCGTAGCACGATCCATTTATTTCAGCTTGTCCGTAATCCCGGCAAAACCAATCATTCCGATGATAAGTCGGTGCGTTACTATGACAATGATGATTGGCCTGCGCATCCGCCAGTAGGTATGTGGTTGGAGTATGGATTGGTCAATGATTTTATGCGTGAGTGGTGTCTGCGGAAAGAGCAGTTGAAAAGCGGTGAGATTTCCGAGGACGAATATTTTGAATGGAAAATCAACTGGCCTGCTACGAGTAGTAGTGTTGATGAAAAGGGAAATGATAAGAAAAATAATAGTTATAAGTGGAAGAAGAATAGAAAAGGAGATTAAACACTATGACATTTAAAGAATTTGCCCACAAACAAGCCACATTGCTCATTGAAAACCCTACACAACAAAATGTAATTCAAGTTGTTTCTACCATACTAAATTGCAAAGTAGACGGACAACCTATTACCTCCTCACAAATCAGCCAGATTCTTCGCTATTTAGAAGATGAAATTGGCGATTTACGCATGATTTTAGAATCTTTTGATAATGCCGCAACACTATCCCTTATGGGAGAAGTCCGAAAACTGATAGCGCAAGCTCAAGAAACAAAAAAACAATAAAGGAGTATTTTTATGAATATCTTTTCGCTTATCATCTCATTCTGTTCTTTTATTATATCGGCAATCAATCTTTATATGTATATAAAATTAACTACCCGATATAATGATATGGTATCAACCCAAACTTTGACTGCACAAGGAGCATTTGAAACCCAAATTAGAAGTCTTATTTCAGATGCTACTAAAGAATTAACTCATTATGCAGTTGAACTGCAAAAAAATTCAGATAACACCATACTTCAGCAAGCATACTTTACGGCTGAAGAACAGTATCGAAATGCTTATGAAGAAGCCTGCGGCAAGTATATTGACGGAAAAATTGATAAGGTTCGTTTTGAAAAACTGTATAAACAAGAAATTTATAAATTAGTAAACGATGATAATCAAAAGAATTTTTATGCTACTAATCAATCTACATATGCCAGTACCATATCAGTATATAAAGAATGGTTTAGTCAAGCTTAATTCTAATTCAGGTATCAAAAAGGTATCACGCCCCACACAGAAAGCCGGAAAGTCTGCTGTTTATGCGGCTTCCCGGCTCTCTGTTTACTATTCGAACTCAATCGTCCCCGGCGGCTTACTCGTCAGATCATACATCACCCGATTAACCCCTTTCACCTCATTGATGATCCTCCCCATGACCCGCTGCAGCACATCCCACGGAATCTCCGCCGCCTCCGCCGTCATGAAGTCGATCGTCCTGACCGCCCGCAGCGCCACGGCATAGTCATAAGTCCGTTCATCCCCCATCACGCCCACGCTGCGCATATTGGTGAGCGCTGCAAAATACTGGTTGACTTCCCGATCGAGTCCGGCCTTGGCAATTTCCTCTCGGTAGATCGCATCCGCATCCTGCACGATGCGCACCTTCTCCGCCGTCACTTCGCCAATGATCCGAATGCCAAGCCCCGGCCCCGGGAAAGGCTGCCGATACACCAGATATTCCGGAATCCCCAGTTCCAGCCCGACCTTCCGCACCTCGTCCTTAAACAGATCGCGGAGCGGCTCTATGATCTCCTTAAAATTCACATGATCGGGAAGACCGCCCACATTGTGATGGGACTTGATCACCGCGCTCTCTCCGCCGAGACCGCTCTCCACCACATCGGGATAAATCGTGCCCTGCACCAGATAGTCCACCGCGCCGATCTTTTTGGCTTCCTCCTCAAACACGCGGATAAATTCTTCTCCGATGATCTTCCGTTTCCGCTCCGGCTCTTCCACCCCCGCCAGCTTTTGATAAAAACGCTCCTGTGCATTGACACGGATAAAATGCAGATCATAATTTCCGTTCGGTCCGAAGACCGCTTCCACTTCATCCCCCTCATTTTTGCGAAGAAGTCCCTGATCCACAAAGACACAGGTCAGCTGGCTGCCGATCGCCTTGGAGAGAAGGACTGCCGCCACGGAAGAATCCACGCCACCGGAAAGCGCGCAGAGCACTCTGCCGTCTCCCACCTTCGTGCGGATGGCTTCGATCGACTGCTGCACGAAAGAATCCATTTTCCAATCTCCCGCGCAGTGACAAACCTTGTAAACGAAATTGGAAAGCATTTTCGTGCCTTCCACGGTATGCAGCACTTCGGGGTGAAACTGGATCGCATAGAGTCCTTTTTCCGCATTCTGCACCGCAGCGACAGGACAGTCCGCCGTATGCGCCACGATCTCGAATCCCGGCGCTGCTTTGGAGATATAATCATTATGGCTCATCCAGCAAATGGTTTTATTCTTGGCATTCTCATGATCGGGATGCGTTTTGCCGGGTGCCTCACCGTCTATGGCCTGTCCCACACCTTCAAATAAAAGCGAGCTATCGTTCACAAAAAGTTCCGTCTTTCCGTACTCTTTGATTGGCGCTCTTTCTACTTTACCGCCCAAAATCTGCATCATCAGCTGCGCACCATAGCACAGCCCCAGCACGGGAATTCCCATTTGAAAAAGTTCTTCCGAACAAGTCGCGGCTCCCGGCTCATAACAGCTGTTCGGTCCTCCCGTCAAAATGATGCCTTTCGGGTTCATCTCCCGTATCTTCGACAACCCGGTCTTATAAGAATAGATCTCACAGTAGACATTGCACTCTCTGACGCGGCGCGCCACAAGCTGATTGTACTGCCCGCCAAAATCCAATACGACAACCGTTTCTCTCTCCATACTCCTGTCCTTTCCCGTTTGTGTCTCTTTTTCAATTATAGAGCAGCCCTAAAATGCCTGTCAAACACTTTGCCATCACTTTCCCTGCAATTCTCTTTTATGCATGATCGTCTCCCATTTGCTGCCGCGATATCGCAAGGTATAGCAGACTGCGCGGAATGTCCAGTCAATGGTCATAGCGATCCAGATCCCCATCAGCCCCATATGAAACGCATAACTGAAAATGTAAGCCGTGATGATACGGAAAGTCCACATTGACACAATGGCAATGATCATCGTCCACACCACATCGCCCGCCGCCCGCAGGGTATTTGGCAGAGAAAAGGACGGCACCCAGGAAATCATGCACATCAGCGCGTGAAAACGAATCACTTGTAAAGCCAATGTTGTCGTTTCCGGCGTCAGATGATAAATTTTCAAAAAGAGCG
>JAMPHU010000010.1 GCA_023663225.1 Candidatus Gastranaerophilales bacterium
TGTGTGGATGGTATACTCCATAAGCAGACGCTAGCGAGCCGTCGGTACTTAGCTGACGTACTTTGTCAGCTTATGTACCGTTACGAGCGAGGTGCAGCGAAAGCGTGTCTGCGTTGGAATATACCATCCGCACAATGACACTTGCTACGACCTTGGCTAAAAAGCAACTATTTTATGGCTGAACTGTTACTTTTAATTACAAAATCTTCAAATTCCCTATTGACATTTCCCCCACGACGCGATAAAATATTCTTTGTTCGCAGGAATGGCGGAATTGGCAGACGCGCACGGTTCAGGTCCGTGTGGTAGCAATACCATGAGAGTTCAAGTCTCTTTTCCTGCATGAAAGGTGTTTGATTTGGTTCAAGCGCCTTTTTTGTTTAACATAAGGGCAGTTCGCGAAGCGTGCTGCCCGTTGTTAGCATAAGGCAGTTCGCGAAGCGTGCTGTCCATTATTTTTGCAATAATATGCAAAATCATAAAAGGATTTTGGAATCGTGTGCAGAATATAAAAATAGGGTTTATAGAATGTGAGGCAGATATGACAATCAGAGAAAGTTTGGAACAGAGGGAGAAAGAGTATTTAAGTCCTTATGCCTCCTTAAGTATGGAGTCAAAGGGGAGAGAGAGGCCGGAGCCTCAGTGTGATATTCGTCCCGTTTTTCAGAGGGATCGGGACCGTGTGGTTCATTGCAGGGCATTTAGGCGTCTGAAGGATAAGACACAGGTGTTTCTCACCCCTGAGGGGGATCAATACCGTACCAGATTGACGCATACTTTGGAGGTATCGCAGACAGGCCGGACCATTGCGAAGGCGCTCAAGATGAACGAGGATCTGGTGGACGCGATCGCGTTGGCTCATGACTTAGGGCACACGCCTTTCGGCCATGCGGGTGAGCGCGCGCTGAATCGGGTATGTCCGCTTGGTTTTCGGCACAATGAGCAGAGCGTGCGCACGGTGGAACGTCTGGAAAAAGGCGGAAAGGGTCTGAATCTGACCTATGAGGTCAAAGACGGTATTTTAAATCACCAGACCACAGGGCAGCCTCATACGCTGGAGGGCAAGATCGTCCGGCTGGCGGACAAAATCGCGTATATCCATCACGATATGGACGATGCCGTGCGGGGGTGTATTTTAAAGGAGAGCGATGTGCCGGAGGAGATCAGGGAAGTGCTGGGTTCCTCGCCGGGCGAGAGACTGGATCACTTTATCCACGATATCATCACCACCAGTATGAATCAAAATGACATTATGATGTCCGAGCCTGTGGAAAAGGCGATGAAGCAGCTCAGGCAGTTTATGTTTGAACGCGTCTACACCAATCCGGCGGCCAAGAGCGAGGAGGACAAGGCGGAGATGCTGATGGATACGCTGTACCATCATTATCTGGAGCATATTGACGATCTGCCGGAGGAGTTTCTCGCGCTCTTAGACGAAGGAGAGAGCAGAGAGCGGGTGGTCTGCGATTATGTGGGAGCTATGAGCGATCGTTTTGCCATAGCGGTGTATCAGGAGATATACATACCGAAATCCTGGCAGATATAAAGTCAAGAGTCCCTTTGGGAACAGGGTTTACAAGAACAGATTGGCGGTTGGAATGTTTTATCCGGAAGAATTAGTAGAAGAAGTCCGAACGAAGAACGACATTGTGGAAGTCGTGTCGGGTTATGTAAAATTACAAAAAAAGGGCGGTAGTTATTGGGGACTGTGTCCGTTTCACAATGAGAAGTCACCTTCCTTTTCCGTGTCCGGCGCCAAGCAGATGTACCACTGTTTTGGCTGTGGGGCAGGGGGAAATGTGTTCACTTTTCTGATGAACTATGAGAATTTCACCTTTCCGGAGGCGATTCGGGCGTTGGCGGAGAAGGCCGGCGTGGCGCTGCCGCAGGAGGAGGACTCGGCGGAGGCGCGGAGGAAGGCTGGGAGACGCGCCAGACTTTTGGAAGTCAACAAGGAGGCGGCCAAATTCTTTTATTATCAGCTTCGCGCCCCGCACGGGGAGACGGGACTTGCGTATTTGCGGAAGCGGGCGCTGTCTGACGAGACCATCCATCGGTTTGGACTGGGTTACGCGGGCAAGAGCGGCGAGACGCTGGTGGAGTATCTGAGGAGCAAGGGGTTTGAGGATGCGTTGATCAAGGAGGCTGGGATCGCCAATTATTCAGAACGTCATGGTCTGCGCAGCCAGTTTTGGAACAGAGTGATGTTCCCCATCCAGGATATCAACCACAGGGTCATCGGTTTCGGCGGGCGTGTCATGGGTGACGGCGAGCCAAAGTACCTCAATTCTCCGGAGACGCCGGTGTTTGACAAGCGCAGGAATCTATACGGACTGAATTTCGCCAGAACCGCGAGAAGCGGCAACATGATCCTGTGCGAGGGATATATGGATGTGATCGCCATGCACCAGGCGGGTTTTACGCAGGCGGTGGCCTCACTGGGAACGGCTTTCACGATAGAGCAGGCGGCTCTGCTGCACCGCTATACGGAGAATGTGCTGTTGGCTTACGACAGCGACGGCGCGGGCGTGAAGGCGGCGCTCAGAGGGATCGGGATCCTGCGGGAGGCGGGACTGACCGGAAGGGTGATCGACATGCGTCCCTACAAAGACCCGGACGAGTTTATCAAAAACGAGGGCAGAGAGGCGTTCCAGGAGAGAATCGACCGTGCGGAGAACAGCTTCTTTTTTGAGATCCGTATCCTGGAAGGGCAGTACGATCAGAAGGATCCGGAGCAGAAGACGAAATTTCACCGGGAGATCGCCCGCAAGCTCTGTGAATTTACGGAGGATGTGGAGCGGGAGAATTATTTACAGGCGGTGGCGGACAAGTACCAGATCGGTTTTGAGAATCTGCGGAAGCTGGTGATGAGCTATGCGGCCCAGACCGGCGCGGCGCGGCCCGTAGAGCGTCCCAGGTCTGGCAGCCGGCCCAAGAACGTTTCCGAGGAGAGTGCAAAGAAGGCGCAGCGGCTGTTGATCACCTGGATCACGGACGAGCCGTCCCTTTATGGGAAGATCCGCAAGTATATCTCCGCGGAAGATTTCACGGAGGAGCTGTACCGAAAGGTAGCGGAGAGGCTGTTTGCGGACTTAGAGCAGGGAAGCTACAGTCCTGCCGGTATCATCAGCATGTTCGAGGAGGAGGAAGAACAGCGGGAGGCGGCGGCGCTCTTCAACACCAGTCTGCCGCGGCTGGATACGGGAAAAGAGCGGGAAAAAGCCTTTCACGACATCCTTTTTTCGGTAAAAAGAAACAGTTATGAATATTATACCGCTAAAATGGGAACAGATGTAAATGCTTTAAAACAGGTAATTGATGGAAAGAAAGCTCTCGAGGAGCTTGCAAGAACGCATATTTCACTGGATGCGGGTTAAGATTATTAATGGGTTATTATACTACGGTAAATTTTTCCGGGAAGGATGGAACCAGAAGATGGATGAAAACACACAGGCAAAATTTGAAGAAAAATTAAAAGAGCTGCTGAACATGGCGAGAAAGAAGAAAAATGTCCTGGAATATCAGGAAGTCGGGGATTTCTTTGCGGAGCTGCAGTTGGAGGAAGAGCAGTTCGAGAAGGTGCTGGAATATCTGGATCAAAATGGTGTGGACGTGCTGCGCATCACGGAAGGTGATGATACGGAGGATGAGGAGATCATTTTGACGGATGAGGACGAAGTGGATGTGGAGAATCTGGATCTGTCCATTCCGGAAGGTATCAGCATTGAGGACCCTGTCCGCATGTACTTAAAAGAGATCGGAAAGGTGTCTTTACTCAGCGCGGACGAGGAGATCGAGTTGGCCAAGAAGATGGAGCAGGGGGACCAGGAGGCGAAAAAACGTCTGGCGGAGGCAAACTTGCGTCTGGTGGTCAGCATCGCCAAACGTTATGTGGGGCGCGGTATGCTGTTTTTGGATCTGATCCAGGAGGGGAATCTGGGTCTGATCAAGGCTGTGGAGAAGTTTGATTACCGCAAGGGTTACAAGTTTTCCACCTACGCTACCTGGTGGATTCGTCAGGCCATCACCAGAGCGATCGCGGATCAGGCCAGGACGATCCGTATTCCCGTGCATATGGTGGAGACCATCAATAAATTGATCCGCGTCAGTCGTCAGTTGCTACAGGAGCTTGGGAGGGAACCTACTCCCGAGGAGATCGCGGAGGAGATGCATATGCCGGTGGAGCGTGTGCGGGAGATCTTAAAGATCAGCCAGGAGCCGGTGTCTCTTGAGACGCCCATCGGCGAGGAGGAGGACAGTCATCTGGGAGATTTCATCCAGGATGACAATGTGCCCGTGCCCGCGGATGCGGCGGCGTCTATCCTGTTGAAGGAGCAGTTGGTGGAAGTGATGAGCACGCTCACGGAGAGAGAGCAGAAGGTGCTGCGTCTGCGCTTTGGACTGGACGACGGGCGCGCGCGCACGCTGGAGGAAGTGGGAAAAGAATTTAAGGTCACCAGGGAGCGCATCCGTCAGATCGAGGCGAAGGCATTGAGAAAGCTGCGCCACCCCAGCCGCAGCCGCAAGCTGAAGGATTATCTGGACTGATGGACGAGGATAAAAACACACCCGTTCTTTCAGGAAGGCTACAGACGCTCTGCGGCATGGTGACGCCCGGCAAGACGGTAGTGGATGTGGGTTGTGACCACGCTTATGCGGATATTTTTTTGATCCGGCAGGGAATCTGTCCCAAGGCGCTTGCCATGGATGTGCGGAAGGGGCCGTTGGCGGGGGCGAGAGAGCATGTGAAAGACTGCGGAGTGGAACCTTACATAGAGATACGGCTTTCGGACGGTTTGGAGGCTTATCGGACGGGCGAGGCGAGTGTCCTGATCTGTGCGGGCATGGGCGGCAGACTGATGCAAAGGATCTTGGAGAGGGACAAAGCGAAAACGGAATCGTTTGACGAGCTGATTTTGCAGCCGCAGTCGGAACTGGCGGAATTTCGGGCATTTTTGCGTGTAAACGGCTATTTTCTTTTGCGCGAGGAGGCGCTGGTGGAAGGGGGGAAATATTATTTCCCCATGAAGGCGGTTCTTGGCAGGGGAGCGGACGCTGCAGAGCGCGCCAGGCAGAAAGAGATGTTTGACGGACTGTGTGGCCGTCTGCGGGCAGTCGGTTTTTGGGGAAAAGAGTGCGTAAAATGGGAGAATGAGGAGAAGGCGGTCACAGAGCTGTGCGACGCCTTTGGCATGGGACTTTTGTGGGAGCAAAACGACTGTCTGCACGCTTATCTGACGGCAGGGTTTAAGAAACTGCTCAACTTGGAGAGCGCGCTTTCGGGCAGGGAGAGTGAGAGCGCGAGAGAGCGGATCAGGCTCCTTGCAGCGGAGACGGCAAAATACAGGCAGGCGCTTGCGCTGTTTGAGACATTCTGACAGAAGGAAAGGTAGGATTGACGTATGTGTGTAGTTACGGTAAATGGCGAGACCAAAAATTATCCCGCGGGGACGACTTTTGAACAGATCGCGGAGGCGTATCAAAAACAGTATGGCAGCGCGATCGCCGCTGTGTCTGTGGACGGCAAGATCAGGGAGTTGTTCAAACAGGTGACAAAGGACTGTAATCTGGAGTTTTTTACCATGCGGGATCCGGTGGGTCATAAGACCTATGTGAGAACGGCCACCATGTTGTTTTTGAAAGCGGTGTATGACTGCTTTGGGGCGGAGACGGCCCACAACAGTCGGGTGGATTTTGCTGTGGGAGACGCCTATTTTATCAATCCCAGAGGGCAGTTTGACGTCACAGAAGAGCAGGCTGAGAAGATCAAGGGACGTATGCAGGAATTGGTGGAGGCAAAGACTCCCCTGATCAAACATTCCTATCCGCTGGACGAGGCGATAGAGTTGTTTCGTCAACAAGGGATGGCGGACAAGGAGAAGCTTTTCCGCTATCGCAGAAGTTCCTCCGTGAATGTATATGAGATCGAAGGATATTTTGATTATTACTATGGATATATGCTGCCGAATACAGGGTATGTGAAGTGGTTTGACGTGACCTTGTACGACGACGGTTTTATGCTGATGCTGCCGAGCAGAAAGGAGCCTGACAAGGTGGCGCCCTTTAAGGAGAGCAAAAAGCTGTATCGGACGCTCAGGGAAGCCGAGGAGTGGGGCAGGCAGATTGGTCTGGACAATGTGGGCGAATTGAATGATCAGATTTGTAACGATTCGCTGAGCGATCTGATATTGGTGCAGGAGGCGCAGCAGGAGCGCAGGATCGGTGAGATTGCCAAGGATATCGCAAGCAGGGAGGGCGTCAAATTTGTTATGATCGCCGGCCCTTCGTCCTCCGGCAAGACCAGCTTTTCCCACAGGCTGTCGGTGCAACTGCGCACCTTGGGCAAGACGCCCCACCCCATCGCGCTGGACGATTATTTTGTCAACAGGGAGTTGACGCCCCGAGATGAGAACGGAGATTACGATTTTGAATGTCTGGGAGCTATGGATGTCAAGAAGTTCAATGAAGATATGGTGCGGCTCTTAAGCGGCGAGCGCGTGGAACTTCCCACCTTTAATTTCAAGACGGGACAGAGAGAGTACAACGGACATTTTATGCAGCTTGGCAAGGAGGATATCCTTGTGATCGAGGGGATCCACGGACTGAATGAGAAAATGTCCTATGAGCTGCCCAACCGAAGCAAGTACAAAATTTACATCAGCGCGCTGACCAGCATCAATATTGACGAGCACAACCGGATCCCCACCACGGACGGCAGGCTCTTGCGCCGCATGGTGCGGGATGCCAGAACCAGAGGATCGGATGCGGCGCGGACGCTCGGCATGTGGGAGTCCGTGCGCAGAGGGGAGGAGCAGAATATTTTCCCCTTCCAGGAGGAGGCGGACGCCATGTTCAACTCCGCTCTGATCTATGAGCTGGCGGTTTTGAAACCATTTGCGGAGAGGCTTTTGTTCCAGATCCCCAAGGGCGTCCCTGAGTACCATGAGGCCAAGAGACTGTTGAAATTTTTGGATTATTTTTTGAGCGTGCCCAGTGAAAGTCTGCCCAACAATTCGATCTGTCGGGAATTTGTGGGCGGGAGTTGTTTTCGAGTGTAAGACCGCGCAGAGAAAGAGGAACAAGAGCGATGGAGCAGGAGAAAGAAAAAGGCCTGGATCGGGTCAGAAGAGTGGTAAACCAATTTTCCAAAGGGGCGCTTGCCGTGATCGGTGCATTTATTTTTGCTTATCTGTCCTGGCATGCGTTTTACAGGACACAGTTTATGGATCCGCTGGGGATTGAACTGCCCTTTAATGTCCCTGATTCCAAGCTGCAAAATATTCTGGTGATCCTTTTGGCAGGCGCAGGGATGGCGGCGCTTTTGTGGCTGGAGAGAAAGCTGCCCGACAGGGTGCAAAAATGGATGATATGGGGCAGCGTGGCTGTCGCGGCCGTGTGGATCGGGATCGTCGCTTTCTGGTGGATTCATGCCGCTGTCAGGGTGCCGCTTGCCGATCAGGCGGAAATATATTGGCGGGCCCTTGATTTTTCTCATGGGGAATACGCTTCTTTGACGCCGGGTGGTTATGTGGATCGTTTTCCCAGACAACTGGGGTTGATCGGCCTGGTGGAGATCTTATATGCTCTGGCGGGAGAAAATTGTTTTTATGCGTTTGAGGTGATGTGCGCCGTTATGACCGTGGGGGTCGTCCTGGCAGGCTATCTGTGTCTTGGGGAGTTAGATGACGGGATGCCTTTGGCGGTATTCTATAGTCTGACGATGCTTGGCTGTTTTCCGCTTGCGTTTTACACCAGTTGGATGTATGGTGAGATTCCCGGCGTTTTCTTTTCACTGTGGGGAATCTGGATGCTGTTTCGTTACAATAACAAGCGTCATGTCCGCTGGCTGATCGGGGGGGCAATCCTTTTATCGGTCGCCTATCTGTTGCGAGCCAATTCGATGGTTCTGATTATCGCGGCGGTTTTGGCGCTGTCTCTCTCCGCTTTTGTCAAAAAGGACTGGAAGCTGCTGATTGCGGCGCTCTGCACGGCCCTGATACCGAATCTTGCCGGCGCGGGCGTACAGCAGATCTATGCGCTGCGCTCGGGCCTGGAAAAGTCAGATGGGCTTTCCGCCTGGAGCGGGATTGTGCTCGGCGTGCAGGAGAGCGCCGGCAGATACGGGTGGGATCACGATAATTACGAGTATACCGTGTACATCGAAAATAATTGCGACAAAGAGGCTGCCAAGGCGGTATTTCGCCGTGATTTTCAGGAGCGGATGGAGGTATTTCGCGCCGATCCCGCTTACGCACGTCTTTTTTTCCGCGAAAAGATTTTATCCCAGTGGAATGAGCCGCTATATCAGGGGTTATATTTTGGCGACAATTATGATCCGAATGAGCCGCCCGAAGAGGATTCCTTGGTCTACAGATTAAATACGGATTTGCTGTCGCCTTTGCTGCGGATCTGCGACAGGCTGCAGATGGTGCTGTATTTTGGGATGCTCTTATACTTTATATGGGGGATCCGCAGTGATGACGATCTGGTGAAACATATCTTCGTGATCAATGTGATCGGCGGTTTTCTTCTGAGTGTGATATGGGAGGCGAAGGCTCGGTACATCTTTCCGTACTATATCGTGATGTTTCCGGTGGCCGCTATGGGGTTTCGAAGTTTCGTGCTGTTTATCGAGAGGCAATTCTTGAAACATTGACAAAGTGGTGAGACGACAAATGAGGAAGCGGGTATTCCCGAAGGAGAAACGAGAATGTGGGATTGGGAGAAATCGGCAGATTTTCTGTACCGCGTGGGCAACTGGGTTGTGAGGATTGTCGGAGGTCTTATTTTCCTGGGACTTGCGTGGTATGCCATGAGATATACCTATTATATGTGTCCGGGTGGAAATGAGATGCCGAGCATCGAGCGGGATTCCATATGGGGGAACCTGCTGGCGGCGCTGTTGGCGCTGTTGGTGCTGGCGGCGCTGTTGTTTGCGGAGAGACGGCTGGATATATACAGACAACTGTTCGTATGCAGGGTTACGGTGATTGCCGCCATGCTCTGGGTAGGCGGCGTCAGCGCGTGGTGGATCCTGTCGGCGGACAGGACGCCGGTGGGAGACCAGGCGTTTGTGTACGGTGGAGCATCCTATTTTCTGGAGGGAGATTACCACTTTCTCTACAAGGGTTCCTACATGGGGATCTATCCTCACCAGTTGGCGTTGGTAGCGCTGTGTGAGCTGTTGTTTGTGTTTGTGGGAGCTTACAATTATTTTGCCATTGAGGTGTGCTGCGCTGTGATGGCGGTGGGGAGCGTGTATGTGGGATACCGCATTGTCTCGGAACTCACAGATCACATGGCTGTGATTGTGGGATACAATCTGTTGATGTTTGGCTGTCTTCCTCTGATCTTCTATACGCCCTGGTGTTATGGGGACATCCCCAGTATCTTTTGTTCGCTGACGGCCGCGTGGATGCTGATTGTCTATGCCAAACAGGGGAAATGGAGATATCTGGTATTTATGGTGGCGGCTGTGGTGTTGGCGCTGCTGTTCCGGAAACATTCTTTGATTCTTTTGGTGGCATTGTGTATTGCCGCGGCGCTGTATGCGCTGAGAAACAAGGATATCAGGATTATTTTGGCAGCAGTATCAGCTGTTATTTTATTTGAGGTCTCCTATCAGGGGATCTTCAAAATGTATGAGCTGCGCTCCGACGTGGAGCATGTGGAGGGGATGCCGATTCAGTGCTGGGTGGCCATGGGGCTTCAGGAAACAGAGTGGAACTACTACGGTTGGTATAACGATTACAGTAAGGCTATTTTTGCCGAATGTGAGTTTGACACAATATGGGCCAGACAGGCTGCCGAGCTAGAAATAGAGGAGAGAATTGATTTTCTGGTGGCCAATCCGGATTATGCGAAACTGTTTTTTCGGGAGAAGGTTCTCTCTCAGTGGAACGAACCCTTGTACCAGGCTCTTTTTTTCAACAGCCAGCAGGCTTACGAAGGGACATATGACGAAAATTCCCTGGCGTATCGGATTGGCGGGGAGTATTACGGGAGAGTGTTGGCATTTTGCAACCGCTGGCAGTTTGTGATATTTTTGGGGATGTTGTGCTATTATCTGTTTGCCGTGAGGCGGGACAGCAATATTTTACAGCATGTGCTGGCGATCACGATCATCGGCGGCTTTTTGTTCAGTATTGTCTATGAGGCCAAGGCCAGATACATTTTTCCTTATTATGTGATGATGTTCCCTTTCGCCGTGTATGGCTATCAACTGATGTTGGAGTGGATGATGAGGCTGTTTGGGTCAGGCGAAGGCAGGAGAGCGGGAAGCGAGGAGCATTTCGACGAGACCGAGCGGACGGCGTGAGTAGACGCTTGCTTTTTGCGGCGGGGAACGCTATAATAGTGGCGTGTAAGTAAGACAGATGATCGCGGCTGCCAGGCGGCAGTTGAGGAAAGTCCGGGCTTCACAGGGCAGGATGCCAGATAACGTCTGGTGGAGGCGACTCCCAGGATAGTGCAACAGAGAGATACCGCCGGATGCCTTTTTGGGTTTATCCGGTAAGGGTGGAAAGGCAGTGTAAGAGACTACCGTCCGTCTGGCAACAGGCGGAGCCATGTAAACCCCATCCGAAGCAAGACCAAGCAGAGAGCAATAGGCTTGCCCGGCCTGCTTTCAGGTAGGTCGCTGGAGGCGGCTGGCGACAGCCGCAGTAGATAGATGATCATCCAATGACATAACCCGGCTTATCGTCTTGCTTACACAGCTTAAGGTTGTCGCAGGATAGCAATTCCAGTCATATCCGCTATACCATATTTTGTTCCGAAGCGGTGGCTAGTCACAAAATATGGTATAGCGGATATGACAACGGCTATGGTGTGACAACCTTTATTTTTCGAGGGCAATGAACCGAGCGCCATGCTTGCATGAGCATTTGGCGAATGTCGCGGAGGTTGAGTTGACATAGATGCGGTCAAGGAGGACAGGACGCATGGGAAAATATGGTGACACGGGACAAAAGCGGACAAGGGCGGTGTTGGCGGCGTTTTTTTTGACGGCGATTTTGTGCGGAGGTTGTGCGGAGGGCAGCGCGAAAGACCGCGTGCCGGAGGAGGCTGGAGAGCGGTCAGGGACAGAGGCGGATATGAGCGCAGCGTTTGGAGAGCTTCTGACAGAGACGGACGGGGAGGCGTTTTGGGACCCTAAGGCGGACGCGGAGGATGGGCTTCAGAGGGCGATGACGGCGGCGGTGCGGATCGATGCGGGAAAATGGTCCGGAAGCGGCGTTGTCTACGAGGCGACAGAGAGCGGACTTGCGATTGTCACGGCCGCCCATGTTCTGGCGGACGCCGGAGAGCGGGTGAAGGTGACTTTCTATGACGGATGGGAGGCCGAATGTGCAAAGTACCAGACGTTCGAGGAGACGGACTGCGCGTTTTTAATGGTGTCTGGCGAGGATTTGCCGGAGAATTATAAAGAAAACTATGCGGTTGCGCAGAAGGACAGAGAGCGGTTTGACCGCCTTGAGAGCGAGCAAAGTATTTTTTTGGCGGACCCCGACAATGAGAATGGTTTTGGCTATCGTTTTGCGCTGTTGTCCGAGAGTTGGATCTACGTGGAAGATTTTGAACAACATATGATGCTTTTGAGCGGAACGGCGGATGCGGGGATGTCCGGCAGCGGCGTCTACGATGAGTCTGGGTGCTTTCTGGGGATCTTATGTGGAATGAGTGAGGAGGAACGCGTGTTGGCGGCGTTGCCCTACAGTATTGTGGACGCCATGTATCAGCAAGTTGATGTGCGCAACAAATAGAAATAAAGTTGCGCAAAAATGGAGAATCCTTTGTTGGAATTATACTTTTGAGGTCTTTGTTTTTTGTAGACTAGGGTATTGACGACAAAAAAATAGAATAATATAATAAAAATATAGTCAAGTAGTACAAAGAAACAAAAAATATGTGCGCAACAAACGCGCAACAAAAGGAGATGAGATGAAATCGTGAGTAGTAAAGCTGTAGCGAAGAAAAATGGCGGAGTCAAAGGGTTTTTTAAGAAGGTATACAAGTATCGTGCGTTTCTTTTGATGCTTTTGCCGTCGGTCATTTACACTTTGGTCTTTGCCTACTATCCGATGGCGGGCGTCGTGCTGGCGTTCAAAAAGTACACTTACGCGGGCGGCATCTGGGGAAGCGACTGGAACGGTTTAAAAAATTTCGAGTTCTTTTTTAAGTCCGGTCAGGCGGGACTTGTAATCAGGAATACCGTGTTGTACAATATCGTCTTTATCTGTGTCAACACGATCGCGCAGATCGCGGTAGCCATCCTGTTGACGGAGATACATAGCAAGTATTTCCGCAAGATCAGCCAGTCTGTGATGTTCCTTCCCTATTTTATTTCCTGGGTTATCGTAGGCGTTATGGCGTTCAATATCTTCAGTTCGGACTACGGTTTCTTAAACAGCCTGATCGTGGCTCTGGGAGGAGAGAAGATCACCTTTTACACTACGCCTCAGGCGTGGCCCTTTATTTTGACTTTCTTTAACCTGTGGAAAGGGATCGGTTACGGTTCGGTCATGTATCTGGCGGCCATCATGGGGATTGACACCTCGATCTATGAGGCGGCGGCCATCGACGGCGCAAATGTGTTCCAGCGGATCTTCAAAGTGACCATTCCCATGATCATGCCCACGACCATTATCCTGTTCCTGCTCTCCGTGGGCGGTATTTTCAAAGGAAATTTCGACATGTTCTACAACCTGGTGGGAACCAACGGTCTGCTCTACAATTACACGGATGTGATCGACACCCTGACCTTCAGGGTTATGACAACCAATCAGGATTTCGGCATGTCCGCGGCGATCGGTTTGTTCCAGTCGGTGCTCTGCTTTATCACCGTCATATTGGTGAATAAGCTGGTGGGGCGTTATGACCGCGATTATACATTGTTCTAGGAGGTGCGAGGATGCAAGCGACAAGCAATCATTTGGGAAAGGTAAAAAAAGGCAATGACGTTATTGTGTTAAATATTATCGCATATACCTTTTGCGGTTTAGTAGCGCTGATCTGTCTGATCCCGTTTTTGATGATATTGGCGGGTTCCTTCTCATCGGAGAAGGCGATCATACAAAACGGTTTCAGCCTGCTGCCCCAGGATTTTTCTCTGGAGGCGTACAAGACGGTGTTTGAACAGCCCATGGTGGTGATCAGGGCGTATGCGACCACGATCTGCCTGACGTTGGCTGGGACGGCGCTGGGCCTGGCTCTGCAGACCATGACCGCCTATGTGTTGGCGAGAAAGGAATTTGAGTGGAGGAACGTGTTTTCCTTTTTCTTCTACTTTACCACCCTGTTCAGCGGCGGTCTGGTTCCTTACTATCTGTTGATCAGACAGACCCTTCATCTGACAGACTCCTATCTGGCCCTGCTGCTTCCGCTCTTGTTCAGCGTGTACAATCTGCTGATTATGAAGAGTTACATCATGGCCATACCCGAATCTCTCATCGACGCCGCCAAGATCGACGGCTGCGGAGAATTTCGGACTTTGGTGCAGGTGGTGCTGCCCTTGATCAAACCGGCCTTGGCGACGGTGGGCTTATTTATCGCTCTGGCGTACTGGAACGACTGGTACAATGCGATGTTGTATATCAATACGGAAGAAAAGTGGCCGCTGCAGTATTTCCTCTACAAGCGGATCAACGATATCGAGGGTTACAAAAAGCTGATCGCCAACGGTACGGTCAGCGGCGCGGTGGTAAGTTCCATGTCCCTGCCCACACAGACCCTCAAGATGGCGCTGACCATCGTGGTCACGGGGCCCATTGTCCTGGCGTATCCACTCGTACAGAAGTACTTTGTGCAGGGCATCACCATAGGGGCGGTAAAAGGATGACATGTGTTATGGTAATTATGAAATGATTACATAAATTTAAAGGAGGTTTCTATGAAAAAGAGAATGAAAAAAGTAGCGGCACTTCTCTTGAGTGCGGTAATGACAGTCGGACTGTTGGCCGGCTGCGGCAACGATGACAGCAAGTCTTCCGGTTCAGGCTCTCAGTCAGGATCAGGAAGCGGGGGGGCGATCGATACCTCCGAGCATGTGGATCTGAAGATGTATCTGCTCGGCGACAGAACGGCGGATTTTGACGAGGTCTACGCGGAGATCAACAAGATTTTGGAGGAGAAACTCAACTGCTCTATCTCCGTTGATTTCCTTTCCTGGGGCGACCATGATACGAGATATTCCCTCCTGTTCTCCGGCGGAGAGGACTTTGACCTGATCTTTACGGCGTCCAGTTGGGGACATTATGAGCCGACGGTTGCCATGGGCGGTTTCTATGAGATGAGCGAGGAGTTTATCCAGACCTATGCTCCCGACATCTGGGAGGTCGTGCCCGAGATGGCCTGGAGCCAGGCGAGGATCGACGGCAAGGTCTACATGGTGCCCAACTATCAGAATGAGTTCAATCAGGATGTGCTGGCTGTCCGCGGCGATCTGATGGAGAAGTACGGAATCTCTGATATCACCAACTGGGATGAGCTGGTTGCGTTCTACAAGGCGTGCGCGGCAGACGGCGTGTACGCAAGCCAGGGCGGCCCTTGGTATCAGTATTTCCAGGCGCAGGGAATGGCCATCACCGGCGGCGCTCCCAAGTCCGGCGAGTTGATCCTGTACCATACCCAGGATCCTTCCGATCTGAATTTTACCTATATTCTTGACTGGGAAGGATTTGAGGAGTATTGTCTGCAGATGAAAGAGCTGGCAAGCCTTGGCTGCTGGTCTCCCGATGTGCTCAGCTCCAACGATGAGAGACAGACCGGTCTGCTCACCGGCAGGACCGCGGGCATGATCTGGAACCTGGGAAGTTGCAAGACTTATGCGGCGCAGGCAAATGCGGAGAACCCTGATTGGAATGTGACTTTAGTGGATCCTGTCACCAGCGCGGACAAGAAGGTTAATTCCTATATCAACAATGGTATGGCGATCAATGCCAACAGCAAGAATCCTGAGAGAGCGATGATGGTTCTCAATGAATTTTACACCAATCCTGAGATCAATGACTTGACTAGATTCGGTATTGAAGGCAAGCATTGGGAGGCAGTCGGCGACGATCAGTACAAGGTGCTCGATGAGAGCAACTACGGCGTTGACTCCAACTGCAACTGGGGTTGGATGAACAATGACATCAAGAGAACGGAGTACATTGAGAACAGGACTCCTCTGGACGATACTTATGATGCAATGTTGGCGAGCTGGAATGAGCATGTAAAGGAAGAGCACGTATATGACGGCTTTAACTTTGACAACACGAATGTGACGACCCAGATGGCGGCTGTGGATGCGGCTGTGGCGACCTACTACGATCCGCTGGTAAACGGTCTGGTGGACGATGTGGAGAAGTCTCTGGAAGAGTTCAGAGCGGCAATGGAAAAAGCGGGTATCCGCGATATCATTACGGAATTAGAGCTGCAGGCAGCGGAGTATGTCGAGTCTAAGCAGTAGTAAGCATTTTTTGGCAAGGGTTGTTGCATCCGCTGTGATGTGACAACCCTTTGTCTATGTAAGGGTGAGAAAGGGCAGCGATCTATGACATTAGAGAAGATGGCGAGAGAACTCGGCGTATCCAAAAGCACTGTGTCCAGGGCTCTGTCCGGCAAGGGCAGGATCGGGGAAGAAACCCGACAGAAAATACAGGAATTTGCAAGGCAGCAGGGGAATGACAAAGAGCAGGCCCGATTGACTGCCACCAAGAATCTGGGAGTGGTCCTGCCGGGAGATGTCTATCTGAACGGAGGCAACTATTTTCAGGAGTGTATTTTGGGCGTCTGTGAGACGGCGACTTTTTTGGATTACAATGTTTTGATCACTACGGACACGGTGAATGACACGTCGGGGATACGGGTTTTGGTGGAAAAAGGGAAGGTGGACGGCATCATCCTCACCAGAAGCTTAGAGGACGATGCGGCGATCCGATATTTGATCGAACAGGGGTTCCCTGTGGGACTGACGGGAAATTGTGACAGAGAAGATGTGATCCAGGTGGACACGGACAATGAGGCGGCGTCGGAGGAACTCACTTCTCTGTTGGTGGGAAAAGGCTATCGGAGATTTGCAATCTTGATCGACAATATGGAGTACCTCGTCAATAAGAGCCGTTACAGGGGATTTAGCAGAGCGCTCTTAAAAAATGGGATCGCCCCCGAACAGCAGAAGGTTATGGTCGGTCCGGTGAAGATGGAACTTTTAAATGCCGTTATCTATGAGCTGATCGCCAGTAGGGTGGAGTGTATTATCTGCGGGGACGATGTGATCTGCACGCGGGTGATGTCCCATCTGCAGGCGGAGGGGTATCGGATCCCTCGGGATATCGCGGTGGCTTCTCTGTATAACAATCCCAATCTGGACTGCTTTTCTCCCTCCGTCACGGCGGTGAATGTGTCCACCAGGCAGGTGGGAAACGAGATCTGTAAACAGATGATCCATTTTCTCACGGGGAAAGAGTATCAAAAGAAAACGATGGTGGACTACGAGATCTTAATGAGAAAATCCACGAGTACGATCGTGTAGGACGGCGGAAAAGAGAGGAGTGAGTATGCTGGATTTTTATAAAGGAGTGGATATCTCCGGTCTCCCCCAGTACCTTGACGAGGGGATGCAAATTAAGGACGAGGACGGCACAGCTATGGAACCCTTTGCCCTTTTGAAAAAGCACGGCGCAAACGCCGTCAGGCTGCGCATCTGGAATGAGCCGGAGAATGAGCCGAGGTCCAAGGGATATTGCGATTTGGCGCATACTTTGGAGATGGCAAAAAAGAGTAAAGAAAACGGCATGAGCTTTTTGTTGAACTTCCATTATTCCGATTTTTGGGCGGATCCCGCCAATCAGAGAAAACCGAAAGCCTGGGAGGGGTTAGACAGGGAAGCTTTGGAGGAGGCTGTCTTTGCCTATACAAGGGATACCTTGCTTGCCCTGGAGCGTCAAGGGACGCTTCCCGACATGGTTCAGATCGGAAATGAGATCCGCAGCGGCCTGTTGTTTCCGGAAGGAGAACTGCCGGATTATGAGGGAATGGTGCGGTTGGTGAACGCGGGCATAAAGGGAGCCAGAGCGGTGGCAGGGCAGGAGCGGATGCAGGTGATGATCCATTTGGACCAGGGGGGCAGGTATGAATGGCTGCATGAGTGGTTTGAAGGCGCCATGGCGCACGGTCTGTTGGATTTTGATCTGATCGGACTCTCCTATTATCCTTTTTGGCACGGCACCTATCTGGATCTGCGACATTCCCTGGACTGTCTGCTGCGGGATTACAACAAACCCATTTTGATCGTGGAGACGGCCTATGCCTGGCGGGAGAGCGCGAAAGGGTTTATAGATGAAGAACAGATCCGTATCAGCGGCCTTCCCGCCACCCCCGAGGGACAGAGGCGGCTGTTGGAGGCAGTCATGCATTTGACGGCGTCCCTGCCGGACAAAATGGGCCGCGGCGTGTACTATTGGGAGCCTTTGTGTGTGCCGGATCCCGCGGGGGGAGGCTGGGCCGAGAACATGGGACTGCTCGATGCGGAGGGCAGAGCGTTGGAGGGGATAAGAGCCTTTGCAGCGACCAGAGCGGAAATGGAAAAGGAGCCTAATGGGTGGAACGAGCTGCTGGCGCGTGCGCAGGGAACGGACGTGGGAGCTAAGCTGGACCGCAGCGGGCAAAATCTGCTTGAGAACGGTAACTTTGCCCATGGCTTGGAGGGTTGGCAGATGGAGACGAGCGAGGAGACTCTGCAGACTGCCCTAAAGCCGGAGCTGGTCGTCAGTTCGCAGAAGAATTTCAGGTGGAAACTGGAACAGACTATTTTTCTGCAGGAGGGAGGCGTATATAGTCTGTGGGTGGAGTTTAAGGGAGTGGACACCACCGGCGTGGATGTCAGATTGTACGCAAAATGTGGGGAGGAATGTTATGAGAGAGTGATTCATCCCACGGAACACGCCTGGACGGCATATGAGGTCAGGGGGATCGAATGTCCGGCCGGAGAAGTCAACGTCGGCGTTATGATCTCTTCGCCGCCGATTTGTGTGTCAATGCGAAATTTTGGTTTTGTCAGAAGAGGAGGATGTGAGGAAAGATGAAACGTGAAGAATATAGCTACAACAGTCAGTGCCTTTTAAAGAATGGCAGACCTTGGTTCCCGTTGATGGGAGAGATGCATTACAGCAGGTATCGGTGGGAGCTTTGGGAGGAATCTCTGCGCAAGATGAAGGCGGGGGGTGTGACGATCGTGTCCACCTATGTGATCTGGATCCACCATGAGGAGGAGCAGGGCGTCTTTGACTTTACAGGGAGCAGAGACGTAAGAAAATTTTTGGAGCTCTGCGACAAGGTGGGACTCAAGGTGTTTTTGCGCTCCGGCCCCTGGGTGCACGGGGAAGTGCGAAACGGCGGTTTTCCGGATTGGTTGATGGCGCTTGAGAAGGACGGTGTAAAGCTGCGGAGCAATGATGAGAAATATCTGTTTTATGTGCGGCGTTTTTGGGAGCAGGTGTACCATCAGGTGGAAGGGTTCTTTGACAAGGATGGCGGCCCTATTATCGGGATGCAGTTGGAGAATGAGTACGGTCATGTGGGCGGCTTAAAAGGGGAAGCGGGCGAGGCGCACATGCGCACGCTGCACGCCCTGGCGAGAGAGCTTGGGTTTGATGTGCCTCTGTACACCGCCACCGGCTGGGGAGGCGCCTGCATTGGGGATGCGCTGCCTGTCATGGGCGGCTACTGTGAGGCCCCCTGGGATCGGAGCACAGGGGAGTTGTCCGCCAACACCAACTATGTGATCAGCAGCGTGCGCAACGATGCGTTGATCGCCTGTGATCACCATGTGGAGGACGCGGTGACCTTTGACGAGTCCCGCTTCCCTTATCTGACGGCGGAGCTGGGCGGAGGCGTACAGGTTACAGGACACAGAAGGCCTGTGGCATCGGGGACGGATATCGGGGCTATGTCCACGGTGAAGTTGGCCAGCGGCGTGGCGCTTTTGGGCTATTATATGTATCACGGCGGGAGTAATCCCGAGGGGAAATTCTCCACGCTCCAGGAGAGCTGTGACGCGGGCGACTTAAATAATCTGCCGGAGATCAACTATGATTTTAACGCGCCGATCAGACAATATGGAGCCATTTCCGACACCTATAAAGAGATCAAGCTTTTGGCGGCCTTTTTACAGGATTTCGGGGAGGATATGGCGGCATTGCCGGCTGAGATTGAGACGGAGGATGTCAGGCCCGAGGATATGCATACCCTGAGAAAGTCCTGTAGACATGATGGGGAGCACGGCTATGTGTTTTTCAACAATTATCAGAGGCGCAGAACCATGGAGGAACATCGGGATGTGGTGTTTGAGGGAATCTGTGGGGAAGGTGTGGTCAAATTCCCCTCGGTTACCATCAAAAGCGGAGCGTATGGTTTCTTTCCCTATCACATGCGCCTGGGGGACGCTGTGTTAAAGTATGCTCTCGCGACTCCTTTTTGCAGATTGTCGGGCGGCGGCTCGGAGGTCTTTGTGTTCTACGGCGACTGTGAGCCGGAGTTTGTCTGGGTGGACGACAAGGCGGCGCAAGTGCTGCATTTGTCCAGAGCGCAGGCTTTGGATGCCTGGAAGGTGACACTGGAGCGGGATTATCTGGTCTTAAGTAAAAATTATGTCTGGGAGCAGGAGGGCAGCTTGAAGGTCACGGGGGAGGCTAAGACCAAGATCGCCGTCTATCCTGAACTCACAAAAGCGCCGGAAGGGTTTGTCAAGACCGGAAAGGATGGCGAATTTACCCTGTATGAGCGCAAGATGTCAGAGCAGAGAGCCAAAGTGGAATTTGTGCAGTCCGCAGGGACGGAGGAGACGGCTGTCTACGAGCTGACCATCCATTACGCCGGCAAGGAGGATCGCGCTGTCGGCAGGGATACCATTCTCTTGCTGGATTATGAAGGGTTTGGAATGGATATTTATGCGGGGACGTATCCGGAGGGGAAAAAGATCAACGATCACTTTTACACGGGGCAGCAAGTGCCGTTGAGCCTGGGATATTTTGACTTTCCGGAGAAGCTCACCGTGGTGGTGAACGCGCTGCACGAGGGCGACAAAGTGTTTTTGGAGACATGGCCGAGTTTCTGCGACGGCAAGGCCTGCCGGCTGAAGGCTGTGGAGGTCAGAGAGGAATACAGATAGGGAAGAATTTTTTCTTAAAAAGTTTATAATCGCCTTATTGACAAGCGGGAGATTCTGATAGAAAATAGTAGGAAGCGAACGATTGCAAATTATAGAAAAGAGGTATGGGCGATATGACAAAGATTGATGTAGTGTCCGGTTTTTTGGGGGCGGGGAAGACTACTTTGATAAAGAAGCTGCTTAGGGAAGCGCTGGACGGCAGCAAGACGGTGCTGATAGAGAACGAGTTTGGCGAGATTGGCATTGACGGCGGCTTCCTGCAGGAATCCGGCATTGAGATCAAGGAGATGAACTCCGGTTGTATCTGCTGTTCTCTGGTGGGCGATTTTGGGACTTCCCTGAAGGAAGTGATAAGCACTTATGCGCCGGAGCGCATTTTGATCGAGCCTTCGGGTGTGGGAAAGCTTTCCGATGTCTTGAAGGCGGTGGAAAAGGTGGCGGCGGATCTGGATGTGCAGATCAACAGCGCGGTAGCGGTGGTGGACGCCTCCAAGTGTAAAATGTATCTCAAAAACTTTGGAGAGTTTTTTATCAATCAGATCGCATACGCCGGCACGATCATCTTGAGCAGGACAGATAAGCTCTCTCCCGAGAAGGTGGCGGAGTGCGTTGCCATGATCAGAGAGCACAACGGACAGGCGACCGTGATCACCACGCCTTTGGCGCAGTTGGAGGGCAAGGCGGTCTTAGACACGATCGAGGGCGCGGATAAGCTGGACGATCTGTTGAAGGAAATGATGGAGAAAGCGCAGGCGGAGCCGGAACATGAGCATCACCATCACCACGACCATGATGAGGACGAGGAGGAGCACGGTCACGGCTGTTGTCATCACCATGACCATGATGAGGACGAGGAGGAGCACGGCCATTGTCATCACCACGACCATGATGAGGATGAGGAGGAGCACGGTCATTGTCACCACCACCATGACCATGATGAGCACGAGCACGGCCACGGCTGTTGCCATGACCATGATGAGGACGATGAGCACGAGCACGACCACGGCTGTTGTCATCACCACGAGCACGGTCATCATCACGATCACGATGCGGACGAGGTCTTTTCCAGTTGGGGTGTTGAGACACCCAATGTCTACAGCAGGGAGGAGATCGAGAAGATCCTTACTGCCTTGGATAGCGGGGAGTACGGTATCGTGCTGCGCGCCAAGGGAATGGTTTCCGGCGGGGACGGCAAATGGATTTATTATGACTATGTTCCCGAGGAGCAGGAGGTCAGAGAGGGCGGTCCCCAGGTGACGGGGAAGATCTGCGTCATCGGCTCTCAGTTGAACGAGGACAAGCTTAAGAGCCTGTTCCGCGCGTAACGGTAAATGTAGAGAAAGGCGGCGTATGATGAAGCCTGTATATATCATCAATGGTTTTTTGGAGAGCGGTAAAACGGAATTTATCAAATTTACCCTGGGGCAGCCTTACTTTCAAGTGAGGGGGAAAACCTTGCTCTTGCTCTGTGAGGAGGGCGAGGTGGAATACGATGAGGCGCTTTTGCAGAAAAGCCGCACTGTCGTGGAGTTGATTGAAAACGAGGAGGACTTTAATCCCTCCAGGCTGCTTTCTTTGGAGAAAAAGCATCGTCCCGAGCGTATCATAGTGGAATACAACGGCATGTGGAATTTCAAGAATATGAAGCTGCCCAGAAGTTGGAGGATTGAACAGCAGATCACCACAGTGGACGGGTCTACCTTCCCCATGTATTATACTAACATGCGTTCTCTGTTGGCGGAGATGATCAGAGGCTCTGAAATGATCATCTTCAACCGCTGTGACAACGTGAGGGAAGATCTGAACAGTTATAAGCGCAATGTCAAGGCGGTCAATCCTTCCGCGGACGTGGTGTTTGAGGATGCAAACGGTGAGATCGACGAGATCTTTGAGGAGGATCTGCCCTATGATCTGAGTCAGGATACGATCGTTTTGGATAATCAGGGTTATGGGATCTGGTATTTGGACTCCATGGATCACTTGGAGCGGTATGTGGGGAAAAAGCTGCAGTTTGTGGCGATGGTGCTGAAGCCGGAGCATTTTCCGGAGGGTTGTTTTGTACCGGGGCGCATGGCGATGACCTGTTGCGCCGACGATATGGCGTTTCTCGGATATGTGTGTAAATTTCCCGGCGCAGGCGCGCTGAAACAAAAAGAGTGGGTGAAAGTGACTGCGTCCGTGTCGAAGGAGTATTGGGCCGACTATCAGGGAGAAGGCCCTGTGCTTCATGCGCTCAGCGTAGAGAAGGCCAAGGCTCCGCGGGATGCGGTGATCAATTTTTCATAGAAAATTTCATAGAAAAACTGTCGCATGGAATAGCCAAGACGGCTCTCGTGCGACAGTCTCATTTTTTATGGCAAAACAGGAATAAATAAGGCGGCTGTGCAATATACTTCTGTGGAATAAACGTATTCTTTCGGATGCGGCGGTGAGGTGGACGGTTGGATATTGTGATCGGGGTGTTGGTGCCGCTTTTGGGCACGACGGCAGGGGCAGCCTGCGTATTTTTCCTAAAAAAGCAGATCAGGCCGGGATTACAGCGTATTTTTGCAGGGTTTGCGGCGGGAGTCATGGTGGCGGCGTCCATCTGGTCGCTGTTGATTCCGGCGATAGAGATGTGCGAAGCAAAAGGAAAATGGTCTGTTATGCCCGCGCTGAGTGGCTTTATACTCGGTATTATTTTTTTGCTTTTGGCGGACACTTTTGTGCCGCATCTGCATGTGGACAGCAGGGGAGCTGAGGGCAGGAAAAGCAACTTAAGCAGGACCGCCATGCTGATCTTTGCCGTGACGATCCACAATCTGCCCGAGGGAGCGGCCTGCGGCGCTATTTTTGCGGGAGTGATGAGCGGCGACCAAACGGTGACGTATGCCGGCGCTCTGACACTGGCCATCGGCATTGCCATACAGAATTTTCCGGAGGGCGCTATCATCGCGTTTCCGCTGCGGAGTGAGGGGCACAGCAGGTGGAAGGCGTTTCTCTACGGGACGCTGTCCGGCGTGGTGGAGCCTGTGGGAGCGGCAGCGGCGATCTTATTGGCGAGTGCGGTGACCGCGATATTGCCGTATTTGCTGGCGTTTGCGGCGGGCGCCATGCTCTATGTGGTGGTGGAGGAGCTGATACCGGAGGCCAATGAGGGGAAACATTCCAATCTGGGCACGGTCGCGTTTGCGGTCGGATTTGCCCTGATGATGGTTTTAGATCAGGTGTTATAGACGGCGGCAGGCTGTACAAAGGAGGATGAAAGCTTTGCATATGTACCAATACACGGTGATACAGTGGCTTTTCTTTTTCTATTTTTATTGCTTTTGCGGCTGGTGTTTTGAGTCGGCTTATGTATCTATAAAAAACAGGAAGTGGACCAACAGAGGTTTTATGCGGGGGCCTTTTCTGCCGTTGTACGGAAGCGGCGCGATTATGATGCTGGTGGTGTCCATGCCCTTTCAGGATCATCTGCTGCTCGTGTATGTGGCGGGTTGTGTGGGAGCCACGGTGCTGGAATATATAACAGGTGTTACTATGGAGGCGCTCTTTCAGGTGCGCTATTGGGATTACTCCAAGAATAAGTTTAATTTCCAGGGACATATCTGTCTGGGCACTTCCCTGTCATGGGGGTTTCTCACGATTCTGATGACGGAGGTGGTGCACAAGCCGATAGAGACCTTGATCCTCTCCATACCGAGCGAGATCCTCACAGGGGTGACTTATGTGTTGACCATTGTCATTGCCGCCGATTTTGCCCTGGCGTTTAAGGCGGCGCTCGATCTGCGGGATGTGTTGGTGCGCATGGAGAAGGCGAAGGAAGAGCTGGTGCATATACAGGAGCGTCTCAACGCCATTGTGGAGGCTGCAGACGAGGAGTGGAGCAGCTATAGAGAGGAGTGGACGGAAAATGTCAGCACCCGCATGGAAGATCTGAGAGAAAGTGTGGAGGCAAATTTGGATCGCATCAAGACCTTTGCCCAGAGCAAACAGACGGAATACTTCGCGGAGGTGAAGGAGGAGCTTGCCGAGCTGCGGAAACGGTATTCGCGCAATGTGGAGGAGAGACGCCGCCTCAGCTCCCTGCGGGATTTTTTCCAGCAGGAAATCATCCGCTCCAACCCCACTTTGCGTTCCGAGAGGCATGAGGAGGCGCTCGCGGAAGTGAAGGAGAAGCTGGAAAGAGGCGGCGCAAACGAGTGATTTTATCAGGAGAAGGAGAGAAAGTATATGCCGACAGAAGAAAAAGGACTGACCCTGCTTAAGAGAGGGCAGAAAGGAATTTTGCACACGATATTCAGCCGAATGGGACTGATGCTGGTCCTGCTCGCATTACAGGTGTTTTTGTTGTTTGGATTGTTTCAGTGGTTTAAAGAATTTCTGCCGCATGTTTTGGGGGGCACCGCGTTATTTACAGTGTTTGTGGTGCTGTATCTTTTGAACAGCCGCCTCGACCCCACGGCAAAGATCACCTGGCTGATTGTGATCATGCTGCTGCCTGTCTTTGGCTCGCTTTTGTACTGGTATACTAAGAGTGATCTGGGCCATCGGGTGTTAAAAAAGTATTTTGGTATCCAGATTGCCGCCTCCAAGGATGCGATACCGCAGTCGCCTGCCGCGATAGAAGGACTTCGCAGCGCCAATCCGGGAGCGGCTTCCCTGATTCATTACATGGGCAGGAGCGGATGTCATCCCGTGTACGAAAAGACGGCGGTGACTTATTTCCCCCTGGGGGAGGACAAGTTTGCGGAAATGCTGAAGCAGTTGGAGAAGGCGGAGCATTTCATCTTTATGGAATATTTCATTGTGGACGAGGGCGTGATGTGGGGTGAGATCTTGGAGATCCTCGCCAGAAAGGCAGCCCAGGGCGTGGATGTGCGGGTCATGTACGACGGGACTTGTGAATTTGTGTTGCTGCCCAAGGGTTACCCCAAGCGTTTGAAGAAACTGGGCATCAAGTGTAAAGTGTTTGCGCCGGTGTCTCCTTTTGTGTCCACGCACTATAATTACCGCGATCACAGAAAGATTTTGGTCATCGACGGACATACGGCGTTCAACGGCGGAGTCAATCTGGCGGACGAATACATCAACCGCAAGGTGAAATTCGGGCATTGGAAAGATACCGCAGTCATGCTGCAGGGGGAGGCGGTTAAGTCCTTTACCCTCATGTTTTTGCAGATGTGGGGAGCGGACGGCAAAGAGCCGGAGATCGAAAAATTTCTCGCATATCCCTGTCTGCCGAGGGAGGATGCGAAGGGTTATGTGGCGCCCTACGGCGATTATCCCATAGACGATGACAGACTGGGAGAGCGAGTGTACATGGATATTTTGAACCGTGCCCAGCGCTATGTACATATTATGTCACCCTATCTGATCCTGGACGGAGAGATGGAGACCGCCCTGAAATTTGCGGCGGAGAGGGGCGTGGAAGTGAAACTGATCCTGCCGGGCGTGCCGGATAAAAAGATCCCCTACTCGCTGGCCAAGACGCACTATGCGTCTCTCTTGGCATCGGGCGTAAAAATTTATGAGTACACGCCGGGTTTTGTACACGCCAAGGTATTTGTCAGCGATGACAGGGAGGCGGTGGTGGGCACCATCAATTTGGATTACCGCAGCCTGTATCATCATTTCGAGTGCGCAACCTATCAGTACGACACGGACTGTATCCCGAGTATAGAGGCGGATTTCCAGGCGACGCTTGAGAAGTGCCGCGAGGCTACCATGGAGTCTGTCAAGAAGGAGAAGATATCGCTCAAATTGATGGGGATATTGATGAAGGCGGTAGCGCCTTTGCTGTGATAATCTGAACGGTTACAGGAATTTTGCGTAAGGATGAAAATGTACTTGAGATATTTTTGCAGATGCATTAAACTGTATTAATAAGAGATTCATATGGTCAGGGAACCGGAAAGGAGAAGGTTATGGAATCAATCAATAAAGGAAAGGGTATTATCGGCAAGATTATCGGGATTTGCGCCGCATTGTTTTCACCGACATTGATCGCGCAGATCGTGATATTGGAGCTGCTTTCCAAGAATGTGATCAGTGTTATGCTGGCCATGATCTTGACAGTGATTGTAGTCATCGTGATGATGTGCTTGGCAGTGATGGCGATCCGATCGCTTTTGATGCCTGTGCTTAAGGTGTTCACCAATATGGGAGATGCCGGGGATGAGTCGGATAAGATGACGCAGAAGATCAACAAGCTTGCTGAGCGTCAGGACGGTATCGGCGAGATGATACGCAAGGTCAATGAAATGGTGGACGGTTTGGCGGGCATTGTGAAAGGAATCAAGAATGCCACGGGAGAGCTGGAAAGTATCTCATCCGATTTTCAACAGATGTTCAACGAGATGGAAAATTCCATGCAGGATACGTCTGTTTCTGTCCATACGATCACAGATAACACCGTTTCGCAGGTGAGTTATACCCGCGATATGAAGAATAAGATCGACGCCATCAGTATGGCGATCGGCAATATCAACAACAATATCAAAGCGCTGACCAGGAGCACAGAGTTGGTGGAGAGCTGTAGCAACGACGCGAAGCGTATTATGGATGAGCTGATCACCATCAGTGAGAGCAGCGGTGCGGCGATCGAGGAAGTCAAGCAGCAGACTGACCGCACCAATCAGTCCGCACAACAGATACATACGGCCACGGAGATCATTGCCGGTATCTCCAACCAGACGAACCTGTTGGCTTTGAACGCAAGTATTGAGGCGGCCAGGGCGGGAGAGCATGGAAAAGGGTTTGCCGTGGTGGCGGAGGAGATCCGCAATCTGGCGGATCAGTCCAAGGAATCCACGGAACAGATCAATAAGATCGTCAACGATCTGATCGCCAATTCCAATATCAGCGTAGACATCACCAAGCGGGTTTCCGAGGCGTTTGCGGAGCAGAGCAAGAAGATTCAGGAGACGGAGGTCATCTTCCAGTCTTTGCATACGGAGATCGATGAAGTGAGCAACGCCATCAAGGGAATCGATTCGGAGATCACGGACTTAAACGAGCACAAGTCTGTGATAGAGAGCAGCGTGGAGTCCATGGCAAGCTTTGTGGAAGAAAATGCGGAACACGCCGAAGTTACCACCGAGAACGTCAAAGGTCTGAAGGGAATGGTGGAAGACTGCAACGGCATGACAAAGAAGGTCGTGGAGGTGTCAGAGGAGCTGGTGGGATACTTGAAGAAGATCAACATCGGTTCTATCAAGAACAAGATTGGGGTGGAATAGTATTTCGCTCTTTATAAATGCTATGCTATAAAAGCAGCGCCTTGCTTTACCAGAACGGGGGCGCTGCTTTTTGCGTGCAATAAAAATAACGAGAGTTATTGAAATGCATATACAACGTCTGTATAGAACAAGCAATGATAGAGCCAGCGTCGGAACAGAACAAAAGTTTGTTGACATATAAATATATATAGTGTATCATAATAATACAGAGAAAGAGAACGTCGCCGGATAACACGAGGGTGAAATCACCAGCATGCTTGACATGTGGTAGTCGTGCCGGGGGTTCTTTTTCTTTTAGTTCTTGCAAATCATCCTATCAGTGAAATATTGCTTGTTTGGTTTCATTGAGTCAGAGTAGTATTTTACACCATATTTATCAATATGACCATTATGACGATAAAGCTTATGCTCTAATCTCATACTGTAGCAAGGCGTTATAAACCCATACTGGTTTGGCTCAAATCTGTAAAACATTGATGTGGCACAAACATCTGCGAGTTGAAGCATATCCCATGAGTTTGCCTGTTTGCTCTGTATAGAGGTAAAGCAGTTTGCAATTTCATTGTTGTGAAAATTCAAAAGCTTGTCATCGATGTAATCAATTAACTCCTGATCCCGATTGGTTCCCCTGCTTGAAAGAATGATCTTTCCTTTTCGGTTCGTGTCTCTTAATAACCAGGATGCTCGCTCTATCAGTAGTCTACAGGCAAAATTATATGTCACAATACTGGGGTTGTCAGTAGTATTTTTACAATTTATGTTCAGTAGCGAAGTATCAATAATTACATTGAGATATTCAAAGCATCCTTTTGATAATTCACTTATTACAAAAGTTTTTTGCTCATAGTTTCTGAGATTTCTAAAATGTATGTCATGTATATTCAGGCGTTGTTTGATAGAATTCATTATATTGCGAATTTTTGGCTCATCACATACATTTATTATAACAGCGCTTAGTACAAACCACTGTGTGCCTCTTCCGATGCCTAAATCGCCTGCTTCATCTATGTAAATTGTGCAATCATGATTCATTGTACTCACCTCACATGTTCTTTTGTATTTATAATAAATTTCTCAATAAAAGAAATTTTCAACTACATATTGACGTTATAACATATCGACTGCAATATTGCAATAAAAATATGTAACACAAAGTAAAAAAGCCGGATACAAAACGGATACACCCCTTGAATAGAATATGCAATGTCATGCATCTAAACAAAGACAAACGAGGAGGATATTCCATGAAAAAATTAAAAAGAACGAAGTATGTATCTTGTCTGTTCCTGTGCGTATCACTGCTTTTAACTGCGTGTAGCAAGGATAATTCATTGGGTAACGATGCAGCGTCAAACGAAAGCGCGGTTTCTAATGTCATACATACCGCACAGGAGCGGGAGTGGGTCTATGTACCTACCGTATACACGGTGGAGGATGGACATGCGGACTATGAAAGGATGCAGCCTGTGGGCGATAGTTTCTTTTATGTGTCGCGGGAGGAAGATGCCGGAAACAGTGTCAAAAATATTTGCCGGTATATCCTGGATGATGGAGAACTTACAAGTGTCCCTATCAACTGGCCGGAGGGAGGAAATGACTGGGATGTGGGATATCAGCTTTTTACGAGGGATTGGGGTCTGTATATGACAGCAAATGTCTATCCGGCGGATTCCGGTTCCATGAAACGGTTTTTGTGTAAGTTTGATCTGGAAGGAAATTGCCTGTTTTCCAAAGATATTACAGAGCGGGCAGGGCGGAATGTCTCTCTGCATGGGTTGGCTGCGGACGCGCAGGGGAGGCTTTATATCTTTCTCGATAGCGGTGAGATATTGCTGTATACCGGCGACGGGGATTATCATGGTTCTGTCAGTTATTGTTCGCCGGAGAACCAGGAGCCTGCCCAAATAAGGGGGATTTGCAACGGCGCTGACGGCAAACTATATGTTTGCATCGGTCAGGAGAGCAGGAATATTGCAGGAGAACATACAGCAAAGACAGACAGCATGAGATGTTCCCTGATGGAAATTGACTTTGAAAATGCCCGACTGTTGGAGGTTGCCGGGCCTCTCTCCAATATCAACGGTCTCTGCACGACAGTGCGGCAAGGAAATGAACCTGCCGGACAGGGCGGAGATTTGGCCGGCGGGAGTAATGATTGGAGCAGCCGGTATGATCTCCTGTTATATGATGACAGGGCCGTCTATGGATATTGTTTTGACGCACAAAAAAGTAACTCCGAGTATGCCGGAGAAGAATTGTTTCTCTGGATGGACAGCGATATCAACGGATATTGTGTCAAAAATTTGTATTTGCTGGATGACGGCAGATTGTGTACCACAGTGGTAGATTGGATGAACGATGACAGGGGCATTGTGGCGCTTAGAAGGACAAAAGCGGAACAGGCGCCCAGGCGGGAAGAACTGGTGCTTGCCACTGTGAACGGAGGGAGCGACCTGGCGGCAATGGCAGTACAGTTCAACAGGGGAAACAGTAGGTATCATCTCACTGTGAAAAGCTATGAATCCCTGACCGATCTATACAATGCTATACTGACCAAGGAACCCATGGATCTGATCGATCTGTCCGGCATCAATGTGCGGAAACTGGCGGACAGGGGACTCTTTGAGGATCTGGCTCCCTATGTGGCTCAGTCGGAGGCGTTTGCCGCTTCTGATTTTGTGGACGGGATATTAGATGTATATACCTATGACAATACATTGGTGGGTATTCCGGCGGAGTTTATGATTCAGACTGTAGTGGGAAACCGCGCGCAGATGGACAATAAAGCGGGACTGACACTGGAGGAGCTGTATTCGCTTGCAGACCGCTATCCGGAGGCAAAAGCCTTTGACGGGGTGACAAAAGAAGAGATGCTGCAGTTTTGCCTGATGTTTCATGAGGATGTCTTTATCGACTGGGATACTGGCGTCTGCCGCTTCGATTCGGAAGATTTTAAACAGGTACTTGCGTATGTGGGGCAATTTCCGGATTCTGTGATAGGTGGGAGAGAGGAGGAAAAAGGGGAAGTGCTGTTTGCTGTAGTGGAGACAACTCCTTACGCGTTATGGGATTATATGAAAATGTTTGAAGGGGATGCTGCATATGTAGGTTTCCCGACTGCGGACGGACACGGAGGCCATCTTCTGATCGGCAGCGATGCGTATGCGATCGCCGCCGTGTCGGAGCATAAGGAGAGCGCGTGGGACTTTATTGAGGACTCCTTGACACAGGAGAAAAGTGAACTTTATGCAGACCTCTGGCTTACCTATCCTTCCTTGAAAAGGACATTGGATGAGAGGGTAGAGGTTGCCATAGCCAGAGATCGATTTACATGGGATGATGTCAATGCAGCGCTTGAACTTGTTCCGGATGCAACGCCTTTCTTTGCCGTGGATGATGCAATCATTCAAATTATCAATGAAGAGGCGGGAGCTTATTACAGCGGGCAAAAAGGGATAGATGATGTGGTAAGCGTTATCCAAAATCGTATCCAGGTTTATGTGGATGAAAATAGGTGAGGCTTCTTGTTTAATTTATGTTGTACCAGGCTTGAATTATGAAAGTAAATCAGAGATATTAATATTCAGGTCTTCATAAATACATGCCGGAATGTTATCAGTAAAACTAAGTCAGGAGACCCATTGCAACCGCGGTCATTCAGTTTCGATTTGTCGCAAATGACGGAGATATCCGGCTCAACATAGTTCTTATCATCGGCATTTAAAAATACGGCAAAAGGGGCGGGGTAGACTTTGCAGTCACCGGCATGATCATCAATGTACTGTCCGATCACCTTTGTAAACTGGCTGACAAGTTCCTGATGTATCTGCATCTGCGGCGCCATATTATAAATCTGGCCGTCAATCAGTTCCGCGCGCTGTCCTTCTGGGAGAGCGTATATATAATCAATGGTGTAAGTGTTTTCCTGTGCTAATGCCATACGATGCACTTCCTTTCAAGGTTATTATATGTGGTTTGGTGAGGGTATCTATAATTTGATGATATATTTTCACCAATAGTCATTGTAATCACCTCGCAATAACTATATCACAAAGAAGCGCTTAGTTACAAGAAAAAACTTCCGGGATATGTTTAAAGCCGTTCGGTGTGGGGATGCCGGGCGGTTTTTTTGATATAATGTCAATTTTTTCAGGTTGACAAATAAAAATATGTATGGAATAATATTAATGAACCACTGAAAGCGTGAATACGCCGTAGGTGGTGTTTCTATTTCTTTGGGTAAATCACCAATCCATACTTTTCTCGACTGGCTTTTTCATTTAAAATTCCATTGGCAGAAAAGGTAGCCATTACGCTTCCAACAAATTCTTTATTTATCAAATTTCCCACCCGGTTAGGAAGTTCTTTGTTCTTGTACTGTATTAAATAGTACAAATGAGCAAAATAAGAGATAAAGTCGCAAATTTGAATAAAATGCGATTCCTTGGAATCCTTTTCAAGAACATCTTCTATCATATTTTTGATAGGCTTATTAATATATCCTCCAAATTGTGACTGAATTGGATTATAAGCCCGTATGGCTCTTGCTGTTTTTCTCATAGGGGATATACGCCCCTTGTCTGTAATGAGTATAAAGTTCCAGTTTCCCTGGCTATCGTTTTCTATTCTTTGGATATTGTATGTAAGGGCATTTTGTAATACTGGATAATCATTCACAGTAATAAATGATTTATCAATTATTACATTGATTGCAGAAATATTGAGTGAAGCAATCATTAGGGTGTATTTCTTCAAAATTTCTGTTCTCTGTGTAGGTGTCCAGTTATATGCTCGATAAGGATTTTTATCAGTCAAAAAATGCTTCGTGTGCATTTCCTGTCCTATATGAAAACCATATTTCTTTTTTAGGTTGGAACGGAACGCTTTTATGTTGTTATAATTTCCTTGCCAAGAACTGCTTGGCATATATATGCTGGTTAAAATAAATGCTTCACTGGAAGACGTATTTAACCCGTCATCTCCGGTTTCGTCACAATATACAATCTGTGTTTCCATAAAAAATAATCTCCTTTGTGGGTTCTGTTTATGCAAAATTTGTTAAATTCATTTTCTGTCTCATAAATATGCGGCACGTTTTCGGTAAAAATCACCATCAACTAAAATTGCAGTTTTCATTAATATCCTCCATAACGAGTAAAGCCTTAGGTATCAGATGCTTCCTTATCCTAGGGAAGCTTACCACCTAAAGCTTATTTACATTATAACTTTCGTTACATGCTTATTTTATGCTATAAGTGGAAAAATCAATATTAGGTTCTCTTTGCCAGTTGGTAAAATACCTAATTCTTTAGCGATGTCTTTCTGCAAAAGTTTTTTTGATTCTCTTAAGTTTCGTAACACAATGCAAAATTCACTCATATAAACACCTCTTAGTTTAATATATCATAAATCAACAATAAATCAATAAGAAAACATAAATCAGCGTCTGCGTTTCCGATATAAGCACTTTTGACTAGGGCATTGGTGTTTTGATAAAATACATACGGGAGTCGGTAATCTTAATCAAATCTTAAACATTTCAAGGGTTTTTTGTTAAAAACTATTTTGCTACAATACTTTCATAAGAGGTGAGGGAAGGAGCAATACAGAGCCATGTACAACATTTTGATCTGTGATGATGAACAGGATATCGTCAATGCGCTGAAAATTTATCTGCACAATGAAGATTATACGCTCTATGAGGCGTTCAACGGAAAAGAGGCGTTAAAGTGCATTGCGGAGCGGGATATTCATCTGGTACTTCTGGATGTGATGATGCCGGAGATGGATGGTATCATCACCACAGTGGAGATCCGCAAGATCAGCAATGTGCCGATCATCCTGCTGACTGCCAAGAGCGAGGACTCCGATAAGATATTGGGACTCAACATGGGGGCGGACGATTACATCACCAAACCTTTTAATCCGGTGGAAGTGTCCGCCAGAGTAAAAAGTCAACTGCGCAGATACATGCAGTTGGGGGCGGGCGTCGTGAAACCGGATACGGTCAAAATCGGCGGCATCGAGTTGGACGACAAGGAAAAATCTGTGACGCTGGACGGGGATCCGGTGTCTCTGACACCCACGGAATACGATATCTTAAAGCTGCTTATGCAGAATCCCGGGCAGGTGTTTTCCCCCAGAGAGATTTATCAGCGAATTTGGAATGATTTGCCCTATGGAAGTGAGAATACGGTGGCGGTGCACATCCGGCACCTGCGGGAGAAGCTGGAGTTCAATCCGGCTGAACCCAGATATTTGAAGGTGGTATGGGGACAGGGATACAAGATGGAAAAGATGTGAGGAGGGCTGTTATGGAAGAGGTAAAGAGGGAGCAGGAAAAACAGGAGTTGGAAAAACAGGAGCAGGCAAAGAGGGAGCAGGTAAAGCAGGAGCGGGCCGATAAGCGGGTCAATCGTTCAAAAGGGACGATTGTGGAGAGGACATGGGCAAAAGTCGCAGCGTTTTTTATTTTGATGTTTGGCTTTTTTGCCGGAGTTCTGGGAGGAATTGCGACGCTCTATATGGCAGGTGAAGACTATTATATAGAGGGGTATGAGCAGTTTGTCCACGACAGGATGGTTTCGCAGATATGGAATGATGTGGGGATTATGAATCGGTATTATCGGGTTCAGGAATCGGCCGAGACGGAGATTCGAAATTTTCTGGAGCGGGACAGACCGAGTCTTTCCATAGAGTTATATGAGGGGGAAGAGCTAGTGTGGAGCTTTGCGTCGGAGGAGGAAAAGGAGAGTCCTTATCATTTCGTGTGTTATACTTTTGTGATGATGGACGAGGAACACGCGACGCAAAGCGTGAACTCTCAAATTGTCGCCGAGGAAAAGGAGCTGACCTATTATCTGTATGTGGATCCGGAATTTCCGATGCATGATGCTTACTGGATGGTGGAGCGGGAATGTCATTTTCTGGCCAGGTATGCGTATCTGTACCCAACTGTGGCAGTCGCAGGGGTGTTGTCTGTTTTGATCAGCTTTGTCTTTTTGATGTGCAGCGCGGGACATCACCGCGGCAAGGAGGGGATCACGGGAGGTGTGCTTTCCAGGTATCCGTTTGATCTGATAACGCTGCTTTTTGCGGGGATCGGTGTGACGGCAATGATGTTTATCGTGGAGATGCTCAGTTATTCCTACAATTTTGCAGAGTATCTGTTTGTACTGGCAATAGCGTCCCTTTTGCTTGTATGGGTGGTGGTCTACTTAAGAGAATTGGCGTTGCGCATGAAGATGGGAGATGTGTTCCGACATACGTTGATCTATAGCTTGTGCAAGGGCATAGGGGCGTTGGTGAGAGGAATGCCGCTTGTGATAAATGTATGTATTGTTTTTGTCGGGGTTGCGATCTTTGAGTTGATGGGAGTTTTTCTGACCAGGAGTACCGTGGCGCTCGTGCTGTGGATGTTGGAGAAGGTCGTTTTTTTCCCAGTGGTCGTCTATGTCGCACTGATGTGTAAAAGACTGCAAAAAGGCAGCGAGATGCTGGCGGCCGGAGAATTGAGCAGTCAGATTGATACTTCGTATATGATTCTGGCTTTTAAGCAGCATGGGGAAAACTTAAACCGTATTGCCCAGGGGATGTCCGTGGCGGTGGAGCAGCGTTTGAAGAGTGAACGCCTCAAGACGGAGCTGATCACAAATGTGTCCCATGATATCAAGACGCCGCTGACCTCCATCATCAACTATGCAAATCTGATCGGAAGCCTGATAGCGGGCGAGATCGACACGGAAACCAGGGAATTTTTGAAATCAGGGGGGGTGGTTTCTGACATGTCGGATCAGGTAGAAGGTGGGATTGTTACGGAGACGGAAGCACAAGGCGTTATAACGGTAAGAGAGCGGGAGATACTGTCCGAATATGCGGAGGTGCTGCTCAGACAGTCCAAACGGCTGAAGAAGCTGTTGGAGGACTTGGTGGAGGCGTCCAAGGCCACTACAGGGAATCTGGAGGTGCATTTACAGTCCTGTGAGGTGGGAGTTTTGCTGACACAGGCGGTCGGAGAGTATGAGCAGCGCTTCCAGGAGAAGGGACTGGAAATGATTGTGAAGCAGCCCGAGGAGCGGATCACGGTGATGGCTGACGGCAGACATATCTGGAGAGTATTTGACAATCTGTTGAACAATATCTGCAAGTATGCCCAGGAAAATACCCGTGTGTACTTGACGGTGGAGATCAAGATTCAGGGGACGGTGGAGATCATTTTCCGCAACATGTCAAAATATCCGTTGGAAACCGCGGGGGAGGAACTGAAAGAGCGTTTTGTGCGCGGCGACCAGTCCCGTCATATGGAGGGCAGCGGCCTGGGGTTGTCGATTGCCTCCAGTCTGGTGGAATTGCAGGGAGGACAGATGGAGATTGTCACGGACGGAGATCTGTTCAAGGTGATCATCCGGCTGCCGAGGACCGAAGCGCCAGAGAAGCAGACTTTGGAAAAGAAATAATTTGGGCATAAAAAAGCGCATGGTTTACATTTACTGTTTCCATGCGCTTTTCTATGAACAACTGTCAATTTGGTTGACAGAGTGTTTTTATTGTGGTATAAGTGTATTAAGAGAGTTAATACACTTGGTTCCAATGTGTAAGTGGAAGCAGGGGAAGAAAGGCGGAAAGGAAGACAGCATGATTTTGTTGGACTATCGGGATAAACGTCCTATCTATGAGCAAGTGGTGGAAAAGCTGGAGCATCTCATTGTCAGCGGCGGACTGGAACCTTTGACCAGAATGCCCAGCGTGAGAAGTCTTGCCATGGAGTTGTCCGTCAATCCCAATACCATACAGCGGGCTTACGCACAGCTTGAGCGGGAAGGTTATCTGTATATGGTCTCGGGGCGGGGATGTTTTGTGACCGCTGAGAGCGAATGGCGGGAAAATAAGCAGAGTAAGGTGATGCGGGAATGGCGGGATATCACTTTGCATGCAAAGGAAGCGGGAATCAAGGAGGAGCGTTTGGCGGAGCTGTTGCATCAATTATATGAGGAGGACGGGCAATGATCGAACTGCGCAATGTGAGTAAAAGATTTGATGATATCAAGGCTCTGGAATCTGTCAGCGCCAAGATTGAGGAGGGGCATGTGTTTGGACTGATCGGGACAAACGGAGCGGGCAAGTCCACTTTGATGCGGCTGCTGTGCGGTGTGTATCGGCCGGATGAGGGAGAGATTTTGGTGGATCAAAAGGCCGTCTATGACGATCCGGCTGTCAAGGCAGAGTTGTTTTATATCTCTGACGACCAATTCTATGTGAGAAACGGGACGCCAAGGGATATGCTGCGCATGTATCAGACTTATTATCCGCAATTTGACGGGGAGAAATGGAAGCATTTGATGGGGAAGTTTGGCCTGGATGTCAGGCGCAAGATCAACACTTACTCCAAGGGTATGAAGAAGCAGCTCTCCGTCATCTGCGGCGTGTGCGCCAACACCAAGTATCTGTTGTGTGACGAGACGTTTGACGGACTGGATCCTGTGATGCGCCAGGCGGTGAAAAGTGTCTTTATCAAAGAGATGGAGGAGAGAGGGATGACGCCGGTGATCGCTTCCCACAATCTGCGGGAGCTGGAGGATATCTGCGAGTATGTGGGACTGCTCCATCAGGGAGGGATCTTGTTTGAGCGGGATCTGGATGAGATGAAAATGAATATCCACAAGGTACAGTGCGTGATCCGGACGGAAGAGATGCTCTCCAGGCTAAAGGAAGGACTGGATATTCTTTCTTTGGAGAACAGGGGAGCGCTGTACACTTTTACAGTCAGAGGGGCGAGACAGGATGTGGAAGGTTTTATGGAGGAGCTGAAACCGGTGTTCTTTGAGCTTCTGCCGCTGTCTTTGGAGGAGATATTTATCAGTGAAACGGAGGTGAAAGGTTATGACGTCAAAGCGCTTATTTTTTAGAGTGATGCGTGAAGATATGCGGCATCGGATCTGGATGGCGGCGCTGTCTGCGCTGGAAAGCTTTCTGGCGCTGCCGGTGGCATGGCTGATCGTCAAAAACCAGTTGGGAGGGGCAGGGGCGGATACCCGGCTGATCATACAAGATATTTTTACCTTTTTTAGCGGCTATCTGACGGCGGTCGGCAGCCTGATCGCGGTGTCGTCCGTGTTGACCGCAAGTCTGGGCGGCTTTCGGTTTTTGTTCCACAAAAATATGGTGGATACTTACCATAGTCTGCCCGTGAGCCGAAACGTATTGTTTGGAGCGTGTTATGTGAACGGGATCATTCTCTGGTTTGTGCCCTTTTTTGGGGGACTGATCTCGGCGTTTACGCTGGCGGGAGGACTGCTGTGTGAAGTGGGCGGCAGGGCGGAATTATATACGCTGATGGGGATAGTGGCGGAAAGTCTGCTGGTCTTGACGGTGATCTTTTTGCTGTTATACAATCTGATCCTGGTGGCCGTGATGATCAGCGGCAATGTTTTAAACTCCATTGTCAGTATGTTCGTCCTGGGATTTGGGAGCAGCATAGTCTATGCGTTCCTATCCTCTTTTATGACGCTGTATCTGGATACTTTTTGGGACAGAGGACTGAGCCACAGACGCGATGTAATCTTCGCCTCTCCGATGCTCTCCTCGATCTATCTTGCGGTTCTGCGGGAGGAGGCGCCGGAGGAAATCTGGGTCGATCTGCTCATCAATCTTGTGATCGCCATAGTGCTTGGCCTGTGGGCGTGGCATATGTACAAAAAGCGCAGCTCGGAACTTGCGGAGCAGGGGACGAAGAGCAGGATCGCCACGACGTTTCTCAGGATATTGGTGAGCGTATCTGCAGGGATGGGCGGCTGGCTGCTCTTTGTGGTGCTCACGGACATAGACAATCTGGGATGGGGACTTTTCGGCGGCATTTTGGGGGGAGTGATGGCTTTTGGCTTGATGAACGTGATGTTTTCCATGGATTTTAAAAGTTTTTTTGCACACAAAGGGCAGATGGCGTTTGTCCTGATCGGGACGCTTTTGCTGTGCTGTGTTTATCGGGGAGACTGGATGGGATATGACACTTATCTGCCTAGGGGAGGGGTTGCAGAGATCGCAGTTTATCAGCAGTCTCTCAACAGTAACAGGTATCGGGATGGAACCATACTGGGCAACATGCATTTTGCGGATGAGGAGGCGATCTATGCCTTTTTGGAGAGAATGGTCGAACGGGAGCGGACTGATTCGGATGAGGAAGATGAGGAGACGATGGTGGTCAGAGTCACCAGATCCACGGGCAAAAGTTATTTTCGCGAATATCTGGTCAGGCAGGAGGATCTGGATGTGATATGGCCGCTGTTTAACAGTCGGGAGTACCTGGAAAATGCCTATTGCGTGGATGAAACGGTAAACTGGAGCTACTTGGCATTTTTGAGAGGCAGGGAAACGACGGCGGAGACTCTTGACAGACAGGAGATGGTGACTTCCATTATTCGGGCATACAATCAGGATGTGTTGGAGAATCCGCAGGTGATTCTTTCGGGAGGAGAGCGATTGTTGGTCACGATCGACCTCAGAGGGCATAAGAATAGGTGGCAGCAATGGTACAGGCTGGACGTCTATGAGTCCATGGAACATACAGTGGAGGCGCTGCGGCAGGCCGGTTACGGAGAGTGGGTGGAGACACCCGATGCTTCCCAGATACAGGAAGTGCAGTTTGATCTGAGTCTGAACGCCTCGCGGCCGCTTACCGCGGAGGAGCTCATCGCCGAGGCCAGAGCTGCTTTCTCTACAGGGAGTGATGCCGCATGGCGGCGGGAGGATTATTCTGTGGATGCCGTCTCTACGTCCGGTGCGACAGAGATTGTGGGTGAGCGCTATCAGTGGAGACTCCATGTCACCGACCCGAATGAGATCGAGGAGCTTGCCTTGTGCTTAAGTCACGCATATTCGTCGCAAAATGTTCTGCACAGCGGCTACAGCAATGTGACGGTCGTCTATAAGGACGGCAGCGAAGAGATTTGTTATATTCAAAGAAGTATGCTGCCGGAGAAATATATCCTGAGATTTGGAGAATAGGACGCTCTTGTCCCGCATAGAATGAAGATGTGGACGAACATAAGTCTTTGGTGTAAAACGGGGCGAGGGGAATGATCGGTTTTTTTGAAGACTACGAATGGAAATTGAGTGGCCGTATCAAGTCGGTATTGATTGTGTTTCTGTCGGCAATGCTGTTGCTTTTCTATGCGGAAATGAGAGAGCAGGCGCCGGCGCCAAACGAGGCGGAGAGCCTCAGGGACAATCCCGTCGATTCTTACTTTTTGGAGATGGAACAGCGTATCTCCGGGAATATGCGCGACAGATGGCAGCAGCTCTATCTGGACGCCTGGGAGCAGGAGCTTGCCCACGCCTATGAGCTGATGGGACAGGACTTGCCGGAGCTCTTTTTTGAGGAAGGCGGATATGGTATGCGGGCAAGGCAAAGCTTTGGAGAATTTATGGAGGCCCAGAGCTATCTGGAAGGGTATTATGCGGGCGGCATGTCGGGGGAACGAGGGACGACAGCGGACGCCCGCATAGAACTGGCACGGGCGCAGACTCTGCGCCTGTACCGGCAAATCTGTGAGAAACGAGAAGGGGAGGAGATGGCGGATCTGTACTTGTTTGCCAAGTAAAGCGCGCTCACGCCTTCTCAGAATATTTTTCTTCACAGTATTTGCAGCGGTAGACGGCCTTTTCCTCATCCGACAGCACAAAGATGTGGGGAAGTCCCTGCTCGATGGAAGTGATGCAGCGAGGGTTGTGACAGCGGATCACGTTTCGGATCTGGCGCGGGAGCACCAGGTCCTTTTTTTCCACGATCTCCCCGCTCTTGATCACATTGACGGTGATATTGTGATCGAGAAAGGCGAGAATATCCAAGTCCAGGGTGTTGATGTCACATTCCACTTTCAGAATATCCTTTTTTCCCATTTTGTTGCTTCGGGCGTTCTTGATGATTGCCACGGGGCAGTCCAGCTTGTCCAACTGCAGATGGCTGTAGAGGGAGAGGCTTTTGCCGGCCTTGATGTGATCTAACACAAAACCTTCCTCAATTTTACCTACGTTTAACATATTCGAAACCATTCCTTTCTCTTTTTCGTTATACGGTTATGTTCAGCAAGGTCAAAATCAGCGCCATGCGCACATACACGCCGTACTGTGCCTGGCGGAAATACGCTGCCCTGGGGTCGGTATCGACTTCCACGGAAATCTCATTGACGCGCGGCAAAGGGTGGAGCACCAACATATTTTCCTTGGCAAGCTTCATTTTTTCGGCGTCCAGAATATAGAAATCTTTCAGTCGGATATAATCTTCCTCGTTGAAGAAGCGTTCCTTCTGCACGCGGGTCATGTAGAGCATGTCCAAGGTGGGCATCACATCGTCCAGCCGGATGACCTCCTCATAGGGGATCTTTTTTTCTTTCAGCATATCTGTGATGTAGTCGGGAACCTTGAGCTCTATCGGCGAGATAAACACAAAACGCACGTTATCGTATCGCACCAGCGCATTGATCAGAGAATGGACGGTGCGGCCGAACTTCAGGTCGCCGCACAGGCCGATGGTGAAATCGCTCAGGCTTCCATAGAGGCTGCGTATGGTCAGAAGGTCTGTCAGGGTTTGGGTGGGGTGCTGGTGGCCGCCGTCTCCGGCGTTGATCACGGGAATCTGTGATCGCTCGGCAGCGACCATGGGCGCGCCCTCTTTGGGGTGGCGCATGGCGCAGATATCCGCATAGCAGGATATGACGCGGATCGTGTCGGCTACGCTTTCTCCCTTTGCCGCGGAGGAGGAGTTGGCGTCTGAAAAGCCGATCACGCGTCCGCCCAGTCTGGTCATGGCCGACTCAAAGCTCAGTCTGGTGCGGGTGCTGGGCTCATAAAAGCAGGTGGCCAGAATCTTACTCTCACAGGCGTGGGCGTATTTTTGCGGATTCTTTTCGATATCGCCTGCCAGATCAAAAAGTTTGTCCAGTTCTTCCGCTGTCAGGTCCAGCGGACTCATTAAATGTCTCATATCTTCCTCGTTTCTGCGCTGCTTTGTCTTGGCGGTTTTTAGACGGCAGAGTCCGCGTGTGCAGCGCAGCGCGTCCCCTGCCTTTTGTGACGTAAAAAAGTCGAAGGAAAATCCCTTCGACTTATTTGTCATTTGTAGGATAGCAATTCTTCCACGGTCTTTCTCTTGGGAGCAACGGGATCTTCCGCGGGATATCCGATGGGAATGAGAGCGATCAGATCTCTGTCATCGGGAATGTCCAACAATAGAGAGGCCTCCTCCTGGTCAAATATACCCATGATAACGGTGCCAAGTCCCTGCTCGTAAGCGGCCAGACAAAACGCCTCACTGGCAACGCCGGCATCAAACATCTGCCAGGAGTCACCGCGTCCGGTGGTAAAGGAACCGTCCCGCTCATAGCCGCTGCGCCCTTTTATAATCGTGACGGCCACCACCATGGGAGCGCTTTGGATGATCGCGCCGTTGCCGGGGAAAGCTGAAGTACAGTGAGACAACTTTTCCTTGGTCTCGCCCTCCACTGCGATATAGCGGGTGATCTGGGAATGTTTCCAACTGGGGGCATAAGAAGCGGTGGCTACGATGTCCGCCAGGATCTCATGCGGGACAGGCTGCTCTGTAAATTTGCGGATACTTCTGCGTCCGGTGATACATTCTTTTCCGGTCATGGCATACCTCCTGAACTTTTTTCTCTATCTTACCATTTTAGGGGGAGAGATGCAAGGTTTTTGTGATTTGGATTGATATAGCTGCCCGAAAGACAGTTCCGTATCTTCCGGTTTTAGAATCGCGGCTAAATAATCCTTTACCTGTTTCTGCGCGGAGGCCAGGTCAAAGCATTCTCCACGGCGCAGCACTGGTGTAAGGTCCGTCCTGATTTTCCGTGCGGATATGCTGTCGATACCGTCGAAGTCAAAGTGTTCCGGCACGGTTTCTGAAGCAATCGCCGCGTAGAACATAATACACTTTCTGAAAAGCGGCTCCTGCGTCTCGTCAAACAATCCATACTTCTGCATATTGAACATATCATATAAATCCCGCGGAGCCGCCCGGTTTAAGAGGGCAACCGTCTTTGCGGAGAAGATTTCCAGAGGATTAACGCTTAATACGGTAAGCTCCTGATCGTTCCATGGCAAATAAACCGGTCTGCGGAAAACGGGCAGCGTATGGCATCGGAGCATATAGTTGATCTCTATTTTCAGGTTGTCTTTCATTCCTCCGGCATTCACATATTCGTACACGAAGGAATCCAGCGCGTGGTATTGCTTTGATTTCAAACTGAGCGTATAGTCGGAAGCCGCCATGTATTTTTGTATGTGTTTATTGATCTGCTCCCGCTCCGCCAGCATAGATTCCCTTGATACATCCTTTGAGAAATCGAGGTCTATATCAACCGACAGGCGGGGCAGATCAAAAATCGTCAGATTGATTGCCGTGCCGCCTTTCAGTGCGAGGCTGTCCGCAAGTAGCTCATCGCTTTCCATAAAAGAAAGAACGTCCGCGAGGCGGCATACCTTCTCAAATGTGTCACGGACAAAGCCGAGTTCTTTGGCCTGCCTGCCAAGCGTAACGCGGTCAAAGCGCATCATAATCAGTTACCCCCTTATTGATGATCGTTTTCAAATCCTTTGGAGCAAACAGTTTCCATCTGTTATGAAGGACAAAATCGTTCTGCTTTTCAAAGAGATAGGTCTTACTGGCAGAAGAACGTTTTTCACATTCCGCAAAAAACGGTTCCGGTAAAGACAGTTCCTCTTTCCATGCTTCAAGAATATATCCGGCCTTTTGATAGAGCTGCGCCCGGCCGTACAGTTCCAGCGCGTCAAGCAATTTGTTATAATCAAGCGATGGAATCAGGAGAAGGCAGCGTAGCAATTCTTCCAGGCCTCCGATCTTTTCAAAATCCGCTATACTGTCTATCACGGTTCGCTCTAAAGAAGTCACGCAGATGCCGGTGTCTGTTTTTATGGTGTCCGTATTTCCCCGGTAGGCCATCGGACAGTAATTTACGCCGTCATAGGAAAACGGGCGGACGCGCTTTTGGGTGGTGAAGTACACATCATAAAAAACCTGGTTCGCATATCCGTAATATTCAAAGGCGCTGTGGTGGGACACACAGGCATCGTCTGTCACGCGGGAAGCTATCTGGTAGCAGTTCGGGATCGCCTGTCCGGTTTCCATGCTGATGACCGCATACAGATTGCGGCGCACACGCTCGATATATCCTTTTTGCAGATAACTCTTTATCTGCCATACAGCAGAGCTTTCTGATCCGGCGAGCTGCACCATATCATCATGTGTAAAACAGCGCAAGGCGGCAAGCTTTTTGTATAGTTCCATTGCACAGCCTCCTTTTTTTTGTTTTTATTATAACGCAAAACAAGAGAAAATACAATAGTTTTGAGCAGATTTAGAAATAATCGTTTTTTGTCTTGTTAATTCGTGACAATCGTTACACAGTTTTTGAAAAGTTTATAGAAAAGGTTTTGCATAAAGGGGGAATTTCTACTATAATAAAAGAACAAAGACTTTTCAGTGGAGAGAGGAGTAGGAGATCAAATGGGTATGGAGTTTGTAGAGAGAAAACGTTGGCTGTTTTTGGGTCTGCCCTTTACCTTCACCAAATATACGATCAAGGAGGATATGCTCACCATATCGGAAGGTTTGTTGAAAACGGTGGAGAACGACTGTTATATGTACAAGGTGCAGGATGTGGAGCACTCGGCAAGTCTGATGGAGAAGCTTTTTAAGTTGGGCACCGTGACTTGTTATACGGGAGATACCACGCATCCCAAGCTGTATCTGAGTCATATCCGCAATTCTAAGGTCATCAAGGACTTTATCCTGCGGGAGTCCGAGGAGGCGCGGCTAAAGAGGCGCACGGTCAATATGCTTGACATCGGCTCGGGAGATCTGGAAGATGATGCTGAATGACAGTTGGGAATGGCAGTCGGAAATGAGGGTCGGACTGATTTATGATATCGCGTGTTACTGAAAACGGTGAGAGTTGTTTCGTGTCAGCAGGCGCTCGAACAAAAGCCCTGCTCCGAACCAGTTGGGAGCATAGTCCAGCCGGACCAGACTCTTGATATGAAAGCGGCTGCGGGAATAATCCCAGGGGCAGAGGGCGCGGCGTTTTAAGAAGCTGCCGGCGGCAAATTCCGCAGAGAAGATCAGCGTCATGTAGGTGAGACCGCGCAGCAAAAGCGGCTTGTGCTTCATCGACCGAAAGAGGGGCGCAAGGAGAGCGGCGGAGCCGTAGATAGGGAACATCCAGATAGAGGTGGTGCCTTTCAATTTCCACTCTCGACGGCGCAGAGCGTGAAGCGCGGTGAAAAAGATCTCCATGCACCACCCTGTCACGCCGCACAGGATGAAGTTGTGTAGGAAGCGGCGGATCATTTTTGTCATATAAGGCCCTTTCGCGAAATACTTTCTTCGGATTAGTATGGACATTTATTTTCAAAATAAACATATTGTACAATGACCTTATTCTAAGGCAGCAAATGGCCGGATGGGGAGAGCGGATGACAGAGAAGGATGTGATGGAGTACATAGGATCTCTGCAGGGCAGAGGGATCGTGCCGGGGTTGGAAGGCATCAGAGAGCTTTGCCGTAGGCTGGGCAATCCGCAGGACGCTCTTTCCTTTGTCCACATTGCGGGGACCAACGGGAAGGGCTCCACGCTGGCGTTTGTGTCCACCGTCTTAAAATGTGCGGGATATAAGGTGGGACGGTATCTCTCTCCCACGATCTTCCACTATAGGGAGCGGATACAGGTGGGAGGACGCCCGATCTCGAAAGCGGCGCTCTGTGAAGGGATAGAACTGGTGCAAGGGGTTTGCGAGGAGATGGTACGAGAGGGATGGAGTCAACCCACTGCTTTTGAGGTGGAGACGGCTCTGGCTTTTTGGTATTTTCATAAAAAAGCATGTGATATTGTTGTGTTGGAGGCAGGTATGGGCGGAAGTCTCGACGCTACCAATATCGTGACCACAACAGTAACGAGTGTTATTACATCGGTCGGGATGGATCATATGAAGTTCTTGGGCAATACGCTGCGCGAGATCGCCCTACAAAAAGCGGGTGTTATTAAAGAAGGTTGTCCGGTGGTGTTGCTTGAACAGAGCGAGGAAGTATCCCGGGTGGTGGAGCAGGCAGCCGGAGAAAAGGGAGCGCGTCTGATCGTTGCAAGAGGAAGTGACGCTGTCAGGATACGGTCGGGACTTGAGAGACAGCGTTTTGACTACGGTGGTCTTAAAGGTCTGGAAATCTCTCTGGCGGGAACCTTTCAGATAGACAATGCGGTGCTCGCCATCGAGACGATCCGCACGCTCGCCGGACAAGGCTATTCCGTGAAAGAGGAGGCTCTGCGCAGGGGACTGCGTGAGACCGTATGGCGGGGACGTTTCAGCGTGCTTCGCAAAAATCCTCTTTTTGTGGTGGATGGGGCGCACAATGAGGACGCCGCGCAAAAACTTGCTCAAACCATCGAAATTTATTTTACAAATAGGCGGATTATTTATATAATGGGGGTATTGAAGGACAAGGAATATGAGAAGATCATAGATTTGACACACAAGTATGCGGATCAGATCATCACAGTGACGCCGCCTGACAATCCCAGGGCGATGCACGCTTATGAATTGGCCAGGGAGATCGCCAGAGTGCACCCGCTTGTGACGGCGGTGGACAGTCTGGAGGAAGCGGTGGAGATGAGCTTGCTTTTAGCGGGCAAGGAGGATGTGATCCTGGCGTTTGGCTCGCTGTCTTACTTGGGCAGGCTGATGGAGATCGTGACAAGGTGAGTGGAGCTTACGCGAAAGAGAGGCAGAATATATGATTGACCAGGAAAAAATAAAGGAAGGCGTGAAGCTTCTGTTGGAAGGCATCGGGGAGGATGTGAACCGTGAAGGACTGTTGGAGACGCCGGATCGGATCGCCAGAATGTATGAGGAGATTTTTGCAGGCATGGATCAGGATGCCGGAGAACATCTGTCTCGAGTGTTTTCTGTGACGGACAGTGAGCTGGTGTTGGAGAGGGATATTGTGTTTCACTCGATCTGTGAACATCATCTGCTGCCTTTTTATGGGAAGGTGCATGTGGCGTATCTTCCGGATGGCAAAGTGGTAGGTTTGAGCAAGCTGGCGCGGACGGTGGAGGTCTACGCTCGCAGGCCCCAGATCCAGGAGCGCATGACAGGGCAGATTGCAGATGCCCTTATGAAATATTTAGAACCCCGCGGGGTGATGGTCGTGGTGGAGGCGGAGCATATGTGTATGACGATGCGCGGTGTCAAAAAGCCGGGCAGCACTACGCTCAGCGCGGCGGCGAGAGGCGTGTTTCAGGATGACATGGCATTACAGGATCGGTTTTTCTCCCTGCTGCACAGATAGGAAGGGTGTCAAGGCGGCGGGGTTTAATAAACAACGGGCAGCACGCTCCGCGAACTGCCCTTATGTTAAACAACGGGCAGTATGCTCCGCGAACTGCCCTTATGTTAATCAAAACAGCGAAGGAGGATGTGGGCAATGAAGATTGGGAACAGGGAATTTGACACAAATGAACACACATATGTGATGGGAATCCTGAACGTGACACCAGATTCCTTTTCCGACGGCGGAAAATGGAATGACAAGGATCGGGCTTTGCGCCGTGTGGAAGAGATGTTGGCGGAAGGCATGGATGTGGTGGATGTGGGAGGCGAGTCCACACGTCCGGGACACACTTCCCTGTCCGCCGAGGAAGAGATCGCCAGAGTACTCCCTGTTATTGAGGCTGTCAAGACCAATTTTGACGTGCCGATCTCTCTGGATACCTGCAAGAGCAGCGTGGCCAGCGCCGGTATCGAGGCGGGAGTCAGCCTGATCAACGATGTGTGGGGACTCAAACACGACGAAGGAATGGCTGCGGTGATCGCAAAGAGTGGACTGCCCTGTTGTCTGGTGCACAACCGCAAGGAGGAGTCCTATCAGCATCTTATGCAGGATATTGCGGAGGAGTTGGCGGGCAGTATTCAACTGGCGAGACAGGCGGGTATTGCGGATGAGAAGATTATATTGGATCCGGGCATCGGTTTCGGAAAGAGCTATGAGGATAATTTGGAGATCATCCGCCATCTGGAGGAGCTCAATATGTTTGGTTATCCCCTTATGTTGGGTTGCAGCCGCAAGTCTGTGATAGGCACGGCGTTGGATCTGCCTGTCACGGAGCGTATGGAGGGCACTTTGGTCACCACAGTCATGGCCGTGATGAAGGGCTGCGGTTTTGTGCGCGTGCATGATGTAAAAGAAAATGTCCGTGCCGTGCGCATGGCGGAGGCGATCCTCAAAAGATAAGTCAGTAACCCCGATGCAAGCAGTCGCTTGGCGCATTGCTCGCGGGAATGAACGATAACATATGATATGAATGATGAGATCGGTATCCTTCAAGAAAACTGAGGTGAACAGGAGCAGATGACAGACAACGAGATGCAATGGGACGAGATCAGGATTGAGGAGCTGGAGGTGTACGCATACCACGGCGTGTATCCGGAGGAAAATGAGAAGGGACAGCCCTTTTTTATCAACGCGAGACTGTTTACAGACACCAGAAAAGCGGGATGGAGCGATGAGCTGTCTGAGTCGATTGATTATGGAGTGGTATGCCGTTTTATCACGGAGTGGATGCGGACGCACACCTGCAAACTGATCGAGGCGGCGGCGGAGAGACTTTGCAGGGAGATGCTGCTTCGATATCCTCTGTTAAAAGGGTTGGAGTTGGAGGTTCGCAAACCAAAGGCTCCGATCGGCCTGCCTTTTGGGTCGGTCTCCGTGCGAATCAGACGCGACTGGCATGTGGCGTATTTGTCCGTGGGGTCCAACGTGGGAAATCGGAAAACCTATATTGACGAGGCCGTGAATACGCTTCAGTCAGAGTCGCACACGAAATTGGAGAAGATCTCAGATATGATCGTGACAGCGCCTTATGGCGGTGTGGCACAGGCGGACTTTTTAAACGGGGCCATAGAGATCCGCACGCTGTTAAGTCCGCGGGAATTGCTTGCGTGGCTGCATGAGATCGAGGCAGCGGCGGGCAGGGAGCGGACGGTGCGATGGGGCCCCAGAACGTTGGATCTGGACATCCTGTTTTATGACAAAATGGTGTATGAGGACGAGAGCTTGATCATTCCCCATGCGGATATGCAGAACCGAAGCTTTGTATTGAAACCCCTCAACGAGATCGCTCCGAATTTCCGTCATCCTCTTTTGGGTCTGACGGTAGCGCAGATGTTGGACGGTTTAGAAGGCGGAGCATAAAATGTGCGCAGCAGCCGGTGAACAGTCCGGTCAGGATGCCGCTCAATATAAGAAACGGCAGATAGGATAAAACGCCGGGGGTGGCGGTGATCAGAATGGCGGCCCCAATCTGCCCAATATTGTGGCAGATGGCTCCCAAGATGCTGGTGAGGGGAAGAAAATGTCCCTGGAGGAGACGGTGAAACAGGCTCATGCCGGCCAGACATAACAACCCTCCGGTCAGGCTGTAGAGGAGGCTCAAGGCCTGACCAAAGAGCAGGGCGGACAGCAGGATGCGCACAACCAGCACATAGAGAGCGTCTCTGGCGGAGTATTTTTTTAATACAACAAGTGTTATTATATTGGAAAGTCCCAACTTTACGCCCGGCAGGGGGACAGGAGGCGGCAGAGCGCTCTCTACGGCGTAGACGGCCAGAGCGAGTGTGGCAAAGAGAGCCAGGGAAGTCAGTTTGCTTGTGGAAAAACGGCGCATAGCGTGACCTTTCTATGTACGGTGAGAAACGGAAAATAGTAATGTTAGTCAGTATCATCTGTCTCGCGGATCTGTATCGTGAGTCTGTTGGGCAGGCAGACGATGGGAAGCAGAGGACTGTCCTGAAAACCCTGACGGACACAGAGCTGATCCGGACAGCTTGCGGAGAGGACGCCGATGCGTCCGTTCTCTATCTGGATCTCATTGTAGTCCGCCTCTCCAAAGGAGACGGTAAAAGTCTGTATTTCCGCGTTCGGGTCCAACGGAATACTCATAAGGAGCGAGCCGTCCTGATAAATATCGGCTGTTACGATACGGGGCGACGCGGCAGCGTCCGGTCTGTCCCTGTAAAGGGCCGTCCCTATCCGGCAGACACAGGCGAAAGCGATGCACAGGATCAGTCCGCTCAGGAAAAATGCAATTATTCGGTAAGAAGGCAGTTTGTGCAATCGTCTGCTCCTTTCTGTGTTAAAGTATCAACCATAGTATAACAAAAAGGCGGGCAAAAATGAAGAAGAAAGTGATTATGGAGGGAAAAGAGGTATCCGCATGGAAGAACACGCATATATTCATCTGAATCGTGAGACGATCGAAAAGGTGGATGAAAAGATGCCGCCGGAGGAGGAGTTGCAGGATTTGGCGGATTTTTTCAAGGTGTTTGGAGATCCCACCAGATTGAAGATTTTGTATGTCCTTCTGTGTTCGGAGATGTGCGTGTACGACATCGCCAATCTGTTGGGGATGTCTCAATCGGCGATCTCTCATCAACTCCGCGTCTTGAAGCAGATGGATCTGGTGAAGAACCGCAGAGAGGGCAAGACGATTTTTTACGCGCCTGCGGACTCTCACATTGTGACCATATTGAGTCAGGGATTAGATCATATAGAAGAATAAAAGGAGGAGGAATTTGTCATGGTTTATCGTAATTTTCAGGATTTAGAGCTTTCCGCGCTTGGTTTGGGCGCAATGCGTCTGCCGGTGATCGATGGAGACGATGCGAATATCGATTATGAGGCTGCGCAGGAAATGATCGACTTCGCGTTTGAGCGGGGGATCAATTATTACGATACCGCGTGGGGATATCACGGGGGCAATTCCGAAGTCGTGGTGGGAAAGGCGTTGGGAAAGTATCCCAGAGATCAGTATTTTCTCGCCACCAAATTCCCCGGATATGATCTTGCCAATATGCCGAAGGTGCAGGAGATCTTTGAGGAGCAGTTGAAGAAATGCAATGTGGAATACTTTGATTTCTATCTGTTCCACAATGTCTGTGAGATGAATATTGATGCGTACTTGGACGAACAATATGGGATCATGGCCTATCTGTCCGCGCAGAAGGAGAACGGCAGGATACGGCATCTGGGCTTTTCGGCGCATGGAAACTATGATGTGATGAAACGTTTCCTGGAGGCTTACGGCGACAGGATGGAGTTTTGCCAGATTCAGTTGAATTATCTGGATTGGTCTTTCCAGGACGCAAAGGCGAAGGTGGAGCTTTTGAACGATTACCATATCCCGATCTGGGTCATGGAGCCTCTGCGGGGTGGAAAGCTGGCGACATTGTCTGAGAAGGACACTGCGACGCTAAAAGTGCTGCGGCCCGACGAGGAGGTGCCTGCGTGGGCGTTCCGTTTCCTGCAGACTATTCCCGGCGTGACGATGATACTCTCCGGCATGTCCAACATGGAGCAGTTGAAGGCGAATATCAAGACTTTCGAGACAGAGAGCCCTCTTTCGGACAAGGAGCGGGATACGCTTCTGCAGGTGGCTGAGGGGATGTTGAACGGCGCCCTGCCCTGCACGGCGTGCCGCTATTGTGTGAGCCATTGTCCCAAGGGGTTAGACATTCCCAATCTGTTGGAATTGTATAACGAGCACAATTTTACGGGAGGCGGTTTTATCGCGCCCATGGCTCTGATGGCGCTGCCCGAGGAGAAGCATCCTACCGCCTGCGTGGGCTGCCGCAGTTGTGAGGCGGTCTGTCCGCAGCGGATCAAGATATCCGAGGCGATGGCGGATTTTGGCGCCAGGTTGAAAGGTTGAGGTAACGGGATAAAATTTTTTGTTGACAAACATTGTATTATAGTATACAATCTCAGACATAGGACTGGCAACGAGGCTGATCATAGCGTATCAGCCTCGTTTTTTTGGGAGGAGGCGTCTTCATGCAGCAAATGGAGTTATTGAAACACACGGACAAAGTCAACGAATTGTTGGCGCGTTATGGGGTGAAGTTTGGCATTTACAAGAATCATGTGTTCAAAGAACAGTTGTTTCCCTTTGACTCCATACCCAGAATCATTGAGCACGACGAGTTTGTTTTTCTGGAAAAAGGCTTGAAACAGCGTGTCATGGCCTTGAATTTATTTCTGAAGGATATTTACAGCAAAAAGCAGATCGTGAAAGACGGGATTGTTCCGGAGGACTTTATCTATGCTTCCAGCGGATATCTGGCGGAATGTGAGGGCACGGCGCCTCCCAAGGGAATTTATTCCCACATATCCGGAATCGACTTGGTGAAGGGAAAGGACGATCGCTGGTATATATTGGAGGACAACCTGAGAGTGCCGTCGGGTGCGTCCTATCCCATGATCGCGAGAGATCTGTGCAGGAGGAGTTCGCCGGATACTTTTCACAGCTACAGACTGGAGGACAATCGGAATTATGCGGATCTGCTGCGCAAGACCATGGATTATGTCAACCCGGGCGGGCATACGGTGATTTTGACGCCGGGCAGATATAATGCAGCGTATTTTGAACATTCCTATCTGGCGGAAAAGACGGGGGCGCATCTTGTGACCGGTTCGGAACTGGTGGTGGAAAAGGATGTGCTGTACTATATTTCTTCCAACGGAGGAAAGGAGCGAGTGGGGGCCGTGTACCGCAGGATCTCGGACGAGTATCTGGACCCGATGACTTTTAATCCGGAATCCCTGATCGGAATCCCACATATTTACGAGGTGTTCCGAAAGGGCAATGTGGCATTGCTCAATGCGCCGGGAAACGGTGTGGCGGACGATAAGGGAATCTACTATTTTGTGCCCAAAATGATCCGCTATTATCTGAACGAGGAGCCGATCCTTGACAACGCGCCGACCTATCTGCCGTTTTACGAGAAAGATAGGAAATATGTACTGGAACATTTTGATGATCTGGTGCTAAAAGATGTGGCGGAGGCCGGCGGGTACGGCGTCGTATTTGGCAATACCATGACCAGACAGCAGAAAGAGGATTTTATCGCCCTGTTAAAGAGAGAGCCGAGGCGGTTTATCGCGCAGGAAGTGATCGATTTTCAAGATCTGGATATTGTGGACAACGGGGAGATCGTACCGAGGAAAGCGGATCTGAGGGCCTTTGTGTTGATGGCACAGGAGCCGATGGTCTGGAAGAGTGGACTGACCAGATTTTCCAGGAATCCGGATTCGTTTATCGTGAACTCATCGCAGGGAGGAGGGTTTAAAGACACATGGGTATTATATCAGTAGAGCAGGCGGATCATTTATATTGGCTGGGGAGGTACACGGAGCGCGTGTACACTACGCTCCGATTCTATTTTCCAAGATTTGACAATATGATCGATGAGGTGGTGGACAGTTACCAGGCATTTTGCGATTCTATAGATATTCCGAACATCTATACATCGAAGGAAGATTTTCTGCGGCGTTATCCTTTTGATGAAACGAATCCGGATTCGATCATCAGTAATCTCAATCGGGCGTATGACAATGCCATTGTCCTGAGAGAGAGCATCGGTTCGGAAGCGTTCTCCTATATCCAACTTGCCGTGTATGACATGAAAAAAGCGGCGGTGAGCAAGTCGCCGCTCATTGAGCTGCAATATTTGATAGACCATATTTTGTCCTTTTGGGGCATTGCAGACGACCAGATCGATTCCGAGCAGGTGCGAAACATGATCAAGGCAGGGAAGCGGATTGAGCGCATCGATATGTATGCAAGGCTTGCGGTATCGCAAAAAGAATTGATCAGAGAGGTGCACCGCATGATCCCCAGGGTGGAGAGAAGCGGATTGTCCTATGATAAGACAAAATTGGAATTGTTGAAAAGCCTTGTGGAAAGTCCTGATTTGGATTACTATAAGATTGTATCAAATGTTGAGGCGATCCTATAGCGGACAGGTTAGGAGTGATCTTGTGGCGGTACTGCACTTTGCGTACAAAATGGAGATAGCATATGAGAAGTACGTGGACAGGTGTTATTTTACGATCAAGTGTATCCCAAGGGAAGACGCCAGGCAGCGTCTGTTGGGGATAACACTTTCCGTATTCCCTGGGACAGAGTATTCCACAGGGGAGGATTCTTTTGGGAACAGGCAGATCTATGGCTGCGAGACGAACCCCCATGACAGGTTTGTATTCCGGGCGGCCGGCGATGTGGAGATCCTTCGCACAGACTATGAGGAAGCAAAGAACCGGATGACGGGAGTTTACCGGATCCCACACGGGAAATGCGTGCCCGGCCCCAAGCTTCTGGAATATTATCAGTCTTACGATATTTCCGGCTGTGGGAGTTCTTTTGAAAAATGTGTGATGTGGATGCATAGGCTGCATCAGGACTTTTCCTATGTGTCGGGAGTCACACAGGTCGATACGACCGCGGAAGATGCATGGAGCATGGGAAAGGGCGTGTGTCAGGATTATGCGCATATTTATGTCGCTTTGCTCCGTATGGCGGGGATCCCTGCCCGCTATGTGTGCGGGATGATCGTCGGGGAAGGCGCCAGTCATGCGTGGGCGGAAGCACTTTGCGGTGACAGATGGGTGGCGTTTGATCCCACGAATGACTGCCTGGTATCAGACCGGCACATCAAGCTTGGCCATGGCAGGGATGCGGCTGACTGCGCGATCAATCGCGGGTTGATGTGGAATGGCGGGGCACAGTCGCAGAAGATTACAGTCCTGGTGGAAGAAAGAAGGATGGAATGATATGATAAAGACAATAGCAGCGGTGGGACTGCCCGTGGACGAGGTGTTGGAGATCAAAAGGAACCGCCTCCAGCCGGAGTCGCCCGCGGACGGCATGAAGCGCATCAGCGTTGTGACAGGTATCCATGGGGACGAGTTGGAGGGGCAGTATGTCTGTTATGAACTGCAGCGCCGCATAGAACAGAACAAAGAATGTCTCACCGGAATCGTCGATATTTATCCGGCGATGAACCCGCTGGGTATCGATTCCATTACCAGAGGGATTCCGGCTTTTGACCTGGACATGAACCGCATGTTCCCCGGAGATATTGACGGCAGCATGATCGAGTATGTGGTTGCCAGGATTATAGAGGATGTGGCAGGATCCGACTGCGTGCTGGATATCCATGCCAGCAACATTTATCTGACCGAGATACCCCAGATCCGCATCAATGAGCTGCATCAGGATACGCTTGTGCCGATGGCGGAGGCCGCCAATGTCGATCTGATATGGGTACATGGCGCCAGCACGGTTCTGGAATCGACTTTCGCGTACAGCTTAAACCATATCGGGACGCCGGTTTTGGTGGTAGAGATGGGCGTGGGCATGCGCATCACGCGCAGATACGGGGATCAGTTGGTGGATGGGATCTTTCATCTGATGAAGAAAATGGGCATCTGGACCGGAGAGGTCAGATCGGTGAAAAAGCCGATTATATCGAGAGATCCCGAAGACGTCTGTTATTTAAATGCCAGTGTCGGCGGGGTGTTCATTCCCAGCGTGCAGCATGGCGCCAAATTGAAGAAAGATGAGATCATAGGGCAGATTGTAGACCCCTTATGCGGGAAGGTGTTGGACGAGGTGAGAACGCCTGACGACGGGATGCTGTTTACCATAAGGGAATACCCCGTTGTAGTCGAAGGTTCTCTGATGGGACGTCTGCTGAAAAAGGAAGTGTGCGGTTATGAATAAAAGGATTATTTATGAACTCAAGGGGATCTACCGAGATACGTTCCGCGTGACAGGGTATGAATTTGGAGAGGGAGTGCGATCGGTCTGTATCGTGGGCAGCTCAAGGGGAAATGAAGTCCAGCAGATTTACTGCTGTTCCCAACTGGTGAAGAAAATGAAACAGTTGGAGGAGGAAGGGCGGATCACAAAAGGACATAAAATTCTGATCATCCCTTCGATCAATCCCTATTCCATGAACATACAAAAAAGGTTTTGGTCAACTGACAACACGGATATCAACAGGATGTTCCCCGGATATGATCTGGGGGAAACCACACAGAGGATCGCGGATGGCGTTTTCAGAGAAATTTCGGAGTACCGGTTTGGCATCCAGTTTACCTCTTTTTATATGCCGGGAGATTTTGTGCCGCATGTGCGGCTGATGGATGAGGGATTCAGCGATCCTGAGATAGCCTGTCAGTTTGGACTTCCCTATGTGATCATCCGCAGGGTGAGACCTTACGACACCACAACGCTGAACTATAACTGGCAGGTGTGGGACACGCAGGCTTTTTCCCTATATACCTCCACCACGTCGAGAATTGATAAAAATAGCGCAGGCCAGGCAGTCTTGGCGGTGATGAACTTTTTGTCCGGTCAGGGAATGTTAAAATACAGTATACCGGACAAGCTACATTCCAAGATTGTACAGGATGAAGATATGATTTTGATCAAAACGGCAAAGTCGGGTATCTTCGAGCCGATGGTAAAGGCGGGGGAGGAAGTCAAGACCGGACAGCCGCTGGCAAATATCCTGAATCCCTATGAAGGGGATATCCTGGAAACGCTTTATGCGCCCTTTAACAGGATTGTGTTTTTTGTGCACAATGAGCCGTTGACCTATGCGAATACGGCGGTGGTGAAGTTGATTGAGAAGTATTGAGCGATCCAACACCACAAAATCGTTGACATCGAATATGACACCACATATAATGTAAATGAGGAGTATTTAGGGTGTCAACCAATTACAATACCAAAACATGAACCAATTAAGAAGGTTTATGTAGAGATGGTGAAGCAAATTGTGGAATCAGTATTGTGTATATCTTCTTTCCAGAAATGATGCAGTTTATTCAAAATAGGAATAATGAATGATGTAATTGAAGTAAAAATAGGCGCATATAGTATGGTAAGGCGGTTCGTTGTGGGGGGAGCGCAATATGAGTAAGAAAACGGCGGCAATCCTGGGTATGGTTATCCTGGTAGGGTTGCTGCTTTTTTGTATGCGTGGAAACAAGCTTTGGGAAAATCGCACCGCCCTAGGCCACGCGGCGGCTTTTGGGACTGCGATTTCCAAAGTGTCGGATGTCTCCGAGACGCCTGTGGAAGAAGTGAAGAAAATTGCCATTACCTTTGATGACGGTCCTCATCCTCATTACACGGAGCAACTTTTGGACGGGTTGCAGGAACGGGGAGTGGTCGCCACTTTTTTTGTCACGGGAGAGCACGCCCAGTTGCATCCAGATATTATCCTGCGGATGCAGGAGGAGGGACACCTTATCGGCAACCATACATACAGTCATATCCAGCTCACCTCTTCCAATCGGGAAAAATTTAAGGAAGAGTTGATCGCCACCAATGAGGTGATCGAGGAGATCACAGGGGTGGAGGTAGAGTATGTGCGGCCGCCTTACGGCTCCTGGGATAAGAGCTTTGAGTCGGAACTCAATATGTTTCCGGTGCTGTGGACGGTGGACCCCTTGGACTGGTGTTCGGGCAATGCCTCCTGTATCGTGGAGAAGATCGTGAGTAAGGCGGGGGAAAATGATATTATTTTGATGCATGACTATTATGACACCAGCGTGACGGCAGCCTTGAAAGCCATCGACAAACTCAAGGAGGAGGGGTACACCTTTGTGACGGTGGAGGAGATTTTGTTTGACTGACGAGAAAAAAGCAAATAAATTATATTGAAAGTCTTACTAAAATGCATTTTTCGACAGCCCCCGGACGAAAAAGGAATCGCGTTATTTTCTGGGAAAGAAATATCCGGAGTAATTGACAGGTTGGAAAAAATTTGTTATGATAAAGTCAGTTTTTTGTAACAGGGGGTGACTTGCGCGCTTTTATCAGGAAAAGCGGCAAGTCGGGGCGCAAGCGTCCCCAAGAAAATGCAGGAGGTGTGATTATGAAAGGATGGACGAAGCGTTCATCTTCACGCAGCAGAGCGATGGCATTGACCCTCAGTGCCGCGATGCTCGCCAGCAATATTCTCGGCGGGCAGTATGTGTATGCTGTGGAGGGAGATAGCGTGACCATGGATCCGGGAGGAACTGTTTCCGGATCAGATGTCGTGACCACGGATCCGGAGGGAGCTGTTCCCGGAACGGATGCCGTGACCCCGGATCCGGAGGGAACCGGTTCCGGATCAGATGTTGTGGCCGCAGGTCCGGAGGAGACTGTTTCCGGATCAGATGCCAATGTGAATCCAGGGGGGGTACTTCAGGCACAGCCGATGAAGTCTGTGTCGGACTCTAATCAGAGTTTATTCACGACAGGCGGCGACTACACTGACTTTTTGACAGATGAGAAAGTCGCAGATCTGAACTTTGGTACAGATGTTACCACCAGTAATGCCTACGAGGACGGCAAGGGCGGTTTCTCTGACATTACATGGCAAGAGGCAAAAGGATGGGTTGGAAGCATATACTATCCGAGAGAGTCAAGTAAGACGCCGGGCGTTACTTATGTGGCGGATGCGGCCGGAAGTCTGGCGATCAAGAGTAAAGTCTGGACAGAGACGGAAAGCACCGGATACGGGGTCTTCACCTACGAGGAGACCGCAGAGTACGACATTCCGGTGGACAATGCGGATTTCAAGGTGGCTGTCACCCTTGTCAATCCAGGGAGCACCGAGTATACGGCGTATCTGGAGGCGGAGGATATCACCAGGGTCACAGATATCACAGTGGCTCCGAACGCGAGTGTGACCAAAGAGTTTAACGCTTCCGTGGTGGACGGCTCTCTGAGCTTAAAGTTCCTCGGGAAGAGCGATGCGACGTCTGCGGATGCCGCGGCGGAGCAGACGGTCTATGTGGCGAATGTGACGGCTACCAGGCTTGCCACCAATGCGCCGGGAGCTAAGCCCACGATCTATCTGGCTTCTGACTCCACGGTGCAGACTTATGAGGATGTTTACGATCCGCAGACCGGATGGGGCGAGACGCTGGCGATGTTCTTCGGCGGTGACGTGGAGGAGCGGCCCGCTTCTGACTGTACCTATGGCCAGGCTCGCGTCTATGAGGCGGCGAATGTGATCGTGGAGAACCGCGCCATCGGCGGACGTTCTTCCAAGTCCTTCATCGACGAGGGCAAGCTGGACGACCTGCTGGAGGATATCCGGCCGGGCGATTACCTGTTTGTACAGTGGGGACACAATGACGCCACAAGCAGCAGACCGAATCGGTATGTGTCTCCCGAAGATTTCAAAATATGGATTCAGTATTACGTAGATGGCGCGCTGCAGCGCGGCGCGACTCCTGTCCTGGTGACTCCCGTTGCCAGATACAGCTACGATGAAAAGTCCGGCTCTTTTGTGGGCAATTTTGAGGCATACGGCGATGTGATGCGTTCAATGGCCCAGGAGCAAGGATTGGCTCTGATAGATCTGACCGCGCGTTCTCTCGCGGTATGTAATAATTTCGGAAAAGATGGCGCGAGATCCCTTTTCCTGATGGTGGAAGCGGGAGAATACCCGAATGGAAACTATGCGGGCGGAGCGAATGACTCGACCCATTTACAGTGGTATGGCGCTTACAAATTCTCACAGTGCGTGGCACAGGGGATTCAGGAGAGCGACAAGCTTACCGATTTGGCAGAAAAAGTTGTAATGAGCATACCGGAGACTGCGCCGGGGGCTGTTACAGAATTAAAGAGCGGCACAGTCGGCGCTTCCAGCGTATCCATGAGCTGGAATGAAGCGACGGGTGCGGAGCTGTACTATATTTACCGCCAGGAACTGGCGGACGGTGCGACCGCTGACAGTGTAGATTTCTCAAGCGCGGATAAGTATTCCGTGTCTGTCAAGGCAAGCTACACTGACAGCAAATGTGAAGCCGGCAAGACCTATGTGTATGCGGTGAGAGCGTTTAACGAGAAGGGTCTGGGAGAAATTTCCAACAAGATCACCGTGACGACCAAGGAGGCGGGATGGAAGTTTGACTTTAACTATAACAACTCTCCTACGCTGGCAGGCTGGATCGGTATCAATCAGAACTTTGCGTATGATGCGAAGCTGGGATATGGATTTACCAAGGCTCCCGGCGATGGCCGTAACAGAGGCAAAGACACCGGATGCGCGGACGCGACCGGCCCTCTGGGAGATATGGGTATCGACTTCGTGTTAGGTGAGAGCATTTTCGAGCTGGATGTTCCCAATGGCGACTATGAGATCACCGGATACGGCGGAGATATGCTGAAACCCGACGCGTCTACCATTTCGTCAAGATTTACTGCGGAGGGTGTGTCTATCGGCGGCACTTCTTCCAAAGGCGCCATCGGCAGCTTCACCGCGACAGTGCGCGTGGAGGACGGCAAGCTGACGATTGGAAACAGCGGTTATATGATGGGTCTTACCGTGACCGAGATTTTGAAAGCGCCTTCCGCACTGGCGGTCAGAGAGGCGTCAGTGAAGGGCAGCAATTATGAATTCTCGTTGGGCTTTGTAGGCGTGGACGAGGCAGTGAAATATAATGTCTACAGAAAAGGGACCACGGACAAGGAATTTGCGCTGATTAAGAGCTTTACTGTAGAGCAGTACAAGGAGGACGAGCTGGGCTGTCAGCAGCAGAACGTGCTTCTGGGCGATACTTATGAGTACTATATGACCTGTGTCACGGCGGACGGTACGGAGTCGGCGCGCAGCGCGATCTATACGGTGAAGGCTGTGCTGGACGGTGTGCCCGCTCCGGCAGCGCCTGAGAATGTGAGATGCACTTCTCCCACGGAGGATGTGGAAGAGCTGCAGCGTTTTGTCACCATCGAGTGGGATGCGGTGCCCGCTGTCACAGGCGAGGACAATAAGCAGTACAGTGTGATCCGTTATAATATCTATCGCTCTGACAGAGCGGAAGGCGACAAGGGCTTCAAGGAATTTGTGAAGGTCGCTGAAGTGACGAGCGGAACAAGCTACACGGATGAAAGCGTACAGACGAATATCCCTTATTATTATAAGGTGACCGCAGTGAACGCAGGCGGCGAGGGCAAAGAGTCCGATGTCTGCAAGACTCCTGTCACGGGCAGCTTTGTCACAGGCGGCAGGGAGAAATATACAGACAGAGCGCTGGTGGCGGTCAATCTCTCAGGCGGCAAAGGTGCTACGACGCTGATAAGCGCGACAGGCCCCGACGGTCAGGAATTGACCAGCGGCGTATACTTAAGCTGGAGAGCGTTTGAGGCGGATATGGCTGACAACAGTCAGTTGAGCACTACCTTTGACGTATATCGTGACGGCGCAGTGATCGCCAGCGGCATCAAAGTGACCAATATGGTCGATGAAGGCGGTACTGCAAGCAGTGTCTATAAAGTAGTGGGCAGCAATGACAGTGCGATCGGAGTTCACAGTGTGGACACCAAGTGCTGGGCGAACCAGTATTTGGAATTGAGTCTGTTCAAGCCCGCTGATGAGACCATGCCTGACAATACATCCTGTACTTTCTCCGCCAACGATATGTCTGTGGGCGACTTGGACGGCGACGGCGATCTGGAGCTGATCGTGAAGTGGTATCCTTCCAATGCCAAGGACAATTCCGGCAGCGGCTATACGGGCAATACCTATCTGGACGGCTATGATGTGAACTGGGCCACCGGAGAAGTAGGACTGTTATGGAGAATCAATCTGGGCGTCAACATCCGTTCCGGCGCGCACTATACCCAGTTCCAGGTATGGGATTACGACGGGGACAGGAAAGCCGAGATCGCCATCAAGACCGGCGACGGCACGACCTCCTACAAGAGCACGGACGGCACGGCAAATAATCTGGTGATGAATGGCTATGTAGGCGAAGCAAGCGATCAGGAGTTGACCATCTCCGAGAACCATGGGGCAGCAAAGTATGATTACCGTGAGACAAGCGGTTATGTCATTCCAGCGGAAGGACATGAATACTTCTCCATCTTCAACGGCGAGGACGGCACGAAGGCAGCGGAGGATGTGCCTTATGAGCCTTTCGGCGGCAATGCCACCTCTTGGGGAGACAATTCTGACGGATACAGGAACCGTATCGACAGATTCCTCTCCGGCACGGCTTACTTAGACGGCGAGACGCCTTTCGCGGTGTTCTGCAGAGGCTACTACACCAGGACCTGCATGACGGCGTACTATATGAAGGATACGGACGGCGACCGTGTAGGCGATACGATTGAGGTTTACTGGAAGTTCGATACCAAGGAGGCCGGTTCTCAGTACGAGGCACAGGGCAACCATGGCTTGAGCATCAATGACGTGGACAATGACGGAAAGGACGAGATCATCTACGGTTCCCTGACTGTTGACCACGATGGTACTGTGAAGTACTCCACCGGATTAGGACACGGCGACGCTATGCACGTATCCGACTGGATCCCTCAGAATCCGGGTCTGGAGATTATGGATGTGCATGAGCATGACGACGCGACTTACCATGTGGAAGTACATGACGCGGAGACAGGCGAGATCCTGATGGGTTACTGGACAGGCCGCGACACCGGACGTGGTGTGGCTGCGGACATCGACCCCACCTCTGTGGGCGCTGAGTGGTGGTCTATCGCAAGTCCTACTTGGACGCCGGAAGGCGACGAGGATGAACCTGCATGGAATTCCACCAGAGGAATCGTTTATGCGGCATCATCCGGTGTGGGAGTGTCGAATCTGGTTGCGCTCTCCCATGATAAGACACCCGCTGCCAACTTCTCCATCTTCTGGGACGGAGATCTGTTGAGCGAAGTGTTGGATCACAACTTTAACACGGAGAATGGCGCTTATGATCCCGTTGGCGTTACCATTTCCAAGTGGGATTGGGAGAATGAAAAGCAGGATACTCTGCTGTACTCCGAAGAAATCTGGTCCAACAATGGCACCAAGGGCAATGTCGGCCTTGCGGCGGATATCCTGGGCGACTGGCGTGAGGAGATCATCACCAGAACCTCCGGCGATGCCAGCAAAGTGCGCATTTACACGACCACCATTCAGACCGACTATGTAGTGCCCTGCCTGCTTGAGGACCTTGCTTACAGAGAGGGCGTGGCATGGCAGAACGTAGGCTACAACCAGCCCGCAAACTTAAGCTACTTGCTGTCCGAAGGTCTTGTGACCTCACAGTTGTCCGAGGGCGAAGTGGAGGCTGAAAGCGCGGAAGTGCTCTTCACAGAGGCAAGTGACGGTACCTACGGCCATGAGATCACCGGCTATGAGATTTACCGGAAATTGGCGGGCAGTGACGGCGACTATGAGAAGATCGATACACTGACGCTGGATCAACTGATCGAGAGCAGCGGCGGTGGCAATGGCAATGGCGGAAGTACGGAGCCTGAGCCTCCGAAGGACGAGGTTTTGTTTGAGGAAGACTTTGAAGGAACCAGCCATTCCTTTAAGTTGAATACAGAGAGTTATAGTACTCATGAGTATTGGGAGAAGGATACCTCTACAGTAAATACTAATCCAAGTGACCATGTTTATGGTGTTGGTGCCAGAGGAGGAGATACTGGAACCCAGCTTGCGACAGCATTGGGAATCAGTGAAAATGTAACAGTAGAATTTGATATTAAGATGGATGGGTGTGTTCAAGATAAGAGTTCCAATTTCTCTTTAACAGGAGCTAAAAATACGGATAACTGGCTTAGCACTACCTCACAGATTTTGACCATAACTGCATCAGCCAATGGAAATGGATATTGGAATACTATTACTGTTAATGGTCAGGATATTACAGCAAAGGCAAAGGTAAGTAATGGAACGAATAATGGAGAGTCTTCCGGAAAGGGCGGACAGTTAAGGGATACCACTGGTTGGCTGCGAGTCGTTGCGGCGCTTAACTTTGAGACCCAGAAGATCGACCTTACCATTACCCGTATATCAGACAATAGTGAGGTATATAAGGGCGAGGTAAACTTTGTCAATACAGTGAGCTCCTTGGAATACATCTATATGGCGGGAGCAAAGAATTATGGCGGAGTATTTACTGATAATATTCGCATTGTGAAAAAGGCAGAAGTTCCGGAGCCCGATGAGAAGGATCCATCCGAGGAAGAAGTCATAATCAAGAAAGAACTCCTTTTTGAGGAAGACTTTGAAGGAACCAGCCATTCCTTTAAGTTGAATACAGAGAGTTATAGTACTCATGAGTATTGGGAGAAGGATACCTCTACAGTAAATACTAATCCAAGTGACCATGTTTATGGTGTTGGTGCCAGAGGAGGAGATACTGGAACCCAGCTTGCGACAGCATTGGGAATCAGTGAAAATGTAACAGTAGAATTTGATATTAAGATGGATGGGTGTGTTCAAGATAAGAGTTCCAATTTCTCTTTAACAGGAGCTAAAAATACGGATAACTGGCTTAGCACTACCTCACAGATTTTGACCATAACTGCATCAGCCAATGGAAATGGATATTGGAATACTATTACTGTTAATGGTCAGGATATTACAGCAAAGGCAAAGGTAAGTAATGGAACGAATAATGGAGAGTCTTCCGGAAAGGGCGGACAGTTAAGGGATACCACTGGTTGGCTGCGAGTCGTTGCGGCGCTTAACTTTGAGACCCAGAAGATCGACCTTACCATTACCCGTATATCAGACAATAGTGAGGTATATAAGGGCGAGGTAAACTTTGTCAATACAGTGAGCTCCTTGGAATACATCTATATGGCGGGAGCAAAGAATTATGGCGGAGTATTTACCGACAACATTGAAATCTACAAAAAAGTGGAAGTAAAGGTTCCTAGCGGAGACGACAACAATCCTTCTTCCAACACAAAGACCTATGTCTACACCGACACGAAGGACCTTACGCCTGCAACCACATATTCCTACAAGGTTGCGGCGATTGTAGACGGTAAGACTTCCTTTATGTCGAGACCTCTTGAGATTGAGACGGCGGATAAGGTCACAGATGTGCCTGCGTTAGATCCCGTCACAATTTATGAGAAGACTCCTGTGGAAGACGGCAAGACGGCGGCAAGCTTGTTGCCTCAGACGGTAACGGTCACGACCGAGGACGGGACAAAGGAGAACAAGATCACCTGGGACATCACCGGACTGGATATCAATAAGGTGGGTGTGTACAATGTGACAGGTAAGATCAAGGGCTGGCCAACTCCCATACCTCTGACAGTGAACGTACTTGAGAATGCTGTAAAAGGCTATGTGGACTTTGAGGACATCACCATTGTAGTCGGACACGGAGATATGCTGAAGCTGCCTGAGAATGTAGAGGTCGAGTGGATGAATACCACCAAGACCAAGGTGGTCATTACATGGGATACGTCTGGTCTGGATACCGATACCATCGGCGATTATACGCTGCAGGGCGCAGTGAAGAACAGCGAGGATAAGCGACCTATTGTGGTACATGTGGTAGAGAATTATATCACATCTGTTCCCAAGGCGTATGGCGAAGTGATCTATATGTCCACGGATGTGGCGGCACAGATCCCCGCTACGATTCCCGCTAATTACGCGGCAGGAGATCAGCAGGAAGTCTCTGTGACATGGGATGCCGACAGTGTCAGCGCGATCAACTCCGGTGAGATCGGAACTTACTCCATCACAGGTACTGTGGATGGTTACGAAGGAGAAGTGACGGCTGACATCAAGGTGGTCTACAGGCCGGTATATCGGTTTGACTTTGGTATTAACGCGAATGAAGCAGCGGAAGACTGGACAGCAGTTACCGTGAATGTCAAGGATGGCAAGCAAACGGCAAATGATCTTGGAATTGCTTATAGCACAGAAAAAGGCTATGGTTTCCAGAGCGGTACAGCGATCATAGAGGGAAGATCGGAGAGCTATAATCATGCGGGAGTCCTTCCCAAGCTGGTCTACAAGGATTTCGTGATTCCCGATGGACAAACATTTGTAGTAGATCTGCCCAATGGCACATATGAGGTGGAAGTAGTCAGTGGTTCCTACTATAATAGCAACGTGAAGGGAAGCGTGGAAGGTGTTGCGTTCAGTATCGGCAATTCGGCGGAATCTTATGCTGTTTACACGGCAAACGTAAAGATGTCGGATGGACAGTTGACCTGTGAGTTTAACAGCGGCAATACTTCCCGAATGGATGCGATCATTGTGCGCCTGGTAGAGGCGGACAAGACGGCGCTGAAAGCGGCTATTGACGGCGCGGATGTTCTGGTGGGCAGCGAGGATCGCTATCAGCCGGAGGCATGGCCTGCATTTATAGAGGCTCTGGAGGCTGCAAAGGAAGTATACGATGCGGTATATCCGAGTTGTGAGGAAGTCAATGACGCTACACAGGCATTGAAAGCAGCACGGGATGCGCTGAAATTGAAGCCTGATGCAGTAGACAAGGCAGCGCTGAAAGCGGCAGTGGACGCAGCAGAGGAACTGACTGAGGACGTTTACACAGAGGAGTCTTGGGCGCCATTTGCAGAGAAGTTAGAGGCAGCGAAGGCCGTACTGGAGAACGAAGAAGCTACAGCAGATGAAGTGGAAGCGGCAAGGACAGAGCTGTTGGAAGCGCAAGCAGCATTGGTACAGAAGCCTGCGACAGTGACCGGTGTGTCAACTCCTGTAATAGGATACCTGACGGTAGGCATGACAGAGGAAGAACTTGCAGAAAAGCTTCCTAAAGAGGTGGATGTGACCTATTCCGACGGCACTACCGGCAAAGCGGCGGCTACCTGGGATGTAAGCGAAGTAGACCTTAGCAATGCAGGCGTGTATGACGCTTATGTGACGGTGGAAGGCTGGGAACTCCCGATTCCTTGCCAGCTTACCGTGATCAAGGAAGTAACGCTGAAGGTAGAAGAATCGGAAGGCGTGCCCAAGATTGAGGTGCCCGCTATTTCCGGTGAGCAGTTGGTAGAGTTCTTGACAGACGAGGATAAGGGTAAGCTGACGCTGGGTGTTGAGATTAAGCTGGGCCTGAATGTAGAAGCAGCGAGCGAGGACGGTATTCCTGAAAATGTTCAGACCGCTCTGAATACGATAGTAAACCAGAACAGTCTGAAGGTGGCGATGAAGCTGGATATTAACTTTGTGAAGTATATCTCCGGCGAGGAGCCTCAGTATATCACAGAGGCGAACAGACTTTTGGGCCTGGTGATCACCATTCCGGAGACGTACCGCACGAGTGTACCTGCAGGATATACCAGAGAGTTCTTTGTGGTAAGGACCCATGTAGCGGCGGATGGAACTGTCGAGACCACGATTCTGGAGGACCAGGATAAAGACGCGGATACCATCACGATCGCAACAGATAAGTTCTCTGTATATGCGATAGCTTACAAGGACACTGAAAAGAAGGTGGAGCCTGTTAAGCCCGCGGATCCTGCTCCTGCTGACGACGGACAGGATCAGGGTTCTGAGTCAGAGGCTGCACAGCCGGTGGCGACTGCTGCACAGCAGACAGGCGATCAGACCAATATCTGGGTATGGTTCATCCTGTTGGCAGTCTGTGTAGGCGGTATCGCGGCAGTGTTTGGAACAAAGTACTATCGCAACAAACGCGGCAGTTGATATTTGACCAAAGAACGAAATGATTGAGAAGTAAAACGAGAGCGCCGGTGCGGCTGATTGTAGCCGTACCGGCGCTCTTTGTTTCCCGTTGGGAGTGCTGCACTGTTACTCTGTCCGTTATTGTCTGTCTGTTATATGAATCAAAAAATTGATTGACATTCTATCGGTATTGTGATATGGTAATTTCAGGTTAAAAAGTCTATATCATTCATTTCTTATGGCGTTTCGCCATTTTATTTCATTTTATGTTTGTAACCATTGACCACGCAGCAATTCTTTTGTCTGTCTCTTTTTGACATGTCTGAAATACTGCACCTTCCATTTCACAAAGGAGAAAACATGAAAACTACGAAAAAACAACAAGTCCCAAAAGATCCAAAATCCTCACAAGCTCCACAAACTTCAAAAGTCCAAAAAACCCAGAAAGTCCCATCTATATTAAACACCGTTCCTGCCTCCGGCAACATCGGCATAGCCAAAGCTACGGGGCCTGTCGCGATCCCGATGAACAATGACTATCTCTTTAAAGCATTGCTACAGCGCAATAACCGCGTCCTGACGGGTTTGATCTGTTCGCTGCTCCACCTGGATGTCCGTAGGGTCCGATCGGTAGAGATTCTCAACCCTATTGTAATCGGAACTTACGTCGAGGACAAAGACTTTATCCTTGACGTTAAAGTGCTTATGAACAATGATACGGTCATAGATTTGGAGATGCAAGTGATAAACGAGCATGACTGGATAGAGCGGTCCCTGAGTTACCTCTGTCGTTCCTACGATCATCTCAAACACGGCGATCATTATATTGATGTCAAGACTGCGATTCAGATCAGTTTCCTAGATTTTACGCTCTTTCCCGAAAATCCGGAGTTCTATGCGGTTTATCAGCTTCGTAGCGAAAAAAACACGATATATAGTGACAAACTGCGTTTACATGTGGTAAACTTAAAGCAGATCAATTTGGCTACAGAAGAGGATAAGAGATACCATATCGATCAATGGGCTGCCCTCTTCAAGGCAACTACATGGGAGGAGATCAAAATGTTAGCAAGGCAAAATGAGTATATCAGGGATGCGTCCGAGACCATATATCGCCTCAGCCAGGAGGAGAAGCTTCGGATGCAATGCGAGGCGCGGGAGGATTATTACCGCAGGCAGAGGAAGATAGAGAAACGATTAGCCGAGCAAGAGGAGACGATCGAGCAGCAGAAAGAGCAATTAGAAAAGCGGGATGAGACGATCGGACAGCAAGAGGAGACGATCAGCCGACAAGAAGAGCAATTATCGGAGAAAGAGACCTTCATAAAACAGCAGGCAGTTCTTCTTGAGGAGAAGACGCGGGAATTGGAAAGACTGCGTTTGGAAATGTCTCAGTACAGGAAGTAGGGGGCATAGGTTACAGAGAATACCTTTTCTGTAACCTATGATCCGTCCTTTAGCGTTCCCAAGCGTCTCCAACTAGAAATCACAATTATTGATGGCTGAACTGTTATGATTTTTTACGAAATTTTATAAAAGAGATTGACAAAAGTCAAAATATGCTTTATGATGATTTTATCAGGACAATCTAAGACGTACTATCCGTACATTTAGACTATTTCTGTCA
>JAMPHU010000110.1 GCA_023663225.1 Candidatus Gastranaerophilales bacterium
ATTTCCAGAAAGTCTTTCAGGATATTTCCAGCGGGGACTGGTGCGCCGACGCGGTGATGTGGGCCTCCGAACAGGGCCTTGTCACCGGCTATCTGAACGGTGATTTTGGAAAGTCTGATACGATTACCCGAGAGCAACTGGCGGTGATTCTCTGGCGGCACGCCGGGATGCCCTCCGCAAATATTCAGGAATTGACGTCGGTGGACTTCGAGCAGGCAGGAAACTTTGCAAGGGAAGCCCTCTGTTGGGCCGTGGAAAACGGGATTCTCCAAGGCTATGACGGAAATATTCTGGCTCCCAAGCGTCCGGCAACCAGAGCGCAGGCCGCAAAGATGATAATGAATTATTTGGAATGTCGGGTCTGATTAGGCGGTCTTAAGACGTTGTGTATCCATAAAAGAAACTCCAGCCAAAAGCCGGAGTTTCTTTTATGCATCATAGGAGTTCTGAGGCAATTTACTGGTTTTGTATAATCCCTTGCCGAAAAATGGCAGAGGACTGACTGTGACATGATGTTTATGAAGAAATTACTCTGCGTAGTTTTTTGATTAGCTGATCTCTGCGGTGTTGGATGGTATTCAGGCGGACATTCAGCTGCCTTGCGTATTCCCGTGCGGAAATACCGTCAAAAAACAGGGCCTGGATGAGATCCCTTTCTGGTGCGTCTAATTTTGAAAGCGCCTCCGTGAGACGACTGATCCAATCGGATTTCGTTTGCATATCCGCGTTTGCCAGCACTGTATCCTCTGCACTGGGAGATGCCGCAACGCCCAGAGCGCTCAATGGAACGTGGTCCTCTTGAAGCTGTTCCAAAGACAGGATATTGTCGCGCTGCCGCCGTTCGGCTATGTATCGCTCCCGACGCTCTGGCTGTGAATACGCCAGAAACACTTCTTCTGTAACACTTATATCCTCACCGCCTATGGTGATGATATTTGCAATGATGTTCCCGCGTTCATCTCTGATACGCTTGTAATTTCGCTGTTTTTTCCAATTATCCATATTTAATCTCCAATCTCGGGTTTTTATAGATCTGAGATTGGGGATTATGGATATTCTCCGATATAGGGCTGCCAATAAAAAATGCTCATCCGATTCCTTTCAGGAGTCGGATGAGCATAAAAGAACCACTTGATTTGTTGACCTTATCTTGCCACGCTGGTATCACCCTGTCCTGTTCAGAACAAAGGTCATAAACCAAGTGGCACATGGGAAGTCAACGCGTCAAGCGGCTCCGGGGCACAAATCTTGTTTGTTTACTATGAAATTGTCCAATTTTGCGTGTTCGCTTGTTCGGCTTTAAATAAAAGCCGAGATTCAAGCAGGCTTAAGCCAAACGGAATGTTATGGGTGGAAAGAAGACTGTCTCTCCGCAGTTGGGGCACTTGGAGAATGAACCGCCGTGCGTTCCGCGGCACAGGACCTCGATCTTATGACTACAGTATGGGCATAGACGTGCGATCCGTATGGCGCTGGAATAGGTTTTTTTGAGCGCCTCCTGTTCTGCCGCTGCTTGGGCATAGCGATCAGGATCGTCTTCTCTTACATTGATCTTTGGCATGATAAACCTCCTCAAAAAACTGTGATTCATCTTTCTGCGGGTAAATATTGACCAGATCGTATGGATTTTTCAGATAATCCGCATGCAGGATGCCAAGGCGTTTGAGCCGGATGGCGAGTGCGGCCTTTGATACGCCCATATAGTCAGCCATTTCAGAGAAACGTTCGTAGGCGTCGCGGGCGAATACCCGATTGAGCATCCGGATCTGGCCTCCCAGCCCAAAAGTGATCAGATTCGATCGGACCATATCCTCCGGCATCAGAAGTAATGATGTTAAAATATTGGCACGCCATTCCTCCCAATAATCATCGTCCGCGTTTGGAACCGCTCTACAGTAATGAATTTGCCGCAGCGCGACAGCTTCCCTGTACTCCTTTGGAAACAGCATCCGGTAGACCTGATGACAAGCTTCGTGGACTAAGGTGAAATGATAACGGCCCTTATTGGCGCTTTCAGTTATCAGGCAGCAATCGATTAGAACCGTTTTCCCATCTAAATAATAATATTCAGGATGCTCCGGGTCGTCGAAAATTGGTACACCCACCTCGCCGCAAGCTGTAAGCCCAAGGATTCTTCCGCTGGGAGAAAGCGCGTGATACTGAACCGACAATCCGAGCAGTTCTTGGACCAGCAGCTCTGGTTGAATCTTATTGACTGGCTGCCCGGCCAGCATAGGGAGCTTTCTATAAGCAGCAATGATGCGTTGAGCAATTTTTCCAATGTCCTGTACAGATAAATATGGCATATTCTGAACACTTCACTATCTATTCATAAAGGTTGACCGACATAATAATACGGCCTATATATGGGAATTTCTCAGGCCGGGCAAAAGACACTTTCATCTGACGCTTTCCATCAATGATTCGGTCTGACTGAAAAATATTGAGTTTTTCTTCCACAAAGGGAAGCGTCCGGTCAACAATCAGCAGGGAACCCTCTGCGATGCCATAGGGGAGAAAGTGGTTGTCTCCGTTTGCGGGAACGCAAAACAAGTCATCCGCAGAATATCCCTGAAAGCCCAAGACTCCATTTGCAAACACAAGAGGATGTTTTTCATAAGAGGTTAAGCTCATCATTTTGCACCTCAACATCGGTTAATAGTATAATCACCATAGAACATATGTTCTATGGTGATTATACTACAGAGAGACATTCGTGTCAACCATGGAGAGAAATTTTTTCACGCCTGTCTCATAAACCGACAATTTGCACAAGCCACCTCCAATTACCCTGCTATTTGCACTCCTAAACAGCATGAATTACAGGAAATATATGGAAAACTAGGGGCGAGTTTTGGAGATGTGGGGCTTAAATTTTGTGCAGAATTACATTTATGAGACAGACGTAAAAATTTTTCAGGGCAACAACAAAGAATCCCAGCGACCCATGGTAAATGGAGCTGAATGCTTTTCTTTTCATTCCAATGCCACACCAGATATATCAGCAAAATCCAGAGGAAATATCAATTAGAGCCAACCAACATGGAAAGATCGGCATACTGCTGTCTGATGCGTTCCGTCTGCGCCAGCAGATGCGTATGAATTTCCTGCCAGTTAGCCCACAGCACACAAGCAAGCGTTGACAGGCGGCCGAATCTTTCTGCCGGC
>JAMPHU010000111.1 GCA_023663225.1 Candidatus Gastranaerophilales bacterium
GGCGAACCGTTGCTTTACGGTAACACCTTTTCTTTTAAGAACATCTTAACACTTATCAACACCTCCGTCAACAATTTTTTTGCCCATGTGCTATACACCGCCATTGGCTTTTTTCAAATTTTCTCCCTCATGCTTTTTATTGCTGCTTCTCTCCACTCATTCTTCTACAACTCCACCGTCTTTGTCGCTATCCTCTCGCGAAACCTGACGTCATGCTCCACAAACAGCATGGCGGGCCGGTAATCCAAAAGCAGCTTTTCGATCTGCAATCTGGAAAAAACATCGATATAATTCAACGGCTCGTCCCACACATACAAATGTGCCGGCGTGAGCAGACTGGCGGCGATCAACACCTTCTTTTTCTGCCCCTCCGAATACTCCTCCATATTTTTTTGAAACTGTACCCTCTCCATATCTAACTGTCTGAGTATCGCGCAGAACAGACTTTCCTCCAAACCTCGTTCCGCACAGAACGCGCGGATACCGCCCCTTAAGCCTGACGTGTCCTGATTCACATACGAGACGATCAATCCGGAGGCCGTCTGGCAGATGCCGGTCTCTATCACAGGCAGAACACCCTCTCCTCCTGACACTTTCCGCAAAATCATTTTGATCAGCGTCGATTTCCCGCAGCCGTTCTCCCCGTGAAGAGCCACCCGCTCTCCCTGGTTGAGCGTGAAAGTCAATCCTGCAAAGAGCGGCTCTTCCCCTCCCTCATATTGCAGGGAATACTCCCTGACATTCACCAGCGTATTTTTGTGATGCGCAAGCGGATTTAACTTCAAATCTACAGGCTGCTCCAAATCCGCCAACAACCCCTCCTTCTCCGTAACCTCTCTCGCTATGCGGTTCTGCATCTGCTTTACTCTGCTCTGCATCTTTTGCGTCTTTGCCCCGATGTAGGCTCTGGAACCCGCGCACCTGTCCGGCTCCTTGATGGGATCGTAACCGATCTTACGATTCTCGCTTTTCTCAGCCCAGGAGGAAGCTCGCGCAGCCGCCTGCCGCAGCTTTCCTATCTCCTTCAAGCGCTTTTCATTTTCACTTTTTTCAAACTGATCCCTCTGCCGCTTATTTTCCCACCAACTGGAAAAATTGCCCCTCTGCACTTCGATCGACTGACGGTTCAACACCAACACATGATCGATGCAGGCGTCCAACAGATCTCTGTCGTGAGACACTAAAATAAAACCTTTCTTGGAAGCCAGATAACTTTTCACATTCTCTCTGGATCTCTGGTCAAGATGGTTCGTGGGTTCGTCTATCAATAAAAAATCATTTTCTCCGGAAAACAGCACCGCCAACAAGACCTTCGTGCGCTCCCCGGGACTTAAACTCTCATAAGGCCGATACAAAATTTGCGCGCTTTCTCCCAACAGCTCCAACTCACAGATCACACGCCACATTTCACAGGAAGGTTTCAACTCCTCTATGAAATCCGCCGCCGGAAGCTGCATCTGCCTTTGAGAAACAGGATAGGGAAAATAGTCAAATACAGTGGATGCCGCAATGCTCCCCGTATATTGATATCTCCCCATCAAAAGATGCAAGAACGTAGTCTTTCCCTTTCCGTTGCGCCCTATAAAACCCAATTTCCAATCCGTATCGATGGAAAAGGAAACCTGCTCAAAAATATTGTCAAAACTTCCCTCATAGGCAAAGGTAAGATTGTTGACATCAATCTGCGCCATATCTCTCCTTTCCGAAAATCCTCACCGTAAGTCCATTTTCAAACCCTTCCAGCGTCGCGATCAATTCCTCACTGTTCAGATAAGAAAGCGCAGGACTGTCCGTTGTGATCTGCGGGTAGAAAAACTCTCCCTTGCGCTGGTTTACAATGCTGATCTCACATGCATGACCCTCGCAATCTGTGCCATGTAAAGTATATTCCGCCCTCAGTACGGCGGATTCGTCACCGTTTCTGATCTGTACATCTTTTGCGCCCGGAAGGATCGCGCCTTTAAAATACTCATTATCACAATAGCCGGTAAAATAAACTATGCTTTCCTGATAGTCCCCTTTTTGTTCCAACACTTCCCTTCCTGTGATAAATACCTGAATGGTAAGAATCTCTTCTTTCCCTTCCAGAAAATTTAGGATCGTCACCATTGCGCTTTCCTTTAATTTCTCTGAGAAACCATGCGCCGCGTTCCTCACAAGTTTTAACCGGCACTGGCCTTTCCCGTAATGATTGGCCAGTTTGACCGCATAGGAATAATTTACAGTCATGTCCCGCATCCCCTGAATCAGCAAAACATTGCCCTCGTATGGCGCAAGCTCCAGAGACGGATCCATACCCACCACCGCCTCATGGAACTGCTTTCCAATCACCATATCGTTGGGGCACACGATCTCATCCGGCACATCCGCCACATCATAGGATGCGCCGCCCAAATGCCCCCTTCTTGCATCATCCGGGATACAGAGCGCTGGGCAGATCATCACAAGATTTTTCACTTCCTCTTTGCATCTTGCCGCTGTCAGTCCGCTTACAAAACCGCCCTGACTGGTTCCCATCAACGTAATATTGCCGCTGTCAACAAACGGCTGCTCTTTTACATAAGCCAGGACTGTCATCAAGTCCTCACATTCCGTCCAGACATTCATAGCAGCGGTATCGCCCGAGCTTCTGCCCTCGCCCTTACGACTCCCGCCGCAAAAGTCAAAACAGTACGCCGCATATCCATTCCTCGCAAAAAACTCACAGTAATCATACTCCCCGCGGCAATTCGCGCCAAAACCATGACTGATGATTATAGCCGGAATGGAATGATCCGCCCGATCTGCGACGCTGCCCGGGATCCATCCTCTCACATATATCTGTAGATCGCCCTTTGACAAGTAACGTTCCTCAATTATCATTTCTGACATTGTGTACCTCCTTTCTGTAGCTTTCGATCTTCCATTTCCTTTAAGAAAGCTCTCCCACCCTCATTATAGAAATTGATTTTTTCCTGAGTTGTCATATCCTTAGTAAGCTCATAGTGGTATTCTCTAATCTTATGAATGTCTTCAATGGTAAAATTCGGACTAATAATAGGTTTTGTAATCATAATCATCCCTCACTTTCCAACAGTACAGAAGGATTCCATATCTCAATCATCTTATATCCTTCTAAATTTGTAATCGCC
>JAMPHU010000011.1 GCA_023663225.1 Candidatus Gastranaerophilales bacterium
TGCGCTATGTGAAATTTAAGAACTGCGGCCATATCCCGACTGGGGAAGCGTGGCCGGGGATGCTGAGGGAAATGGCAGACTTTGCGGACGGTTTCGCAAACGCCTGATATCTTTTAATGAGGGAGGATGAATATGGCGATTAAAATGATGCTTTTAATGGCGCTGGCCGGACATGCGCTCTGCTGGGTGTGCGATATACTGCTGATCTACGCGCCGGGCGGAAAATTCAGTTTTGAATGTTTAAAGGACAATCAGAAGATGGCGAAAGTTTTTGCGGGAATGTCGTTAAAAAAGCCGCTTGCGTCCATGCTTCTTGGACTGCCTGCGCTGATGATGTCTTTTGGCGGATATTTTGCCCTATATGAATGGATGAAGCGGTTTTCTGCTGTTTATGCCGTAATCATGATAACGGCGGCAGTAGTGTTTTTCATTTCAGGAGCAGGGCATCATGTATTCTGCGGTGCGGTTGAATGGTTTTACATACGAATGGGAAGGACGGAAGAGGCGCGGCAAACGGCTTTGGATTTTTTTAAAGCGACTTTACCCGCTATGTATGTCTGCTATTTGGGAGAGGCGGTCTCGGCGATAACTCTTTTTATAGCCGTTGTTGCGGGGAATACATCACTTCCGCGCTGGGGCTGTATATTCAACGTTGCTCCGATTTATGTTATCCTTATGCTTCTTAAAGCGCCGGGAGCGGGGAATCTGGCGGGAATAATTATGTTTTTGGGACTTTTTTTCATAGTATAATCGTGCGGATAAGATTAAGGGGCATGGGACTTAGAAAGCTGAAACAGGGAATGTTTGCTGATATGGTAAAGGAGCGGATATTATGAATTATACTTACTGCGAAACTTTGATGTGGCACGCATTGGCCCCTGCCGCTTTCCGGTATCTGTCAGGGCAGGAACCGGACATGGATATAGCGGCGCTGAAGCGGAGGTCAAAACAGATTTACCGGAAAATGACTGCCCGCACGCCGGACATCGGCTCCCTGACGGAGAACCCCCTGCGCATCTGCCTGACCGGAGGGATGCTGTGGCTGTCCATCTATGAGGCAGCGGACGAACAGATGAGCGAGGAGCGTTTTGCGGGAATGGTGGATGCCAGTATGCAGGCGCCGCTGGTAAAGGCATCTTTCCGGGGCAAAGCAAAAACAGCCTTTACACTGAAGGCACAGCAGAACCGGGCGGCTGTTGCGGCGCGGACGGACGCGGGGAGCAGCCCGTTCCACTGGGATACGGAGGTGATTCTGGGTCGGGATGCGGAAGAATACACCATTATTTACCGCCAGTGCGGGCTGTGCGCATTGGGACGGCAGGAGAAGCTGCCGCAGTTGGTTCCCTATATGTGCGTGCTGGACATCCTGTCTGTTGACTGGATGGGCGGCAGGCTCTACCGTACCAAAACACTGGCTTCCGGGGGCGACTGCTGTGATTTTTATATCTGTAAAAAGGATTCCAGATGGGATGTGGAGCGCCGGACGGCAGAACAGGAGAAATTATGAGAAACAAAAGAAAGATGATTTCAGCTTTGCTTTGCGGTATGCTGGGCTGTGTTTTTATGGGCAGCGGCGACTGGCTGATGATGTATGGCAGTACCGCTTATCATGGAAATCTTTACTGGCTTACGGAGGGCGTGGCGCAGATTCCGGCGTGGAGAAATGCGCTGTCCATGTTTGTGGCTTTCCCTGCGGTGATATTGTACGGGATTGCGTTGTTTACTACTGTCGGGTTTGTGAAACAGGAGCGGCATAAGAAAATCTATCATTATCTGACAGCGTTCGGACTGACGCCCTGGCTGTGCCTCCATTTGTTTTATGTCATGATTCTATTTCTGTTTGCATGGCTTAACGGCAACGGTTATGAAGCGGCTGCCCTGCCTGCGGCGGAGGCTCTTTTTTCACAGTTGTCGTGGGTAGTGGCGTTAAGCGAGGTATTCATGCTCCCGCCCTTTTTATACTGGTTTTACCTGCAGATTTTCGGAAAAACGGTATTTCCGAAAGGGATGGCGTTTACGAATGTGCTGGTGATTTACGGTATCCTGTGGCTTGTCAAGTCCGCCGTGCCGGATACACCGTTTCGGATTGGATTTACAAACGGACTGATGAGCGAGAGCATGATTTTCTGGTTTGGAATAATGCTGGCATGGGTGATACGGCATAGGAAAGAAGGCAAGGCTGCTGGGATGGATCTGTACGCTTTTTAAGCCGCATATATTTAAAACATAGGTTAGTTAATACTAACTTACATACCAGGACATTGAAGGAGGGACTTTCCATGGTAAAGATCACGTTGGAAATAGAGGGGATGGCATGCGGGATGTGCGAGGCGCATATCAATGAAGCCGTGAGGAATACATTTCAGGTAAAAAAGGTGACAAGCTCGCATACAAAGAAGCAGACGGTCGTTATCGCCGAGCAGGATATCCCGCAACAGGAGTTAGAAAGTGTAATAGAAAAGGCTGGCTACAATGTCGTATCGGCGGACAGCGAGCCTTATGAGAAAAAAGGACTTTTATCCGCGTTTAGGAGGTAACGCCCGGTGTATTCCATGGCCGTTTAAAAGAAACACATGAAATTATGGAGGACAGATATGAAATTTTTTGAATTTGGGAAAGAACATGAAAAGCTTATGGTGATGCTGCACGGCGGCGGGGTGAGCTATCTTGGGGCAGTCCCCGTGGCGGAGACCGTGGCGAAGAAATTCCACGTTGTGCTGGTGGCATACGACGGCTTCAATCCGTCCGAGCCGGAAAAGGAGTTTACATCCGTAATGAATGAGGCGGAGCAGATCGCCGGATATATCCTGAGAAATTACGGCGGGAAGATCGATGTGCTTTACGGGGTATCTTATGGCTGCCGCGTACTCAATGAAGTGCTTCGGGATAAGCGGCTGACCATAACCACGACGATTGCGGATGGTTTCTCCACACGCGAGTATCCGGACATCAAAAGCGAGTGGGGAAAAGATTTGTACTGCTTTTTCTTTACGGGGTTTTTTTATGTTATCATGGGGCGCGCGGGAAAACGGCGCAAAAAATTTATCGCTAAAATCACCGGAAGAACCTATGAGGAAGCCGAGCGGCTGATCTATACCAAAGCTACTTGGAATAGCTGGCGCAATCAAGACCGCTGTCTGATCGGACGCAAGACGGATTATGAAGCGTTCAAAAGTACGGATATGTACATATGGTACGGTATTGACAGCACGGTGGAGCGCAGGCTTGCAAAGAACATCAGGCAGCTTCAGGACGCGGGGTATCAGTTTACGCTCAAGATTTTCAAGAACGTGGGGCATGGCGGACTTGCGGGCGAGCAGCCTGACCGCTTTCTTGAAGAAGTGGAAAAGGCGCATGCACATTCGCTGAAAAAGGCGAAGAAAGCAACGGGTTTTTGAGATGGGACTGGATTGCGGGAACCTCCGGTTTGTGATATACTTTTCTGGTAGTAAAAAGAATGGAGAGGGAAAGGTACGATGGAACTGGAGAAAGGAAGGCCAAAGGACACCGCGGGCAGGCAAGAACGGGAGATCGCAGTATACGATCTGCTGGACAAGCTGGAAATAGAATATGAGCGAACAGACCATGAACCCGCCGGAAATATGGCGGCATGTAATGAGATCGACAGGATTTTGGATACCTTGATTTGTAAAAATCTGTTTTTGTGCAATCGTCAGAAAACCAAATTTTATCTGCTGATGATGCCGGGGGATAAACCCTTTAAGACAAAAGATCTGTCCAGACAGATCGACAGCGCGAGACTGTCCTTTGCGGAGCCGGAATTTATGGAAGAATATCTGCATATCAGTCCGGGAGCCGTGTCGATCATGGGACTTATGAATGATGTGGGGAACCATGTGCAGCTTTTGATCGACAAGCCTGTGGCGGAGAGCGAGTATATGGGATGTCATCCCTGCGTCAACACTTCCAGTCTGAAGATGCGGACGGCGGATGTGTTGGAGCGTTTTTTGCCCGCGGTACGCCATGAGCCGATCATTGTAGATCTGCCCTGGCAGCAGGAGTGAACGGATGATCCGACGAGTGAGTCAATAACCCGCTGCAAGCATGGCCGTTTGGCTCATTGCCTGCGGGGATAAAGAGGCTTAGGCAGATTTTGGGAGGTGTCATATGAGAAAAGAAATGGATTTTAACGCGGATTGGAGTTTCTTTTTCGGCGACGGAGAAGGGTTTGAAAGATCAGATTGCAGTACTGCCGGATGGAAGACGCTGCAGTTACCGCACGATTGGAGTACGGAATATGAGCCGCGACAGGACGCGCCCACCGGAGGCGGCGGAGGCTATGCCACGGCAGGGATCGGCTGGTATCGAAAACGTTTCGTTTTGACAGATCTTGGCGGGGACGAGAAAGTATTCCTCTATTTTGAAGGCGTATATATGGATGCCGATGTGTATTTGAACGGAGAAAAGGCGGGTTGGCATGGCTATGGATATGGTTCTTTTTGGATCGATCTGACAGGGCGGATTCAGGCAGGAGAGAATGTGCTGGCGGTCAGGGTGGATAACAGCCGCCAACCCAACTGCAGATGGTACAGCGGTTCCGGCATCACCAGAAATGCCCGTCTGATTCGGACAAATCTGGTGCATGTGGACAGTTGGGGAGTGAGATGCGCCACGAACGGCATTTATCCCGAGCAGGAGCAGGCTTCCCTGCAGATCCGCACACTGGTAAAAAATGAGGGCGAGACATCGGTCTGTGTGGGTGTGCTGCATACGCTGTACGATGCGGAGGGGAATCAGGTGTGTACCTCAGGGACGATGCTGCATATGGCGTCCGGAGAGACCAATGACTGTATGCAGCGTCCGGTGGTGGAGCAACCGCATCTTTGGACGGACGAAGATCCTTATTTGTACACCCTTGTGAGCACGGTGATGAAAGATGACGTGCCTGTGGATGAGACAAGCTGCCGTATCGGGATACGAACGGCTGTATTTGACTGTGATCAAGGATTTTTGCTCAACGGCAGGAGCGTGAAGATCAAAGGGATGTGCCTTCATCACGACTGCGGCATGACGGGGGCGGTCGGATACAGGGAGATTTGGCAGAGGCGTCTGCAGGCGCTCAAAGAAATGGGCTGCAATGGAATCCGCTGTGCGCACAATCCGCCGGATCCGGCATTTTTGGATCTATGTGACGAGATGGGTTTTCTTGTGATGGATGAGATCTTTGACGAGTGGATGCTGGTCAAGCATAAAAATGATAATTATTACTCACAAAATGCCGCCTATGGTTCCGGTCAGTTTTTCCATCGGCATGCGGGGGAGGAATTGACCGCCATGCTCAGGCGGGACTATAATCATCCCAGTGTGATCTTGTGGAGCATAGGGAACGAGATTCCGGAACAGTCTTCTCTGGACGGGGTAAAAATCTTAAATGATTTGCAGGATATATGCCATGCGGAAGATTCCTCCCGCATGGTGACTTCCGCCTGCGATAATATTGCCGCCGTAGAATCCAACAGAACCCTGCGGGAATTTGAAAATGCGCTGGATGTGGTGGGGTATAACTATGTGGGAAGGTGGAGAGAACGGGCGGAGACCTTTTATGAGGAGGATCGAGCGGCCTATCCAAAGCGCAGGATGATCGGAACGGAAAATCCGTCTGTCGGCGGAAGAAGAGGCGATTATACAGACAATGGCGTTTGGGGATCGTATGCAAATGCCACCATGAATCACGAGGCGCTTTGGCGTTATACCATAAGCCATGATTTTGTGGCGGGGGATTACCTTTGGACAGGAATCGATTATTTGGGAGAGACCAGATGGCCCTCCCGCGGGGCGTTTTTCGGGCCCTTGGATACCGCCGGTTTTCCCAAAGATTCCTACTACTATTTCCGCTCTATATGGAATACCAAAAAGATCACACTTCATTTGCTGCCTCACTGGAACTGGCAGGGGGAAGAAGGCATTTTCAAGCAGGTAATATGTTATACTAACTGCGAAAAAGTGAACCTGTATATCAACGGCAGGCTGGTGGGCGCCAGGGGATATGAATGTCCCAGGTATGGAGCAAAGAAGGCGTGGAATGACAATATGGGAAAGCAGATCACCACCAATGATCTACATTTGTCCTGGGACGTGCCTTATGAGCCGGGAGAATTGCGGGCTGAAGGATATCAAAACGGTGAAGTGGTGGCTGTGGCTGTGATAAAGACCACAAAAGCGCCCGCTGCCTTGGCGGCTGTGGCGGACAAAAGCGTATTGAAGAAGGGTCAGCTTGCCCAGATCGAATTGGCCGTCGAAGATGAGGACGGGCAATTTGTGCCGGACGCAACGGCGGAAGTGTCATGTGAAATAGAGGGGCCTGCGCATCTGGTGGGAATGGATAGCGGAGATCTGCTGGATTTGAGTCTTTACTCCGCTCCCAGGAGAAAAATGCTCGCAGGGCGTCTCCTGGCCGTTATCTGCGCGGACGCTCCGGGCAGCGTGACGGTGACGTTTGGCGCCGAGGGGATACGGGAGAGGAAAGTGGATTTTCTGGTGGAGTGAGTCGGCCGTGGGATTTAGTCCATCCCTGATTGCATTTCCCGCTAAAATCGGATATAATAGTGTGAATAAGCAGGCCGATGAGGCTTGTAAGTTTGTGGACTTGAGACAGGAGGAGCATGCGATGAAAGTTTTACTGGTAAACGGAAGTTCACGCGCTAAGGGATGTACTTATACCGCTTTGGAGGAAGTGGCGGGAGCGCTGAACAAAAACGGAATCGAGACAGAGATCATTCAGGTGGGAGTCAACCCGGTGGCAGGCTGCAATGGCTGCGGAGCCTGTTCCAAGACTGGCAAGTGTTTCCGCGATGACGGCGTCAATGATTTTGTGGAAAAGGCAAAGAGCGCGGACGGTTTTGTGTTTGGCTCTCCTGTACATTATGCGTCTGCATCGGGAGCGCTGACCTCCTTTTTGGACCGCGCTTTCTATGGAAAAGGAAATGCATTTGAGGGAAAACCAGGCGCGTGTGTGGTGAGCTGCAGAAGGGGCGGAGCCTCCTCCACCTTTGACCAGATCAACAAATACTTTACCATCAACAGTATGCCCGTGGTGTCCAGCCAATATTGGAATATGGTGCACGGCAACACGCCGGAGGAGGTAAAGCAGGACTTGGAAGGACTACAGACGATGCGCACGCTGGGCAACAATATGGCATGGCTGTTGAAGTGTATTGAAGCCGGCAGACAGGCGGGAGTGAATTTTCCGGAGCGGGAACCCTTTGTGAGAACGAATTTTATTCGCAGCGAGCAATGAGTCAAATGCCGTGCTTGCAGTAGGGTTGTAGACTCGCGGCTAAGGATGTGACGATGGCAGTTCAAAAAGTTTATGCAGTGAAAAAAGGTAAAAAAACAGGTGTATTTTTAAGTTGGCCGGAATGTAAGGCTGCTGTGGATGGCTTCTCGGGAGCGGAGTATAAAGGCTTCTCCAACAAGGAGGAGGCGTTGCGCTACTTGGGGAAGCTGCCCGAGGCGGAAGCGGTTGGGACGGCTTCGGACTTGCGTCGGGATAAGCGGTCGCCGCAGGAGGCGGCTTCGGACTTGCGTCAGGAGGAGTTGCCGCCTGAGGGGACGCTCCTTGCTTATGTGGACGGTAGCTACAGTGACGCGCTCAAAAAATATGCGTTCGGCTGCGTGTTTATCCTGCCTGACGGCAGAATCTACACGGAGTTTGGAAATGGAGATCAGCCTGCGTCTCTGGAGCAGCGGAATGTGGCGGGGGAGATGCTGGGAGCCATGTACGCCGCCAAATGCGCGATGTTAAACGGATATCAGGCGGTGGAGATCTGCTACGATTATCAGGGGATCGAGAAATGGGTGACCGGAGAGTGGAGGAGTAAGACCGAACTGACTAAGAAGTATGCCCAGACTATGCGGGAGTGGGGACAGAGTATCCGTATGAGTTTTACAAAGGTTGCAGCTCATTCCAATGTGCGTTTCAATGAATTGGCGGATCAGACGGCAAAGCGGGGACTCACGGAAGCGGCGGGCGTTCCCAAGATCAAGAAACTGGAGGAGATGACAGCACATGGAAAAGATACGCCTGAATAAATATTTGGCTCAGTGCGGTGTCTGTTCCCGCAGAGAGGCGGATGAGTTGATCGGGCGGGGTGCGGTGACAGTGGACGGACAGATTGGCGAGGTAGGTCAGAGCGTGTGCGGCGACGAAGTGATCTGTGTGCGGGGAAAACGTTTGGAAGGCCCTGATGTACGCAAGGTGCTTGCCTTCTACAAACCCATAGGTGTGGTCTGCACTGAGCGGGATCCTCATGCGGAAAAGACGATAAACAATATGATATCCTATCCGGTGCGAGTGACTTATGCGGGACGGCTGGATAAGGAGTCAGAAGGATTACTACTGTTATCTAATGATGGAGCGTTGATCGATGCCGTCACACGGGGAGCAAACAGACATGAAAAAGAATATGTTGTGAGGGTAAACAAAGAGATAACACCTGATTTTATACAAAAAATGACGAGTGGTATTTATTTGGAGGGGCTGGATGTCACGACGAGAGAATGTGATGTCCGCCAGATTGGAAAATACACATTTGTCTTGATCTTGACGCAGGGATTGAACAGGCAGATCCGCAGGATGTGTAGGGCCTGCGGCTATCATGTGAGAAGTTTGAAGCGGGTTCGCGTGATGAATATTCAGTTGGGGCATCTGAGGCCCGGCGAGTATCGGGAGATCACCGGACAGGAGTTAGAACAGTTGTATCGAGAAGCGGGATTGAAGAGTTAGTTATGTATATAATATCATATGTAATATAATAAAAGGACAGGTACAAAAATGCAGTCATCCAAGATGGAACGATTAAAGGAATTGACAAGTAGGCTGAGTGAGGCTTCTCGGGCGTATTATGCCGAGGACCGAGAGATTATGAGCAACTTTGAATATGACAGACTGTACGATGAACTGGCTGCCATAGAGCGCGAGACAGGTATCGTGTTGGCGAACAGTCCTACTGTTACAGTGGGTTATGAGGCGGTGGACGAACTGCCCAAGGAGAGGCATGAGAGTCCCATGTTGTCTCTTGGCAAGACCAAGAGCAGAGAAGAATTGCAGGATTGGCTGCAGGGAAAGGCAGGGATCTTAAGCTGGAAGTTGGACGGTCTGACGATTGTTCTCACCTATAGAGGCGGAAAGCTTGAGAAGGCTGTCACCAGAGGAAACGGCGAAGTGGGCGAGGTGGTGACCAACAATGCCCGAACGTTTCAAAATCTGCCCATGAATATCGCCTATCAGGGAGAGATGACGATCAGAGGGGAGGCTGTCATCAGTTACTCTGATTTTGAGAAGATCAACAGGGAGATACCGGATGCGGAGGAGAAGTATAAGAATCCCCGGAATTTGTGCAGCGGCTCTGTGAGACAGTTAAACAACGAGATCACAGCGAAACGTAACGTGCGTTTTTTTGCGTATACACTGGTGAAAGCGGAGAACGTGGACTTTGGCAATTCCAGGCAGGAGCAATTCCGTTTTTTGGAACAGCAAGGGTTTGAGGTGGTGGAGTACAGATTGGTGACAGCGGAGAATATTCAGGAGGTCGTCGCAGAGTTTGAAGGCAAGATTGAGACTTATGATATTCCTTCGGACGGATTGGTGCTGACTTATGACGATATCGCCTACGGGGAGAGTTTGGGCAGGACAGCCAAATTTCCCAGACATTCCATCGCTTTCAAGTGGGCGGATGAACTCGCCGAGACGACTTTAAAGGAGATTGAGTGGAGCGCCAGCCGGACGGGACTGATCAATCCGGTGGCGATCTTTGAGCCGGTGGAATTGGAGGGGACTACCGTCAGTCGGGCATCGGTGCACAATATCAGTATTTTGAAAGGATTAAAGCTGGGAATCGGGGATCGTATCACGGTGTACAAGGCCAATATGATCATTCCCCAGATTGCGGAGAATCTGACAGGGAGCGACACGGTGGAGATCCCGAAGGTGTGTCCCGTCTGCGGGCAGCCTACCCAGATCAGACAGGTGAATGAGGTGCAGTCCCTTTACTGTAACAATGAAAAATGCGCGGCAAAGAGCGTCAAGTCCTTTACGCTTTTTGCCAGCAGGGATGCTATGAATATTGACGGTCTCTCGGAGGCCACGCTGGAGAAGTTTATCGACAGAGGTTTTGTGAAGGAATTTGCCGATCTCTATCACCTTGATCGGTATCGGGAGGAAATCACAGAAATGGAAGGTTTTGGGGAGAAATCTTTCCAAAATCTTCAGGACAGTGTGGATATTTCCCGAAATACCACGCTGCCGAGGCTGATTTATGCGCTGGGCATCGCTAATATAGGGGTGGCCAACGCAAAGATGTTGTGTCGGCATTTTGACTATGATCTGGAATTGTTAAAAACTGCAGATGTGGAGACCTTGAGCGTGATTGAGGGAGTGGGAGAAGTCATCGCCTCTGCTTTTGTGGACTATATGCAGGATAGGGAGAATCTCGCCCGTTTGGAACGGCTGCTTCCTGAACTGTCGATAGAAAAGCTGCAGATCAACACAGAAGGCCAGACTTTGGCGGGAATGGTCTTTGTCATCACGGGGAGTCTGAACCATTACGGTAGCCGCAGCGAATTGAAAGAGGAGATCGAGCAAAAAGGCGGCAAGGTCACGGGCAGCGTCACAGGCAAGACCACTTGTCTGATCAATAATGACAATACGTCCACTTCCGCAAAGAATAAAAAAGCGAAGGAACTGCAGGTTCCTGTTCTCACGGAAGATGAATTTTTGGAACAATATATGCGGTAAGACGAAAACTGTCAAAACGGCCGGACGGGTTTCATGGTTTATGAAAAGCGGAATCTGTATCGAAAAATACAGGAAGCAGGAAATAGAGAAATGAGGGGTCGATATGCCGATCAGGATACAGCGGGAACTTCCCGCCAGGGAGATATTGGAAAATGAGAATATATTTGTCATGGACGAATTGCGTGCTACGCATCAGGATATTCGTCCTCTGAAGGTGTTGATTTTAAACAATATGCCTCTCAAGCAGGACACGGAGCTGCAGCTTTTGCGCGCGCTGTCCAACACGCCCCTGCAGGTGGATGTGACCTTTATGAACACCAAGACGCATATTTCGCTCAACACGCCCGCAAGTCATTTGAACAAGTTTTACACCACGCTGGATGAGATCAGAGAAAATAAATATGACGGACTGATCATCACCGGAGCGCCTGTGGAGGATATTTCTTTCGAGGAAGTGGACTATTGGGAGGAGATCTGTGAGATCATGGATTGGGCCGAGACGCATGTGACCTCTACCTTCCATATCTGCTGGGCGGCGCAGGCAGGATTTTACCATTATTATGGAATTGACAAGCGGAAACTGGATCAAAAGTTGTTCGGAGTCTATGAACACAAGGTGTCCAACCGGAAGATCCCGCTGGTGAGAGGATTTGACGATATTTTTCTGGCCCCTCACAGCAGACATACGGAGACCGGCGCGGAGGAGATCCACGCCTGCAGCGAGCTGACCGTGTTGGCGGAGTCGCCTGTGGCGGGTGTGTTTTTGGCGATCGCCGAGGAGGGCAGGAAAATCTTTGTGAACGGGCATCCTGAGTATGACCGGTATTCTCTGGACAGTGAGTATCGAAGGGACTTAAAAAAGGGCCTGCCGATCCAATTACCCTACAATTATTATCCCAATGATGATCCGAATGAGCGGCCGCTCTTACAATGGCGCGCCCACAGCAACAATCTTTACAGTAATTGGCTTAATTATTACGTGTACCAGATGACGCCGTTTGAACTGTAGAAAAACGGCTTAAGGATTAAATGCTTTACACTTTGGGTGGGAGTTGCTATAATGAACGTATAAATGTTTTTAAATATTCATAGAAAGCGGGTGATCTTATGACTGATAAACAGTTACGGTATATCAACAGACTAACAGTTTTTGTCAGAAAGTTATTAAAACTTGTACCACAAGAGAAAAGAGAAGAACTGGAAAACGAATTTGACGCGATTCTTTTAGAAGTTACAGAACCAAGTGAAAAAATTGATTAAATAGGAGCTGGCAATCCAAGGTGTAAGGTCTTTATGGAATAAGGCTCTACACCTTTTTACTGACCTGCAAAATGAGGCCCGACAATGATTTATAAAAATCCTGTTATAAGGGGTTTTCACCCCGACCCATCTGTTTGCAGAGTGGGCAGCGACTACTATTTGGCGACAAGTTCATTCGAGTATTTCCCGGGAATCCCCATCTATCACAGCAGAGATCTGATCAACTGGACGATGATCAATCATTGTATTGCAGACCCGCGGCAGCTTGACTTCCATGCTTTTGGAAATTCGGGCGGCATCTGGGCGCCTACGATACGATATCATAATGGCCGTTTTTATGTGACGGCGACGGTTGATCAGGTCGGAAATATGATAACGCACACGGACGATATAAACGGGGAATGGTCGGCTCCGGTTTTTGTAAAGATGGGAGGAATCGACCCGTCAATCTATTTTGAGGATGATCGCGCATATTACTGCACAAATGAAAATGCGGGAAATGGCGAGGCCATCACGTTGCGTGAAATCGATCCCGACACGGGAGAATTGACAGGGGAAAAGGCGGAGATATGGCACGGAACGGGCGGAGGCTGGCTGGAGGCTCCTCACATTTATAAAATAAAAGAATGGTATTATATCTTCACCGCGGAGGGCGGCACGCTGCAGAATCATATGGTTACGGTGGGCAGAAGCAGAACGCTTTTCGGGAATTATGAAAAATGCCCGTTTAATCCTATACTCACAAACAGAAACGACACCTCAAAAGCCATACAATGTACCGGACACGCGGATCTGATCGATGATGACAATGGCAACTGGTATATCGTACATCTCGGGACAAGGCCGTGCAATCGCACAAAGTCCAATCTGGGCAGGGAGACTTTTTTGACGCCCTTACAGTACCAAGACGACTGGTTTTCTGTAGATGGCGGCAAGGCGAAGATCGAAAATGAGATAGACATCCATGCGGAACAGAAAAACGGCGGCGTTTTTGTGGCGGATTTCACAAATTCTAAATTTGAAAAGGAATGGCTGTTTTTAAATTATGAGCAGGTATCAAAAGAAGGCCGGCTCGTTCTGCGGCCGACCAAGAGTGATATAACGTTTGCGGCGGTCAGGCAGCCCGATATGCAATGCTCAGTCAAAACAGTATGTCATTTTGCCCCTCAAAATGCTGATGCGGAGGCGGGTCTGATGGCATATCTGCAATCTGATTTTTATTATCGGCTCTGTAAAAAAAGAGATGCGGGCAAAGATTACATAGTCATACAAAAACGCGCGGGAGATTTTTGTCAGACGATCTATCAGGAAAAAACGCAGAGCGACACACTTGCGTTTCAGATCGAGGCGGATCAGGAGTACTATTATTTTTATTGTGCTGAGAACAATGAGCCTATGCGGCAAATCGGAAAAGCCTCAACCCGTTTCTTATGTGTGGAAATGCCGGACAGGTGTTTTACCGGCACGGTCATCGGTGTGTACACCATAGGGAACACAGCGGAATTTTCAAGTTTTTCGGTATATTTTTCCAGTCTTGTCCATATACTTTAATAAATGACGGATGGCGCGGATAGCGTCGTCGGGAAAACGGACAGGAGGTAGTGGTATGGCGAGAGGACAGCGCAAGACCATAGAGGAAAAGATCGCGGCGAAAGAGGAGATGATATCCGCGTTGGAGACGCGTGTGGAATCGGAAAAGAGAGAGCTTGCGGAGCTCTACGAGGAAAAGCGGCGCAAGGAATTGGAGGCGGTCAGCGAGTTGATCGAGGACGCGGGACTGGCTCCGGAAGAGGTGGCGGAAGTATTGCAGCAATATATCGACAGCCGCGAGGAGAATGTGTCTTAAGTTCTGGGAGATACACCCTATTTGTGACGAGCCGCTGCTTGCAGCGCTTCAAATTCCATGCCCCGCTGCGAGCAGCGGGGTTATTGACTTAACATAAGGGCAGTTCGCGGAGCGCGCTGCCCTTATGTTTTACTCCGCCTTGCTCATCAGATTCTTTTGAGCGGTTGACAGCATCAGTTTGATGCGGTTTAACTGATTTACCTCGCTGGCACCGGGGTCGTAGTCGATGGCCACGATGTTGGACTGCGGGTAAGCTTTCCGCAGGGTCTTGATCACGCCTTTTCCCACCACATGGTTGGGCAGGCAGCCAAAGGGTTGTGTGCAGACGATATTGGGCACGTCCTCCTTGATCAGCTCCACCATCTCTCCGGTCAGGAACCATCCCTCGCCGGTCTGGTTGCCGATGGAGACGATGGGTTTGGCGTAGGACACCGTCTGGTAGATGGAGGTGGGCGGGTCAAAATGTCTGCTTGCCGCAAATTCTTTTGCGGCGGCCCCGCGCAGCGCCTTTTCGATCGCCCAGATCCCCAGCTTGGAGATCCTTGCGGCGCGCTTGCTGGTGCCCAGATATTTGGCCTTGTAGATCTGGTTGTAGAAACAGTACAGGATAAAGTCGAGCAGGTCGGGCACCACCGGTTCCGCACCCTCGGACTCCAAAAGCTCTACCAGATGATTGTTGCCGGCAGGAGAGAATTTCACCAGAATCTCGCCCACGATGCCCACACGGGGTTTTTGGATATCCAGCGTGGGAATCTGGTCAAAATCACGGATGATCTCGCGGCACATTCTGTTGAACTGTGTCAGTTTCACATGTTTGGCGGTGACAAAGTCGATCACCTGCTTTTTCCATTTGTCATGCATGGCGTCCACGCTGCCGGGCACGGCCTCATAGGGGCGCATGCGGTACACACAGCGCATAAAGATATCTCCGAACTCCGCCCCCATGGCTGCGCGCAGCAATAAGTCGGCGTTTAGATGAAAGCCGGGGTTTTTTTCCATGCCGTTTAAATTGAGAGAGATAACGGGGATCTGAGCCATATCGGCCTTCTCCAGCGCTCTCCGTATAAAACCCACATAGTTGGTAGCGCGGCATCCGCCTCCGGTCTGGGTCATAACGATGGCGGTTCTATTGACGTCATACTTGCCGGAGAGCAATGCCTCCATAATCTGTCCCACCACCAGAAGAGAAGGATAACAGGCGTCATTGTTTACATATTTCAGTCCCATGTCCACGGAATGTTTGTTGTCATTGTCCAGCACTTCAAAATTGTAACCGCAGGAGTTGAAAGCGGGTTGCAGGATCTCGAAGTGGATGGGAGACATCTGCGGACACAGAATGGTGTAGTTTTTCCGCATCTCCTCGGTGAAAAGCACTTTCTCGATGGCTGCGGAGCGCACCGTGCGCTGCTTGCCCATGCGCTCGCGCACTTTTAAAGCGGAGAGCAGGGAGCGGATGCGGATTCTGGCGGCGCCTAAATTGTTCACCTCGTCGATCTTTAAGCAGGTATAAATTTTGTCGGAACCGGACAAAATATCGTTGACCTGATCTGTGGTGACGGCGTCCAAGCCGCAGCCGAAGGAGTTCAACTGGATCAGATCCAGATTGTCCACTGTCTTTACATAGCTTGCCGCTGCGTAGAGGCGGGAGTGATACATCCACTGGTCGGAGACGATCAGGGGTCTTTCCGGCGCGCCCAAATGGGAGATGGAATCCTCCGTCAGCACGGCGATGTCATAGGAAGTGATCAACTCGGGAATACCGTGGTTGATCTCCGGATCTACGTGATAAGGGCGTCCTGCCAGCACGATCCCCCGCTTTCCGGTTTCTTCCAGATATTTCAGGGTCTCTTCCCCCTTCTTCCGCATGTCCTCTCTGGCCCTTGCCAGTTCTTCCCATGCCTGTCTGCAGGCGTCTGCGATCTCGCCCGCGGGAATCTCCGCAAATTCTCTGGTCAGAGCGTCCGTGACGGTGTCGATGTCTCTAAAGGACATAAAAGGATTGCGGAAGGTGATCCCCTCTTCGCCCAGTTCCTCCACATTGTTCTTGATATTCTCGGAGTAGGAGGTCACGATAGGGCAATTATAGTGGTTGCCTGCCCCCTCCACCTCATTCCGCTCATAGAACAGGGAAGGGTAGAAAATAAAGGTGACGCCCTGTCTGATCAGCCAGGTCACATGGCCGTGGGCAAGCTTGGCCGGATAACACTCGGACTCGCTTGGGATGGATTCGATCCCCAGCTCATAAATCTTTCTGGTGGAGTTGGGAGAGAGCACCACGCGGTATCCCAGTCGGGTGAAAAAAGTAAACCAGAAGGGATAGTTTTCATACATATTCAAAACTCTCGGAATACCCACCACGCCCCTGGGCGCCTGATCGGCGTCGAGAGGAGTGTAGGAAAAGAGCCTCTTTAACTTGTATTCAAAGAGATTGGGCACATTGTTTGCGTTTTTTTGGCCGCCGATGCCGCGCTCACAGCGGTTGCCGGAGATAAACTGGCGGCCGCCGGAAAACTTGTTGATGGTCAGCCTGCAACTGTTGGTGCAGCCTCTGCATTTGGCCATGCTAGTCTCAAATTTCAGCTCGCAGATCTGATCAAAGGAAAGCATGGTGGACACATAACCCTCCTCGTAGCGCTCTCTGGCGATCAGCGCGGCGCCGAAAGCGCCCATGATGCCCGCGATATCCGGCCGGATAGCCTCGCAGCCCGCAATCTTTTCAAAGCTGCGCAGCACCGCGTCATTGTAGAAGGTGCCGCCCTGTACCACGATGTTTTTGCCCAGCTCTGAGGCGTCTGACACCTTGATCACTTTGAACAGGGCGTTCTTGATCACGGAATAAGCGAGACCCGCGGAGATATCCGCCACGGATGCCCCCTCCTTCTGCGCCTGTTTTACCTTGGAGTTCATAAACACGGTGCAGCGGGTTCCCAGGTCGATGGGATGCTTGGCAAAGAGCGCTTCTCCGGCAAAATCCTGCACGGAGTAGTTTAAGGACTTGGCAAAAGTCTCGATAAAGGAGCCGCAGCCGGAGGAACAGGCCTCGTTCAACTGTACGCTGTCCACCGTCTGATTTTTGATCTTGATGCATTTCATATCCTGCCCGCCGATGTCCAAAATGCAGTCCACATCGGGGTCAAAGAATGAGGCGGCATAGTAGTGGGCAACGGTCTCCACCTCGCCGTCGTCCAGAAGAAAAGCCGCTTTCAACAGCGCCTCGCCGTAACCGGTGGAGCAGGAGCGGGCGATGTTCACATCCTCCGGAAGCATGGAGTAGATCTCTTTGATGGAACGGATGGCGGTTTTCAAGGGACTGCCGTCGTTATTGCTGTAAAAGGAGTAGAGCAGAGAGCCGTCCTCGCCCACCAGCGCGATCTTGGTGGTGGTGGAGCCGGCGTCGATCCCCAAAAAAGCGTTGCCCTTGTAGTCGGCGAGCACACCCGTGCCTACGTGATGTTTGCTGTGGCGTGTGCAGAACGCTCTGTAGGCGTCCTGATCCGCAAAGAGAGGCTCCATGCGCTCTACCTCAAACTCCATCTTGATGTCCGAGGAGAGCTTGTTCACCATCTCCTCCATGGTATACGAAACCTCCTCCTTGGCGTTCAGCGCGGAGCCGATGGCCGCAAAGAGGTGGGAATTGTCCGTGTCGATGATATGTTCCTCGTCCAGATTCAGCGTGCGGATAAAGGCGGCTTTTAACTCGGATAAAAAGTGTAGGGGGCCGCCCAAAAACGCCACATGTCCCCTGATGGGTTTGCCGCATGCCAAGCCGCTGATGGTCTGGTTGACCACCGCCTGAAAAATAGACGCTGCCAAATCTTCCTTGGTGGCGCCCTCGTTGATCAAGGGTTGGATATCCGTCTTGGCAAACACGCCACAGCGCGCCGCAATGGCATAGAGAGAGCGGTAATCTTTGGCGTACTCGTTTAATCCCGCGGCATCCGTCTGAAGCAGAGAAGCCATCTGGTCGATAAAGGATCCGGTGCCCCCGGCGCAGATGCCGTTCATGCGCTGCTCCACATTGCCGCCCTCGAAGTAGATGATCTTGGCGTCCTCGCCGCCTAACTCGATGGCCACATCCGTCTTGGGAGCCAACGTCTGCAGGGACGTGGCTACCGCGATGACCTCCTGGGTGAAGGGCACTTTGAGATGGTTGGCTAAAGTCAGTCCGCCGGAGCCGGTGATCATGGGGTGGAGGGTCAGATTGCCCAGTTTCCCATAGGCGTCCTGCAACAGTGAGGAGAGCGTCTCCCTGATATTGGCATAGTGGCGCTTATAGTCGGAAAATAATATCGTATGTTCTTCATCCAAAATAGCAATCTTGACCGTGGTGGAGCCGATGTCAATGCCTAAGGTTGCATATTTTAAAGCGAAATCCATATTGATAACCATACCTTTCTTTTGAACTGCTTTATAAATAAGAAATAAAAGGAAACGACATACTCTGGTATTATACGACACCTATCGCCAAAATGCAATGAAGAAAAGCTTATAAAAATTTATAAAAATCAGGAAATTTTCATAAAAAATTCCAGGAATGGAAATTGCTTGGTTTACTTATTGGAGCAGGAATGATAAAATGTATTCAATTCTCGCTTTTAAAATGTATGAAAGGCGGCAAAATAAATTGTGAATCGGCGTGGAGGCCAAATATGAGTAAATTTGAAAAGAAATTTGGGAAATATGCGATCCCTAACATCACTCTGGTGTTGATTATCTGCTATATCGTGGGATATGCGATCGAGATGATCAACGGAAGTTTTTTGTTTTATCTGACGTTAGATCCTTACCGGATCCTGCACGGACAGGTTTGGAGGCTGTTCACATGGGTGATTGTGCCGCCTTCCTCACCGGATCTGTTCACCATCATCATGCTGTTTTTCTATTACAGCATAGGCACTGCTTTAGAGCGCACATGGGGCACTTATCGTTACAATGTATATCTGTTTTCCGGTATGCTCTTTACGATCGTGGGAAGCTTCTTATGCCTGATATTCTGCTATCTGTTGGGGGGAGGCGCGGATATGGGGACGCTCTTTGCCATAGGTGCGTTTCGTTTCAGCACTTATTACATCAACCTGTCCATCTACCTTGCCTTTGCGGCCACCTACCCCGAGGCGCGGGTGCTTCTCATGTTTGTGATACCGGTGAAGGTGAAATGGATGGGAATCCTGGATATTATCCTGATGGTATATACGCTGTTCGTGGGGGATGTCTTCACCAAATTTGCGGTGGTGGCGGCGCTGATCAATTTTGTGGTATTCTATCTGGTGAATATCAAGCGGGTTCGGCTTGCGCCCAAACAGATCAAGCGCAGGGCGCAGTTTAAGCAGGAGACCAGACGGGCAAATGCGGTGACAAAGCATAAATGCGCAGTCTGCGGGCAGACGGACGAGGACGCGCCCGAACTGCAGTTCCGTTTCTGCTCGAAGTGTAACGGAAATTACGAGTATTGTCAAAACCATTTGTTTACACACACGCATGTCAAATAATGGTAACAGGGAGGAAAGCATGAACCGGGAAATGCTGTTTGCCAAGACATTGGAGCAAGTGAGAAAAACTGCGAGAGAGCAGGGGAACTGCATCAGTGAGGAGCAGGTGCGGGAGGCGTTTTCTTCGCTTGCTCTGGATGAAGGCCAGTTGGAGCTCGTCTTTGACTATCTGACGAAGCACAAAGTAGGGATTGGCGCGCCGCCAGATCCGGACGAGGATCTGACCGACAAGGAGAAAAACTATCTTCAAAATTATCTGGATCAGTTGGAACTGCTGCCTGTCTATAGTCCCGGGGAAAAGCAGGCTTACACACTCTCAGCGATGGCGGGAGAGGCGGACGCCAAGAAAAAGGTGATCGAGATGCATCTGGGCGAGGTTGTGGACATCGCCAGACTCTACACAGGTCAGGGAGCGGCTCTGGAGGATCTGATCGGCGAGGGCAATATTGCGCTGACTGTGGGAGCGGCGATGTTGGGAAGTCTGGAACATGTAGGCGAGGCGGACGGGATGCTGGCCAGGCAGATCATGGATGCCATGGAGGAATATATCAGGGAGAACGCCGACCAGACAAAAGTGGATAAGCGCGCCAGAGATAAAGTGAACAAGGTGTTCGATCGGGCAAAGGCGCTGTCCGAGGAGTTAGGCCGAAAGGTGACGGTGGAGGAACTGGCGGAGGATACCGGACTTTCCGATAAGGAGATACGGGACGCGCTGCGCATCAGCGGTTTTCAGATAGAGTACATTGCGGATCAAACGGCGGGAGGCTCTGTATGAACAAGAGTGTATATGAGGATTATAAATACAGTATGCAGGACGTCAGCTCCCTGTATGTGGGAACAAAGTACACTTTGGGGGAGCTGGTGCAGGAGGAGTCTATCACGTTTAAATTCCGCCTGATCGTGGAACACTATATCTTGCCGAAGGCGGACGAGGAGGATACGTTGGAGACGCATCTGTATTATCTGGAGCCGGACAGCTTTCTGATACAGATCTACAAGCAGCTAAAAGCGCGGGTCAAGGTGAATGTGCTGGAGGAGAGACGCCGTCTCTTGGGCGGGACGACAAGGGAGTACGTCACCAAAAATCTCACCATAGAACAACTGGCGGCCATTCCCCCTTCGGAGAAAGAGCGGGACGGCATGGTGGTGCAGGAGTTAAAGGTGAGTAAGCTTGCGATGATGACACTGTGAAAAGAAAGAGAAATGTCGCGCGGGCGGCAAAAGGAGAGGATGAGAAGATGAGAGTGGAAGATTTGACAGCCTATGAGGTTTTGGAGAAGAGAGAGATCAAGGACATTCAAAGCATGACCTATCTGTGCAGACATAAAAAGACCGGCGCCAGGGTGGCGCTGATCTCCAACGACGACGAGAATAAAGTGTTTTACATCGGTTTTCGGACGCCGCCGGAGGATTCCACCGGAGTGGCGCATATTTTGGAACATTCCGTTCTGTGCGGATCCAGGGAATTTCCTGTGAAGGATCCCTTTGTGGAGCTGGTGAAAGGTTCGCTCAACACCTTTTTAAACGCCATGACCTATCCGGACAAGACCATATATCCGGTGGCAAGCTGTAATGACAAGGATTTCCAAAATTTGATGCATGTGTATCTGGACGCCGTCTTTTATCCCAATATCTACGCCAACGAGTCCATTTTCCGGCAGGAGGGTTGGCACTATGAGATGGAGGAGCCGTCAGGGGAGCTGACGGTAAACGGTGTGGTGTACAACGAGATGAAGGGCGCCTTTTCCTCGCCGGAGGATGTGCTGGAGCGAGAGATTATGCGCTCTCTGTATCCCCATATCACCTACGGGTGCGAGTCCGGCGGCGACCCCGCGGTGATCCCTAAGTTGACTTATGAGCAGTTTTTGGACTTTCACCGCGCATATTATCATCCGTCCAACAGCTATATCTATCTGTATGGCAATATGGATATGGCCCAAAAGCTTGCCTTTATCGATGAACATTATCTGTCCGCCTTCGAGGAGAGGAAGGTGGATTCCGTGGTGAAGGAGGAGCCTGCCTTTGATAAACCCGTGCGGGTGGTGAAGGAATGTCCGCTGAACGAGGGAGAGAGCGAGGAGGAGAATACCTTCCTCTCCTGTAACCTGTGTGTGGGAGACAGTCTTGACAGGGAGCTGTATGTGGCGTTCCAGATCTTGAACTATGCCCTTTGCTCCGCGCCGGGAGCGCCCCTGAAACAGGCGCTTGTGGACCAGGGGATCGGCAGGGATGTGTACAGCATCTATGAAAATGGGATCCGGCAGCCTTTTTTCAGTGTGGTGGCCAAGGATACCACCGTGGATAAGGAGGCGGATTTCCTGCGTGTGACGCGGGAGGTTTTAGAGGGGATCGCAGAGAAAGGCTTTGACAAAAAAGCTCTTTTGGCCGGCATCAATTACTATGAGTTTAAATACAGGGAGGCGGATTTTGGTTCTTACCCCAAGGGATTGATCTATGGGCAACAGATTTTGGACAGTTGGCTCTACGACGATAAAAAACCGTTTATCCATATCGAGTCCAACGCTGTCTTTCGGACGCTCAGAGAGAAGGTGGAGACGGGATATTTCGAGGAACTGGTACAAAAATATCTGCTCCAAAATACGCACAGGAGCGTGGTAGTCATCAAACCCAGACTGGGTCTGGAGGAGGAGCGTGAGAAGGCCCTGCAAAACGTGCTTGCGGCCAAAAAGGCGGCTATGACGAAAGAGGAGCTGGATGCCGTGAGGGAGCAGTATCAGGCGCTCACCGCCTTTCAGGACAGAAAAGACAAAAAAGAGGATCTGGAGAAGATCCCGCTTTTGACCCGCGCCGATCTGAAGAAAGAGGCGGCGGGGTTGGTGAACGAGGAGAGGAAACTGGGGGACTCCACGCTTTTGTACCATGATCTTTTTACGAACGGCATCGGCTATCTGCGCCTGATCTTTCGCCTGGATCACATCCCGCAGGAGTATTTCCCCTATATCGGGATTTTAAAAGGTTGTCTGGGACTTTTGGACACGGCGCATTACCGGTATGGCGATCTGTTTAACGAGATCAATCTGGTGACGGGCGGGATGGCCGCAGTGAACAATACTTACGCGCCCCTGGCGGAGGGGGAGGCCTGCAAGGTGACGCTGGAAATCAAGACCAAGGCGTTTTACGCCGATCTGGACAAAGCGGTGGCGCTTATGGAGGAGATCATGCTGACCAGCAAGTTTGCGGATACCAAGCGTCTGTATGAGATCTTAGCGGAGGGCAGGTCACGTTTGCAGGCGCAGATGATATCCGCCGGACACAGTGTGGCGGTGAGCCGCGCGCTGTCCTATGGCAGCGAGACGGGCGCGTACAGCGAGGCCCTTTCCGGCGTGCCTTTTTATCGGCTTGTCACAGATCTTGTGGAGCATTTTGAGGAGAGGAAGGAGGCGCTTTCACGGACGCTTACGGAGTTGGCCGAGATGGTCTTTTGCAGGGAAAATCTGATGATCGACTTTGTGGGAGAGCGGCAGGCGTTGGAGAAATTGAGCGCGCCTCTGACGGATTTGCAGGGGAAACTCTATGACAGGGCAGCGTCCAAAGCGCGCTATGTGCCACTGCCGGAGAAGAAAAACGAGGGATTTATGACCGCAGGCCAGGTGCAGTATGTCTGTCGGGCCGGCAACTACAGGCAGAAAGGCCTGCCCTACAGAGGGGAGCTCAAAGTGCTGAAGGTTATGATGGGTTATGAATATCTGTGGATGAATGTGCGCGTGAAGGGCGGCGCTTACGGCTGCATGTGTAATTTCGGCAGGACGGGAGACAGCTATTTTGTCTCCTATAGAGACCCGAATCTGAAAAAAACAGTAGATATTTATGAGAACGCGGCCAAAGCTGTGGCGGAGTTTGAGGCGGACGAGCGGGTGATGACGCAGTATATCATCGGCGCGGTCAGCGATCTGGATATGCCCATGAATCCTGCCGCCAAGGGCGTGTTCTCTCTGGGAGCCTATATGTCGGGCCTGACCGAGGAGATGTTGCAGAAGGAGCGGGATGATATTCTCGCGGCTCAGCCGGAGGATATCAGGGAACTGGCGGAGTATATCCGCGCGTTCATGGAGGCGGATCAGTTGTGCGTGGTGGGCAACGCGGGACAGATCAAAAAAGAACAAATGTTATTTAAAAAGATAGAGAACCTTTTCTGACCAAATCCGTCCTATAGAGTAGAGGGCCAGGAGGCCCCAAAAGGAGGGTATTATGAGAAAGGTGAGAAAATGGTTGTTTTTGACTGCCGTCGCGAGTGGTATGGCACTGTTTTTGACCGCCTGCGGAGCCGGTAAGTTTAGCGAGGCTTCCGCGGACGCTGTGTCGGGGAGTGGTTTTGTAACCAACTCTTCCAGTCAATCTGCCAGCATGGCGATGGAAAACGGAGCGTTGATGCCGGAGGAGGCGGCGGACACCGCATACGCGGGGGAGAGCATTTCAGGGGAGACGTTAGGAGAGGGCGTGAAGGCGGCGGATTCTTCGCGCAAGCTGATCAAGACGGTCTATCTGCATGTGGAGACCAGAGAATTTGATCTTTTGATGGACTCGCTGGAGCGTCAGGTGGAAAACCTTGGCGGTTACATAGAGAGTATGGAGACCTACAACGGCAGCCGTTATTCCGGTTATTCGAGAAGCCGTACCGCCGATTTGGTCATTCGGATCCCGCAGGGGGAATTGAACGGTTTTCTGGATACGGTGTCGGAGAGCGGGAATGTGATCAGCCGCTCGGAGAGCGTGGAGGATGTGACGCTTGCCTATGTGGATATGGAGAGCCGCAAAAATTCTCTGCAGATAGAGCAGGAGCGTCTTTTGTCCTTCTTAGAGCAGGCGGAGAGCATAGAAGATATCATTGTCATCGAGGAAAGACTTTCCCAGGTGCGCTATCAGCTCGAGAGCATGGAGTCCCAACTGCGCACATATGACAATCAGGTGGACTACAGCACGGTGCATCTGTCCCTGGAAGAGGTTCGCGAGCTCACGCCTGTGGAGGAGAAGAACGCTTGGCAGCGCATGGCGGACGGTTTTCTGGAAAGTGTGAAAAGTCTGTTGCACAATTTCTCGGAGGCCGGAATCTGGTTTGTGGTGAACCTTCCCTTCCTGGCGGTGTGGGTCGTCGTGATCCTTGTGTGTGTGTTCGTGGGGAAACGCCTGATCAGACGACTTCGCAGGAAAAAGGAGAAGAGATCGACAAAGGAGGAGCAGCCGGAGAAAAGTCAGGAGGGCGACAGTTCCGCTGTAAAGTAATTGTGGTTTCGACAGAGGAACTGCGCAGGGACGGAGCCAAAGGTTACAGAGAATACTTTCTGTGACGGCCAGATAGGCGTTCCGATGAGCCTCATGCACGGCAATGCCCGCCATTGGACGGGCATCGCCGAAGTCTCATCTCCACATCTGACTCACGTCACAGAAAGTCTTCTCTGTAACCTTTGGCTCCTGTATCCCGCAATTTCCACAGGTATGTCCGCCCAGACTCTACGGTAGATCATGTAATCCCCTCCTGACAATGCCATTTTTTTTGCCTGATGCTGCGGTTAGAATTGTGCGGATGATATATTCCAAAGCAGACGCTAGCGAGCCGTCGGTACTTAGCTGCTGTCTTTTAGCAGCTTATGTACCGTTACGAGCGAGGTGCAGCGAAAGCGTGTCTGCGTTGGAATATACCATCCGCACAATGACACTCGCTCCATCCTCAGCAAAAACAACTTGAGTGGTTATTACTTTTCACACCTACTCCAGTACATCAGTGCCCGCGAGGCAAACAGCCTTAGAACAGCCTTGTGCAGGTTGGAGCGTTTTCTTACAGCGCGGTTAAGTCTCCCAGGGGGAAATGCACATGGATGTGCATTTCAGGTTTCAACGGGCATGGATGCCCGTTGAAACCGCCCCGAAAGTTATAATATCTTGGTTCCGCGCTGTTAGAAAACGCCCGACCGAAACTCGGCTGTTCTCAGGCTATTTGCCTCGCGGGCACGTACTTTGCTTGCGACCCTGTGAAAAGTAACGAGCAGTTGCTCAGGAGGATATTACCAGAAAATAAACACTTTTCAAATGCAGGATAGTTTGCTATACTAATCAGGGAAAGCAAAGGCGGTCGGAGCATTTTCCGGCTGCCTTTTCTGTGCACAGGGAAAGAATGGATAAAGATATGAGCGAGCAAAAGGAAAACACGGCGTATAAATCAGGTTTTGCCACTTTGGTGGGCAGGCCCAACGTGGGGAAGTCCACCCTGATGAATCGGCTGATCGGACAAAAGATTGCGATCACCTCCAACAAACCCCAGACGACCCGCAATCGGATCCAGACAGTGTTGACGCTGCCTGAGGGGCAGATTGTCTTTTTGGATACGCCGGGTATCCATAAGGCAAAGAATAAGCTTGGGGACTATATGGTGAACGTGGCGATGCACACCTTAAAAGAGGTGGATGTGATCCTGTGGCTGGTGGAACCTAGCAGCTTCATCGGAGCGGGAGAGCGCCACATCATAGAACAACTGAAAAAAGTCAAGACGCCGGTGATCTTGGTGATCAACAAGACAGATACCGTGAAGAAGGAACAACTGCTCCCCTGTATAGACAACTACCGCAAGCAGATGGACTTTCAGGAGATTGTGCCGGTGTCCGCGCTCAAAGGGCACAATACGGATGAGCTGATCAAATGCATTTTGAAATATCTGCCCTACGGTCCGGCGTTCTACGATGAGGATACGGTCACAGACCAACCCATGCGTCAGATTGTGGCGGAGCTGATACGGGAGAAGGCGCTCAGGCTTTTGTCCGAGGAGATTCCGCACGGCATTGCGGTGGAGATCGAGAGTATGAAGGATAAAAACGGCATCTGCAACATCGAGGCGACGATCGTCTGTGAGCGGGAATCCCACAAGGGGATCGTGATCGGCAAGGGCGGTCAGATGTTGAAAAAAATCGGCACAAAAGCGCGCCCGCAGATCGAGACCATGCTGGAGGAAAAGGTCAATCTGAAACTGTGGGTGAAGGTGAAAAAGGGGTGGCGGGACAGCGATTTTTTCTTAAAAAATTTTGGCTACAACCCCAAGGATATGGATATTCATTCCTGACAGAGAGGCGTATAGAAAATCGAAAAATGCAGACCCTAAATCATAGCCTAAATGAATCTGATTAGGGGGTAGCCAAAGATGCAGAGCATAAATTACTGGAAGCAATTTGAGAGTACCGGTAAAATTCAAGATTATCTGGCCTATAGTTCCTGTCGGGACCATACGGCTGACCAGACGGGAGAAGAAAGGGAAACCGGAAAGAGTTTTTATGCAGGAATTAGTGAATGTGACAGGAATGGTTTTAAAGCAGACTCCCAGCGCGGAATATGACAGGCGTGTCTGTATTCTCACAAAGGAGAGAGGCAAGATCGCGGCGTTTGCCAGAGGTGCGAGGAGACCGGGCAATCGTCTGGCGGCGGCGACGAATCCCTTTTGTTTTGGCAGATTCAAGCTGTATGTGGGCAGAGATTCCTACACCGTGGCGGAAGCGGAGATTCAGAATTATTTTGAAGAGCTGATGACGGATTACGAGGGAGCCTACTATGGAATGTACTTTATGGAGGTGGCGGACTATTACGCCAGAGAGAACAACGACGAGAGGGAGCTTCTTAAGCTCCTCTATCAGTCTTTGCGGGCGATCTGCGCGCCGTCTCTGCCCAATGCGCTGGTGAAATGCGTCTTTGAGCTGAAGGCGATCGCGGTGAACGGGGAGTTCCCCGGCGTGCCAAAGGATCGGAGTTTACAGGATTCCACGGTCTATGCGCTGCACTACATAGAAAACAGTCCGGTGGAGAGTCTTTACACGTTTGCGGTGACGGATTCCGTTCTTTGGGAACTCACCCAGGTGGCGGAAGACTATCGGAAGCGCTTTATGGACCGTTCGTTCAAAAGTCTTGAAATACTGAAAACACTATGTTAAAATTTATATCATTATGGAAGGGAGGCTCCTGTATGAGAAAACATAGAAAAGCGTTGGGATGCCTGTTTATCTGCTTCCTGATGTTGTCCGGCTGCGGGCGTGCAAAGGGGCCGGAGACCATCGAGGACACCACTTTTTCCATTGACGCAGACGGAAAGGTGACGGTCTATCTGGTGGGATATTTTGGAAGGGACTATTACAGCCTGTCGGAGTTGACGAACATGGTGAAGGTGGAGGCGTCCGAGTACAATGCTTCCCGCGGCGGGGAGCCTTTTGTGGAGGTCTCTCAGGTGGAGCTTTTGGAGAATGACAGCTCCAAGGCTATGATTCTCTTTTCGTATGACAGCGCGGATACTTACAGTGATTACAATGAGGGAAGTCTGTTTTATGGGACAGTTTCCCAGGCGTTTTCGGACGGGTATGCCCTTGCGGCGACGCCCCTGAATAATGTGAAGGACGGCACGCTTGCCACGGAGAGCTATCTGCGGCAGAACGCCGCCGAACAACATATTCTGATCTTGGACCCTTCTGCGGAACCGCAGGAGGAGCAGGAGGAACATATTTTCGTCTATTGCCCCTACAGCGTGACCTACTTGAGCGAGGGAGCCGTCTTAAATGACGACGGCAGCGTGGATGTCGCAGGCTGCGAGGGAGCCTGCTATATTCTGATGAAAAAGTAGAGGAAAAACGGCAGATCAAAAATAGAAATAAAAATGCAAATAGAAATACAAATAAAAAAGAAATAATAGAGAGAAATGGAGATATCGATCATGGAAAAGACAATGGACAAAATTCAGGCTTTGGCAAAGGCGAGAGGTTTTGTGTATCCTGGCTCCGAAATTTACGGCGGCCTGAAAAACACCTGGGATTATGGCAATCTGGGTGTGGAACTGAAAAATAACGTGAAAAAGGCGTGGTGGCAGAAATTCGTGCAGGAGAACCCTTACAATGTGGGTGTGGACTGCGCGATCCTGATGAACCCGCAGACTTGGGTCGCCAGCGGCCACCTGGGCGGTTTTTCCGATCCGCTGATGGATTGCAGAGAATGTCATGAGCGTTTCCGCGCGGATAAGCTGATCGAGGATTACTGCATAGAGCAGGGCATTACCCTGGAGAGCAGCGTGGACGCCTGGAGCAAGGAGCAGATGAAGGCGTTTGTGGAGGAGAAGCATATCCCCTGCCCTTCCTGCGGCAAACACGATTTTACGGATATCCGCGAGTTCAATCTGATGTTCAAGACGTTTCAGGGCGTTACCGAGGACGCCGAGAGCATCGTTTATCTGCGTCCGGAGACGGCGCAGGGTATTTTTGTCAACTTCAAGAATGTGCAGCGCACCTCCCGCAAAAAGATTCCTTTCGGCATTGCGCAGATCGGAAAGTCATTCCGCAACGAGATCACGCCCGGCAGATTCACCTTCCGCACCAGGGAGTTTGAGCAGATGGAGCTGGAGTTTTTCTGTGAACCCGGCACAGACATGGAGTGGTTTCAATATTGGAGAGGATTCTGCCGCGACTGGCTCTTGTCTCTGGGGATCAAGGAGGAGGAGATCCGTCTGCGCGATCATTCGCCTGAGGAGCTGTGCTTCTACAGCAAGGGCACCACGGATATCGAGTACAAATTCCCCTTCGACTGGGGCGAGCTGTGGGGAATTGCGGACAGAACCGATTATGACTTGACCCAGCATCAAAATACCTCCGGTGAGGATCTGTCTTACTTTGACGATGAAAAACAGGAGAGATATGTCCCTTATGTGATCGAGCCTTCGCTGGGAGCGGACCGCGTGGTGCTGGCGTTCCTTTGCTCCGCATACGACGAGGAGGAACTGGAGGGCGGCGATATGCGCACCGTGCTGCATTTCCATCCGGCTATCGCGCCGGTGAAGATCGGCGTGCTGCCTCTGAGCAAAAAGCTCAACGAGGGTGCGGAGAAGATTTATCAGGAACTCTCTAAGAAATATAATTGTGAGTTTGATGACAGAGGTAATATCGGTAAGAGATACCGCCGCCAGGACGAGATCGGAACGCCTTTCTGCGTTACATACGATTTCGATTCGGAGACGGACGGCTGTGTGACTGTGCGTTTCCGCGATTCCATGGAGCAGGAGAGAGTGAAGATCGCAGGGTTGGACGCCTACTTTGCGGATAAATTCACTTTCTGAGTTTTGAGGGTTGTATGGAGACGATCGAGATATTTCAAGTGCTGCAAATAGCGCAGACAAAGGATCAACAGGCGATCAAAAACGCTTACAGAAAGAGGCTTTCTCATACCAATCCGGAGGACGATCCGGAGGGGTTTAAGCGGCTGCGCAGGGCCTATGAGGAAGCGTGCGCCTACGCCAAAAAAGAGGACGACGAGGAGAAGTCGGATGACACGCCCTCCGGATTGTGGGTGGAGCGTGCGGCAAAAATATATGGAAATATCACTAAAAGATGCGACATCGATTGTTGGCGGGAGCTTTTTCGCGACGATGTGTTTTTGTCCCTGGAGGAAGAGGAGGATTGTCGCAGGAAATTCTTGTATTTTTTGATGAGACATTTTAAGCTGCCCACGGATGTGTGGAAGCTGTTGGATGAGAAGCTGCATATTGTGTCGGAGGCGGCGAGACTTCGGGAGATTTTGCCGGCGGATTTTGTTCACTACATGATCTCTAAGTGTGAGCGCGGCGAAGACCTGGACTTTAGCCAGTTTGAGGGTGAGCCGGAGGCCCCCTATGACTTGTATCTACAGTATTATGACCGCTGTTGGAATGCCTTGCAGGAAAGGCAGTTGGATCAGGTGGAGGAATGTATTCGGAGCGCGGAGGAGCTTCCCGTCTATCATCCGGTGATGGAGGTGTGTCGGGCACATCTTTTGGTGGAACAAAAGCAGGTGGAGGAAGCGATCCTTCTGATGAAGGGACTGTATGAACGCTATCCGAAGGACCCAATGGTGTGTTACAATACGGCGGAATGTCTGTGGAACCATGACAGGCGGGACGAGGGGGCCCAAGTCTATCATCGCCTGAAAGAGGAAAACGATTCTCATTATATGGCCAACATCCGCCTGACGGAGTGGTATTATGAGAAGGCGCAGTATGAGGAAGCCAAGAAATGTGCGGAGAAAGTTTTGACCGCCGGCGCCGATGATCTTTTCATGGAGCTTTTGGCAAAAGTCAACCATGAGATCGAAAAAGGATTGGAGGAGAGCTACCGCAGGGATCGGGATGTGCACTCCGGCCTGGAGTTAGGCTGGTGTTATTTACAGGACGGCAAGATGAGTAAAGGGATCCGGATTGCCGAAGAATTGCGCGGGAGAGTGCCGGGAGAGAGGGACTCGGAACACAAAGGACTTTTGACCAAGCTCTATATGGAGGAGACGGAATATGAGTCGGCCCTGTCCATGGCGGAAGAGTGGATGGAGGCGCTGCAACTGCATCTGGCTGATGATAAGACCGAGGAGGAGCGGGAGAGAGACAAAGACCGCATCAAGCAGTATCATGTGATCCGTATGCAAATATGGCGGGCACAGGGGGATATGAAGTCCAAAAAGCCGGAGGAAAGGCGCAGATTGTACGAAAAAGCCATCGAGGAGGCGAGCGGACTTTTGGACGATTCCCTCCAGGATGTGGGCCTTTTTTTGGAGATGGCGCAGATCTATCTGGAGATGGAAGAGTACGAGCATTGCCTGGAGCTTACGGGCAGGTTGATCGACGAATATCAGGTGTACGCCGCCTACGCCACAGAGGTGGAAGCATATTGCAAACAGCGCAACGCTTCCGGCGTGATACAGGCGGGGCGTTCTTGTATTCAGTATTTTCCCGGCTATATCCGCGCCTATGAGCGCATGGCCAAGGTATATCTGGATCTTGGGCAGAATGAGCGGCTGAAGGCGCTTTTGGAGGAGGCGAAAGCCAATCATGTGGAGAGTGTGATCCTGGATGCTTATCAGTACCAGATGACGCACCACGTTTTCACGGCGGAGGTCTTGGACGACAAACTGAAACGATTTTATAATCTCTACGATTTGCGGAATGTGAGTGAAGAGCAATACCAAACGGGACTTCCCATTTTGACGGAGTATCTGTACAACATTCCCAGCGCGCATATGTTGATCGTGCGCGGGTTGTTCCACAGCGGCGCGCGCCGGTATCAGGCGGCGAAGGAGGATTATGAGAAGGTGTTGGCGGACAATCCCTGTCATCCTTATGCGTTGAAGTCTCTGGGGTTTGTCTACAGGCAGCTCGGGGATTATGAGAAGGCTCTGGTCTGTCAGAAACGGGCGCTTCGCTATCGGGATGCGGGGATGTCCCCCGCCATCTATCAAAATATATCGGATATCTATTCTCTGCTGGGCGATTATGAGAAGGCACTGGAGTATGCGAAATACTATGCGGAGCGTACCGGTTATGAAACAGTGTACATGATGTACCTTGCACAGTGTATGACGCGCTGCGGCGATGTCAAGGGCGCGGTCGCGGTGCTGGAAGATATCTTAAAGAAGCAGCCTTTTAATCTGTTTTCCGACAGGACGGATCTCTATCAAATGGCCGGCGACAGCGAACTGGCGGAAAAACAGATCGCAGCGTGGAAGGCGGCGCTTCGCGCCGGAAATAATAGACAGACAGGGAGCGGCGGCGTCAGTCTGCGCGAGCACGAACGCAGGCTGTATGTCCGTATGGCATGGCAGGATCTATTGTTTGGGGACGGCAGGCGTGCGCCAAGATATTATGAAAAGGCATTGAAGCGCATGGAGATGCTGGATGATGACACGAGGCAGAGTTGTCTGTGTGCTGCGGTATTCGCCTGTATTTTGTGCGGGGACGAGAGACGGGGCAGAAGATTTGCCGCCCGCATCAGGCCGGATCAGACACCGCTCTCCGATCAAAAAAGGCGGGAGTGCAGGACATTTTTTTCGTTGTATTACAGTGAGACGGAGGAACATTTGGGCCGGATCTTGGACAGGGGGGATGCGGAGTCGGTATGCCGCACCTGTTCCAGATGTGTCTGTAGAGATATCGAGGTGGGGAGACTGCTTTTATTGTTTCGCAGAGGGCAGATCGACGAGGCGGGAGCGAGGCTGAAAGCGGATATGGAACGGCAGCCTTTTGACATCTATCTGATGGCGGTCTTTCATCTGTGTGGGAAGGTTCCCGTCAGGAAAATGGGATATCAAGGGGGACTATCCGGATTGCTCGGGAAGCTTTTGCGGGGGAACGGAAAGATAGGATAGGATGAGGATATGATAGTAGGGATTGATTTGGGAACGACAAACAGCCTGATCGCTTATTTTACGGAGGAGGGGCCGAAGGTGATCCCCAACAGACTGGGGAAAAATCTGACGCCCTCTGTGGTCAGTGTGGACGAAGAAGGCAATGTGTATGTGGGCGAGACCGCCAGAGAGCGCATGAGCCTGTATCCGGATACGGTGGCGCAGACCTTCAAGCGCAGCATGGGGACAGAGCGTGAGTATACCTTAAGTGGGCGCAAATTTAAGCCGGAGGAACTCTCCAGCATGGTGCTGCGGGCGCTCAAGGAGGATGCGGAAAGTTTTCTGGGGGAAGCGGTCACGGAGGCCGTGATCAGTGTTCCTGCCTATTTTGACGACAAGAGGAGAAAGGCTACCAAACGCGCAGGCGAGCTGGCGGGACTTACGGTGGAGCGCATGATCTCGGAACCTACCGCGGCGGCGGTGGCATACGGTTTGTACGACAAGACGAAGGACACGCGCTTTTTGGTGTTCGACTTGGGCGGAGGCACTTTTGACGTCTCCATTTTGGAGCTGTATCACAATATTTTGGAAGTCCGCGCCGTGGCGGGGGACAATTACTTAGGCGGGGAAGATTTTACCGAGGTGATGGCCAAGCTCTTTTTGAAAAAGAGCGACTTGTCTTTGCAGGAACTTTCGGAGAAGGAGCAGGTGCGCTTATACCGCCAGGCGGAGAAGGCCAAGTGCGCCATCAGCGATGTGGAAAAGACAACGATCCGTTTCCTGTACCGCGAAGAGACCAGAGAGGAGGAGATTTCCTACAAGGAGTATGAGGCGGCTTGTGAGGAGCTGCTGATGAAGATCAGGGAGCCTGTGAAGAGAAGCCTCTCCGACGCCGGTCTGAAACTTTCGGATATCGACGAAGTGCTGTTGATCGGCGGCGCGACAAGACTTGCGGTGGTGAGAGATTTTCTGATACGCCTGTTCCGCAAATTTCCGGACAATAAGATGGATCCCGACGAGGCCGTGGCGCTGGGCAGCGCTGTTCAGGCGGCCATGAAGGAGCGCAGGGAGGAAGTGAAGGAGGTTATTTTGACGGATGTCTGCTCCTTTACCCTGGGCACGGAGGTCGTGGTGGAGTACGAGGAAGGAAAGTACGAGGACGGGAGATTCTGTCCCATCATCGAGCGCAACACGGTGATTCCCGCCAGCCACACGGAGCGTCTCTACACGGTCAGGGACGATCAGGAGAAGGTGCGGATCAAGATTCTTCAGGGAGAGAGCCGTTTCGCCAGGAACAATCTCTACTTGGGGGAATTGGAGATCGACGTGCCCAAAGCGCCCAAGGGGCAGGAGGCGCTGGATGTGACGTACACATATGACATCAACTCTCTCTTGGAGGTGGAGGTGAAGGTGGTGTCCACCGGCAAAATTCAAAAGCTGGTCATCAAGGGGCAGGAGAACCAGATGACGGACGAGGAGATCGAAAAACGTATGGAGGAGCTGGCTTATTTGAAGATCCAACCCAGAGATTACGAGGAGAATCGCCTGGTGCTGCTTCGGGCGGAGCGGATGTATGAGGAGTCGCTGGGAGACAAGAGGAAACTGTTGGATCATCATATCATGGCGTTTGAGGCGGCTTTAAAGAAGGGGGATCCCGACGGGATCTTAGACGCCAGGGAGGCGCTCAATCAGATCATGGAAGACGAGGAAGATTGATGATCAATCTTCCTCGTGTTGGCTTTTTTTCAGGTGTCTGCGCAGGAGGCATAAAAGCGCTACGCTGATCACGGAAACAAAATCTTCGTAAGGGGTGGTGTCGCCTACGACCATGTGTCGGGCCACCAAAAAGATTAGAACCTCGATTACATTGTCGGAATTGGGGCGGCACAGCATAGACAGAAACTCGATCCCTATGACGATCGTGAAAATATTGTCCAGATAGCCTCTGAAGGCGGACACATCGTTTGCGAGGCTTTGGAATATGGCAAAATCTTTGAAGATGCTGAATATGGACAGCACAATGGCGATCAATACTAACACCGCTGCCAGCAATTCCAAAATCTCGCATATCATCTGCATACCTTTTCTGAATTTTTCCATCAATATCCTCCTTGCGCGCAAGACAGGGACAGGTTGAACGCTTATAAAGAGAATACCCTGTTTTGAGCTGTTTGTAAATATTTTTTTCTTTGAATTGTCTTGGTTGACTTGTCAGTCAGAATCGGATAAGATAGAGTGAGTGCGGACGGACCGGTCCGGTATACTGTGCGAAGGAGCTTTGAGAGTGAAAAGAGAATTGGGATCGACTGCTTTAAAAACGATAGGAATATTGCTTGCCGGGATCCTGGCGGGGACATTTTTGATGACGCTTGCCTATTGTATTCCGGTAAATATGGGAAGTTATTATTCCATGCAGGTGAGTACGGAACTGGAGGGATGGTATCCCAATGTGCCGATCGTCACCAATACCTACAACACGTATTTTCAGACATTTCTGCCCGGGGTGTTGGACAATGCCACGGTGCGGTATTATATGTTGCCCCTCGCCTATGAGACAGGAGAAAACCCGCTTGTGCTGGCGATGGACTGCGGCGGGTACAATTATTATTGGCATGGCTATGTCACCATCATCCGCTGTCTGCAGCTTTTTATGAACTATGAGGAAATGCAGTTGGCCAATGATTTTTGTCAGATCGCGCTGATCGCGTGTCTGGCGGTCTTGATAGGGCGCAGGAAGGGGATACGCTATGTCGTTATGCTTCTTTCCGGTTATATGTTGATCATGCCGATGGCCGTATCCGTCTGTTTTCAGTATTCCGCGGTATTTTATATCGCATACGGGGCCTGTCTTTTCATTGTGTGGAAGCAGGCGTGGCTGGAGCGGAAAAGAAGATATTTCTATTTCTTTTTGATCGCGGGGATGCTGACAAGCTATTTTGATCTATTGACCTATCCCTTGTTTACCTGGGGGATCCCGATGGTCTGGTGGCTGATCATGGAAGAGAGGGAGTACGGCAGCCTGCGGCGCATGAAAAAAGTAGTCGTCACCGGTGTGGCATGGATCCTGGGTTATGGCGGGATGTGGGCAGGAAAGTGGGTCATGGCAAGCCTTGTTCTGAGAGAGAATTGTGTGGCGCGGGCGTTGGAAGAGGTGCTGATTCGGTCAGGCGCGGACGAGGAGGTCACGTTTGGACAGACCAACCGTCTGTATGCGATCTATATGAATTGGAGGCATTACAATTATAAGCTGTATGTCATCATTTTGCTTGGTTGGCTGGGTTTCTGGCTTTTCATGGGGTTGATAAAGGGTTGGCAAAAGACGACAAAATGTTGCCCGCTCTTTTTGGTCGGCTGTTCGAGTTTTGTGTGGTATATCGTCTTGTTTAATCATACGGAGATCCACCATGCGTTCACCTATAGAATATTGGGGATCAGTATTGCGGCTTTTATGGCCATCGTTTTGGAGAGTATACCGGCAAAAGGAGAAAGAGGAAAAGGATTATGGCATATAGGGCGTTTTTCGGCTTGTGGACTGGCTCTGATGGCGGCCGCGGCGATGCTTGCGTTGTGTGCAAGGGAGATCACGCAGGTGGACAATAAGGGCGCTGAGATCGAGGAGACGGTTTTGCGAGAGAGGCACTTTACGGTATCTTATATCCCGGCGTATAACAGGATCTATGCGATCGGTCTTGGACTACAGACTGACAGCAGCGAGGGAGAGTACGAGCTCTCTCTGTATGATGGGGAGGAGTTAGTTTATCGGGAAAATATTCCGGTCGCTCATTATCAGCACAATAATTTTCAATATTATAATGTTGACTGGTCTTTGGAGGCCGGCAGAGAGTATCGGATGGAGATAGAAATACGCGGAGTGGAGGAAACGCTGCATGGTTATTATACATCGGAGGGTGATCTGCCCTTGGAAGGCTGCCAATACCTGGAGGACGGAAAGGCACTTTTCAGGCAGCCGCTGATCGGTTTCCAATACTGGAGTCCGATTATCTCCGGCAAGGTGAAAATATTGCTGACGTTTAGCTATTTCGGTCTGCTGTGGGTGATCGTGCATGTGGGGGCGTGCCTGGTCGCAGAGCGAAAAAGGAGAGATCTGCAAACCATGTGATTCGACCTTGACGCTCCTTGGATTTTCGTGTTACAATAGCACACATCAAATCATACACAGATAAATTTTTTGAAATACCAGGAAGGAGAATGACAGACATGGCAAACAAATATGCGGGGACACAGACGGAGAAAAATCTCGAGGCGGCTTTTGCCGGAGAATCTCAGGCGAGGAACAAGTACACCTATTTCGCATCCGTGGCGAAGAAGGAAGGTTACGAGCAGATCGCTTCTATTTTCTTAAAGACGGCCGACAATGAGAAAGAACATGCCAAGATGTGGTGCAAGGAGCTAAGCGGGATCGGCGATACCAAAGCAAATCTCTCAGCCGCCGCAGACGGAGAGAACTTTGAGTGGACGGATATGTATGAGGGTTTTGCCAAGACCGCTGAGGAGGAAGGTTTTCCGGAACTGGCAAAGAAGTTCCGCCTGGTGGCAGCCATCGAAAAGCACCATGAGGAAAGATACCGCGCGCTGCTCAACAATATCGAGACGGCGAGCGTGTTTGAAAAGAGCGAGGTAAAAGTCTGGGAGTGCCGCAACTGCGGGCATATTGTGGTCGGCACCAAGGTGCCCGAGGTATGCCCTGCCTGTAACCATCCGCAGAGTTATTTTGAGATCACAGCCGAGAATTATTGATCTGTGGGGCGAGACGCCCAAAAACTTTTTTGGAGGATAAGACCATGAAACCCTATGGTGTAAATGAATTGCGCAGAATGTATCTTGCATTTTTCGAGGGCAAGGAACATCTGAAAATGAAGAGTTTTTCTCTGGTGCCGAAAAACGACAACAGTCTGCTCATCATCAATTCCGGTATGGCGCCCTTAAAGCCTTATTTCACCGGACAGGAGATACCGCCCCGCAGGCGGGTGACCACCTGTCAGAAGTGCGTGCGCACAGGCGATATCGAAAATGTGGGTAAGACGGCAAGGCATCTGACTTTTTTTGAGATGTTGGGCAATTTCTCTTTTGGAGATTACTTTAAGCATGAGGCCATCGCCTGGAGTTGGGAGTTTTTGACCGAGACCATCGGGATGGATCCGGAGAGGTTGTACCCCTCCATCTACTGTGAGGATGACGAGGCATTTGATATCTGGGTGAACGAGATCGGCGTGCCCGCTGAGAAGATCAAACGTTTTTACCGCGATGAGAACGGGGACTGCGACAACTTCTGGGAGCATGGAGCGGGCCCTTGCGGCCCCTGTTCCGAGATCTATTACGACAGAGGAGAAGAGTACGGCTGCGGAAAGCCGGACTGCGGCGTAGGCTGCGACTGCGACCGATATATGGAAGTGTGGAACAATGTGTTCACACAGTTTGACAATGACGGGCATGGGAATTACACGGAGCTCTCCCAGAAAAACATCGACACCGGCATGGGACTGGAGCGTCTGGCCGTGGTGGTGCAGAATGTGGATTCCGTGTTTGACATTGACACTATGAAAGCGATCCGCGACCGCATCTGTCAGATTGCGGGGGTGAAGTATCAGGAGAACGATGCGGCGGACGTTTCCATCCGGCTGATCACGGATCATATCCGGTCGGCCACCTTTATGGTCAGCGACGGCATCATGCCCTCCAACGAGGGAAGAGGCTATGTGCTCAGACGCCTGATTCGCCGCGCTGCCAGACACGGAAGGCTCTTGGGCATAGAGGGCAAGTTTTTGGCAGAATTGAGCCGGACGGTGATAAGCGAGTGTAAGGACGGTTACCCTGAGTTGGATGAGAAAAAGGATTTCATCCTGACGATCCTGACTCAGGAGGAAGACAAATTTGACGCGACTATCGACAAGGGACTGAGCATTTTGGGAGAGCTGGAGGAGGAGATGAAAGCGTCCGGCGCAACGCAGCTCTCGGGTGAAAACGCCTTTAAGCTCTACGACACGTATGGTTTTCCTGTGGATATGACGGAGGAGATCCTGGAGGAGAAGGGATTTACCATCGATAAAGCGGGATTTGACGCCTGCATGAAGAACCAGAGGGAGACGGCGCAAAAGGCTCGCGGCGTCACCAACTACATGGGCGCGGATGCCACGATCTATGAGTCGATAGACGTTGCTCTTTCCACCGAGTTTGTGGGATATGACAGATTAGAGCATGTCTCCGTCGTGACGGCGCTCACCACGGAGACAGAAGTGACGGGGGCCCTCACGGACGGGCAGGTCGGCACGATCATTGTAAAGGAGACCCCTTTCTACGCCACCATGGGCGGACAGTGCGGAGATATCGGCGTGATCACCACAAAGGACGGCAGCTTTGAAGTGAAGGAGACTTTGAAGTTGGTCGGCGGCAAGGTGGGCCATGTGGGAGTGGTCACAAACGGCATGATCAAAGTGGGAGATGTGGTCACTTTGAAGGTGGACGACAGCAGGCGGGCAGATACCTGCAAGAATCATTCCGCCACCCATCTGCTCCAAAAGGCGCTTCGCGAGGTGCTGGGCACGCATGTGGAACAGAGCGGCTCTTATGTGGACGGCGACAGATTGAGATTTGACTTCAGTCACTTTGCGCCCATGACAGAGGAGGAACTGGCGCAGGTTGAGGAAATGGTCAACCAAAAAATCTCAGAAAATCTGCCTGTGGTCACACAGATCATGGACATCGACGAGGCGAAAAAGACCGGCGCCATGGCGCTGTTTGGAGAGAAATACGGGGAGAAGGTCCGCGTGGTCAAAATGGGCGATTTCTCCGTGGAGCTCTGCGGCGGTACGCATGTGGCGAACACGGGCGCAATCTCCGTGTTCAAGATTGTCTCAGAGAACGGTGTGGCCGCAAACGTCCGCCGTATCGAGGCGTTGACAGGGCGCGGTGTGTTTGCCTACTACAGGGAGCTGGAGAATACGCTGGAGCGTGTGGGCAAGGCGCTCAAAGCGTCGTCCGCAGGACTGGTGGAGAGAGCGGAACATGTGATGGCGGAGCTTAAGAGTCTTTCTTCGGAAAATGAGGCGCTCAAGAGCAAGGCTGCCAAGGAAGCCTTGGGAGATGTCATGGATCAGGTGCAGGAGGTAAAGGGCGTGAAGCTCCTTGCCGCAAGGGCGGACAATGTGGATATGAACGGTCTGAGGGAGTTGGGAGACCAGCTTAAATGTCAGCTTGGCGAAGGCGTGGTGGTGCTCTTGTCTCACAGGGACGGCAAGGTCAACATGATTGCCATGGCTACGGACGCCGCCGTGAAGAGCGGCGCGCACGCGGGTAACCTGATCAAGGGGATCGCAGCCCTGGTGGGCGGAGGCGGAGGCGGACGCCCCAACATGGCGCAGGCAGGCGGCAAAAACCCTGACGGTATTCCCGCGGCGATCAAAGAGGCGGCCAAAGTCTTAGAGGGGCAGATCTCCTGAAAAAAGCATATTTACAAAATTTTGTCCACAAAATTGCCTTTTTTGCAAAAAAATGGTTGACGTTTGTTTTGTTTATGGTATAATAATCAGTGTGTGCGGAGAATGTACACACAAAATAACCCAATCAGTCATGTTACTAGAGGGACTGAAGGGAGGTCAGGTGCAGTCGTGTCAAACGTTATCGTGAAGGAAAACGAGACTTTAGATAGTGCTTTACGCCGCTTCAAGAGAAGCTGTGCGAAGGCGGGTATCCAGCAGGAGATTCGTAAGAGAGAGCATTACGAGAAGCCGAGCGTCAAACGCAAAAAGAAGTCCGAAGCGGCCAGAAAGCGCAAGTACAACTAATTCGTAGAGTTGCTTTGGCAGTTTTGTCAGGTACTTACATTGTTGAGGATCACAAGTCTCTGGATATTGGATTCAGAGACTTGTTCTGTGTCAGGAGAGAAAACATGTGGACAAAAGAGTTGCTGGGAACAGATGTCTATCATCTTGCGGCGTCCTTCGTAATCTATAGTATGCTGGGATGGCTTGTGGAGTCGATCTATATGTCTTTCTGCAACAAAAAATTGACCAACAGAGGGTTTGCAAAAGGGCCTTTTTGTCCCATATATGGTTTTGGAGCGGTGGCATGTTATCTGATTCTGGGGCCTCTTAAGGGGCATTACATAAAGATCTATCTGTTGGGAGCTATTCTTGCGACGATTTTTGAGTATATCGTGGGGAAATGCATGATCAGACTGCTTGGTGAGCTCTGGTGGGATTACAATGAAAAACCCTTTAATTTCCAGGGGGTCATCTGTCTGGAGAGCACGGTGGCATGGGGGTTTTATGCCGTAGGGATCGTCAGTTTTCTGCACGGGGGTGTGTACATGCTGATTGATCAGGTGAATATCGGGATCGGTATACGGCTGGTGGAGATCATCCTCGGCATTGTTGTGATCGATTATGTGTTCCAACTGCTCAAAGTTTTTCATGTCGATGTGCGGGAGCAGGGCAGCCGTCTCAAGGAGCGGTGCCAGTCCTTTATTGCCCGTTGGTATTAAGCTTTTTAAAATCTGAGCGTGTCATAATTCATGCCACATTCCCATATTCTGTAATAGAGATAGCAGATGGGAGTGTGGCATTTTTATATGAGTTTGCGAAAAAAGATTGCGGCGCTTGCGCTCACTTTGTTTCTGGTCACATTAAATATCCTTTCCGGTGGAAGCTATGCGCTGGCGGCTGAGATAGCCGTGTCCGCGCCGTCGGTGATTTTAGTGGAGGCATCCACAGGGCAGGTGATCTATGAGGATCATTCCACAGACAGGAGAAGTCCCGCCAGCATTACCAAGATTATGACGCTTCTTCTCACCTTTGAGAAGCTTGCGGAGGGCAGGATCAAGCTGGACGATCAGGTCTTTACCAGCGCCTATGCAAGCTCCATGGGCGGTTCTCAGGTGTTTCTGGCGGAGGGGGAGACGCAGAGCCTGGAGACGATGATCAAGTGTATCGTGGTGTCGTCGGGCAACGATGCAAGCGTGGCGGTGGCGGAGCATATCGCTGGCAGCGAGGCAGCTTTTGTGGAACTGATGAACAAGAAGGCGGAGGAGCTGGGCATGACGGAGACGCACTTTGAGGACTGTTGCGGATTGACGGACTCCGACGATCATTACTCCTGCGCTAGGGATGTGGCGATCATGTCCAGAGAGTTGACGACAAAATATCCGGAGATTTTCAACTACACACAGATCTGGATGGAAGATATTGTCCATGAGACCAGACAGGGCACTTCCAACTTTACCCTGAGCAGTACCAACAAGCTGTTGAAGCAGTATCAATGGACTACGGGACTCAAGACCGGTTCCACTAGCAAAGCCATGTTTTGTATCTCGGCTACCGCCAGCAAGGACGGCATCGATCTGATCGCGGTGGTCATGGGGGCGCCTACGGGAACGGATCGTTTTCAGGACGCGCAGACTTTGCTCAGCTATGGTTTCAGTGTGAGCAGTCTCTACATAGATGAAAACAAGGATATGCTGCCGCCTCTCGCCGTGGAAGGAGGCGTGGAGGAACAAGTGTCAGTGCAATATTTGGGTGAGTTCCGTTATCTGGACACAGAGGGCAATCAGTTGAGCCAGGTGGAGAAGGTGATCGAGCTTCCGCAGAGTGCGCGCGCCCCCATAGAACAAGGGGCAGTGGCGGGTTATGCCAGATACATGCTCGATGGGGTGGAGATCGGCAGTATGCCTCTTCTCTATACACAAGATGTGGAAAAGGCAGGGTATCGCGATTATCTCCAAAAGGTATGGAGCTATTTCCTTTTGTAGAAAAATATGGTAAAATATAACTATATTCATGGCAGAAGACGGCCAAAAATATACTGGATAGGGAAAAGCGCGGCTGCGTGCGTTTGGCGGCCGCGCCAGAGAGGTCCTCTATGTTGGATATATTATTTACTGTCGTGTGTGTGCTTTTCATCTTTTTTGTATGGATCATACTTTACGACAGCAATCGCTTTACTGTGACCAGACACCGGATCGTTGACCCGCGGATCAAAAAGAGCTGTCGGGCGGTGGTGCTGGCGGATCTTCACAATAAATTGTATGGCAAGGATAATGAGAGGCTGCTGGAAGCGATCCGGGAATACAAACCGGATTTTATTTTGATGGCGGGAGATATGCTCACGGCGAGGCCGAGAAAAACGTTGGACATAGCACTCTCCCTGATGAAAGAGCTGGCGGGGGATTATCCGATCTATTACGGAAACGGCAACCATGAGTATAGACTCAAACTCTATCCGGAAAACTATGGCGATATGGCGGAGCGGTATGAGAAAGCCTTGTCCGAGTTGGGGATACATCGCCTGGTGAACAGCCACGTGGACCTGCAAGAGTTGGGAATCACCATATACGGCGCGGAGATTGACAAAATATTTTACAAGAGGTTTCGGGTTCAGAAAATGAGTCCCAAATATCTGAAGCAGATCATGGGAGTGCCAAAACCGGAGAATTACACGGTATTGATCGCGCACAATCCGGACTATTTTCCGTCGTATGCGGCCTGGGGAGCGGATCTTGTGCTGGCGGGGCATGTGCATGGCGGGATGGTGAGGGTGCCTTTTTTAGACAGAGGAGTGATCTCGCCCAATGTCAGACTCTTTCCCAAATACGACAGCGGCGTATACCGCGAGGGCGATTCGGTCATGCTCCTTAGCAGAGGGCTGGGGATGCACACGATTCCCGTTCGCATGTTCAACCCCGGAGAGGTGATCGTGATCGATTTTGACAATCCTAAATTGTAGTTTGCATAATGAAAAAAGAATTGGTATAATAAAAAAGTACATTAAAAAGAGGTAGATTCATGGCGATACCTGTGAAGCTGGAGGTGTTTGAGGGTCCGCTGGACCTGTTGCTCCATCTGATAGAAAAAAACAAAATCGATATCTATGACATTCCCATAGTGGAGATCACGGAGCAATATTTGCAGTATATCCGACAGATGCAGGAGCAGGATATGAATATTGTGAGCGAGTTTTTGGTGATGGCGGCCACTCTGGTGGACATAAAATGCCGGATGCTCCTGCCCAAAGAGATCAATGAGGAAGGGGAGGAAGAGGATCCGAGAGCCGAGTTGGTGCAAAAGCTGTTGGAGTACAAAATGTACAAGTTCATGTCCTTTGAACTCAAGGACAGACAGGTGGATGCTGCCAGAAATCTGTACCGAGAGCAGCGGTTGCCCAAAGAGGTGGCGGCATACCGCCAGCCTATCGACTACGAGGAGCTGCTAGGGGATCTGAACCTGAACAAGCTCCATGAGATCTTTCGATCCATTATCAGAAGGCAGGAGGACAAGATCGATCCCATCAGGAGCCAGTACGGCAATATCGAGAAAGACGAGATCGACATGGACGAAAAGACGCTGTACGTGGAGGCATATGCTAAGGAACACAAGCAGTTTAGTTTCCGCAAGCTGCTGGAAAAACAGACAAGCCGTATGGAGATCATCGTGACTTTTCTGATTATTTTGGAGCTGATGAAGACAGGGAAGATCACGGTCTGTCAGGAGGAAATATTTGACGATATTATGATTATTTCAAACGCGGCGTAGGAAAAAAGTGTGCGTCGCAGGGAAGGATAGATTATGGAAAGGACCAGAGCGGAAGCGGTGATCGAGGCCGTGCTGTTTTCCATGGGCGATTCCGTGGAGATCGGCAGGCTCGCCGATGTGATAGAGGAGGATGTGCAGACTACCAGGGCGATCCTGCAGGATATGGCGGATCGGTACGAGAAGGAGGATAGAGGGATCTCTCTGACGCAGTTTGACAATGCGGTGCAGCTTTGCACCAAGGCGGACATGTATGAGTATCTAATCAAGATCGCCAAAGCCCCCAAAAAGATGATATTGACGGACACGGTGTTGGAAACCTTGTCCATCATTGCTTATAAACAGCCTGTGACTAGGATCGAGATTGAGCGCGTGCGCGGTGTAAGCTGCGATCATGCCATCAACAAGCTGTTAGAGTACGATCTGATCACGGAGTTGGGCAGACTGGATGCGCCGGGCCGCCCGCTTCTGTTTGGCACTACAGAGCAGTTTCTCCGCAGCTTTGGCGTACAAAATCTGGAGGAACTGCCGGAGTTGAACCATGTGCAGATGGAGGAATTCAAAAAACAGGCGGAGGAAGAGGTGCAGTTGCAGTTAGATGTATGATACTGCAAGGAGAGGACGATATGTTACTGCAAGATTTACGTGTGAGCGACGAGATCGTATTGGAAATTAATTGGGGCAACAATCTGTATAAAGTGCCCACAAAGGTTGTCGTTGTGTTGAAGGAAGCTATATTGGTGAATCCTTTTGTCAGTCAAGGGGTTGTGTTGGATCTGGACAAGTTCCATGACATGTGTTACAACATTGTCTCTAAGGACAAAAAGGACGGACATGTGATCACCTGGAAGAATGTGCTGATCCAGAAGACCAAGTACAAGAATATTACGCTCTATCAGATCGAATCGCCTAAGTACGCCCAGTTGGCCCAACATAATGAAAGGCGGGAGAACGGCAGGACGGTTGTGGACAAGGTGGGGTCGATCAGCGTCGGCGATCGGACGGATAAGAAGAAGGCGGTGATCCACGACATCAGCTCCAACGGGATTTCTTTCTATGTGTCGGAGGGTTTTGAGACGAATGGAAGAAATATCCTGGTAGAGTTTGATGATATGATAAACGACAGGATGTTCCATCTGCGGTTAGAGTGCAGCTTTGTCAGGGAGGTGAAGCAGAACGAGCACTCGCTGGTGGGATGTTCTGTAAAAAATGCGGAGCGCAATATTCTGGAATATGTGTGTCTGAAGCGGATGAGCGAGGCGCGCAAGGAGGGATGAGATTGCGCACGGGATTAGAAACAATGGAATAGAGGGACAAATGGCCTCATATGATTATAAAAACCGAGAAGTGGCGATGTTTGGTTATGCGGTGTAAAAGAATCATAGGAGGCTTTCTTTGTGCCTCCCTATTATTATTGTGTGCGGGAGCGGGCGGATCGTTTCCCTCGGAAAAACGCGGCGTTGTGCGCGCGGCGGAGAGAACACAGGAACAGGGAAATGAAAATGCCTCGGAGGAGATTTCCCTGTACGCCACGGCGGCGGTTCTTTTGGATGCGGATTCCGGACGGGTGCTCTACGGGAAAAATCCGGATACGCCCATGGCGATGGCCAGCACCACTAAGATCATGACCTGTATCACAGTGTTAGAATATGGTGATCCGGACGATATATTGACGGTGTCCGCATATGCGTCCAGTATGCCCAAAGTAAAACTCTATTTAAGACAGGGGGAACAGTATCGGGTGCGGGATCTTCTCTTTTCTCTGATGCTGGAATCTCACAATGATTCCGCCGTTGCGCTGGCGGAGTACATAGGCAGACAATATCTGTCCGCAGAGCTTCAGGATAAAGATATTTCCGAGTATACGGTGGAGGAGAGCAAACAGGCGGTGGCAGCCTTTGCGGCGCTGATGAATCAAAAGGCCGCGGAGTTAGGGTGCGTGCAGACGCATTTTATCACTCCCAACGGCTTGGACGCGACCGAGACAGTCACATTGGAAAACGGGGAGACGGCGATGATGGAGCACTGTACCACGGCGGCGGAATTGGCGCGCATGATGGCGTACTGCATCAGGCGTTCCCCGCAGAGAGAGTTGTTTTTGGAGATCACCCGCACGCCCGACTATCAGTTTAGCGCCAATGACAGAAGTTTTTCCTGCACCAATCACAATGCCTTTTTGTCCATGATGGAAGGCGCGTTGAGCGGTAAGACCGGTTTTACCAACAAGGCCGGATATTGCTATGTGGGTTCGCTACAGCGGGACGGAAGGACTTTTGTGGTGGCTCTTTTGGCATGCGGCTGGCCGAATAACAAGACTTACAAGTGGAGTGACACCAGGGAGTTGATGCAGTATGGCATCGACAACTATTTTTACCAAAGCTTTCTGGAGGAAGGCATCGCTTTTGACGGGAGCCTGTTGCAGCCGATCCCCGTGACGGACGGGCAGACGTCTGTGCTGGGAGATACCGCTTATACCGCTGTTGAGATTAACGGAAGAGGAGAGGGGGAAGCCGGGGACGCTAATTCCGGGGCCGGTCAGGATGCCGACGCACAGGAACCCACAGGACTTCTTTTGCGAAAAGACGAGGAGGTACAGGTGATTTTTCATGTGAGAGAACAGTTGGAAGCGCCGGTGCAGGCGGGCATGGTCGTGGGAGATATCAATTATCTGGTGGATGACAGGGTGTATTATACGGAGCAGATTGTCACAACGGATCAGGTTGAGCGGATCGATCTGCCCTGGTGTGTGGAACAGGTGAAAAAGAGATTTTGTCTGCCCTAATATTATTTCTTGCCTTTTTCGCGTTTCTCCCTTATAATTAGGCTGATATTTTAGATGCTTTTATAAAGGAGATTGTAATGAAACCTGATTTTTTGAAAACCAAGCCAAAACCTCTGCTATGTCTTAGAGCGGTTCAGGCATTTGTCATATTGATGTCCCTTGTTATTTGGGCGCTTATGAAAGGAGATGCTTATCAGGCCTCTTTTTCGGCGGAGGATCTGATTCTGCTCTCCCCCGATGCGGTGGCGACGGATATCATCTCAATCGATGGCGCTTCCGGGACGGAAGGCGTCTTTCTTCGCACGCCTGAAGAGGCGCTGTCAAAGGGAACGTATCAAATCATTGTCAACTACTCTGCGAAGTCTACTGGAAATATGCTGTCGGTATCCTCCGCGTATCTGGATCCGGCATTTCCCGCTATTAATGAGTTGGAGTTGGATCCGGAATGTCACATATTGACTGCGAAAATTGATATTCCCCGGGATGTGGCAGATTTTACCCTGAATCTCTCTTTCTCAGGGACCGGTTCTTTGGAGATTGCAGACATTACATTGGCGGAGACGAGTGGGCGCTACAAGAAGGGGTGCTTTTATGCTCTGTTGCTGTGTCTTCTGTTGGAAGTATGTTATCGCTTCAAAAAATCAGATTCCTCCAAGAGAGCGGTCATGCTTGGCTTGGCAGGTATCTTTGCCCTTTCCTGTTATCCCCTCTATACAGACTATCTTACAGTGGGACATGATCTCGTGTACCATCTCCTGCGCATTGAAGGAATTGCAGAGGGGTTGGCTACAGGAAACTTTCCGGTGAAGATTTATCCTGTATGGGCAAAGGATTACGGTTATGCGGTGGGCGTCCTTTACGGAGATCTGTTGCTCTATTTTCCGGCTTTCCTTCGTCTGTTGGATTTTTCCATCCAGTCGGCGTACAAGTTTTATGTGGCGGCGGTCAATTTGGGTACGGTTTTGATTTCCTACTATACTTTTCGCAAAATATTTGACAGCAGGCGGATCGGGGTCGCCGGCAGTCTGATTTATACGCTTTCCTACTATCGTCTGATCGATTTATATACCCGTTCCGCCGCAGGCGAGTATTCTGCAATGATGTTTCTGCCTTTGGTTTTATTGGCGTTTTATCAGATATTTACCGCGACAGACAAGAAGAACTGGTGGAAGCGTGGTATCATCGTAGCCTTTGGTTTGACCGGCTTGATCCAGACTCATATCTTAAGCTGTGAGGTGGCGGCTTTTGTGATTCTTTTATTCTGCCTGATCCTTTTGCCGAAGGTGTTTCGCAAATACACTTTCTTGGCATTGGCGGAGGGAGCGCTTTTGACAGTGGCGATCAATTTTGGTTTTTTAGTCCCTTTTCTGGAATTTTATGGCAGCGAACTGGTGATCAGTTCTGCCAATCAAAACGATGGCCCGCTCTTTTTCCAGTCAAACGGCTTGTTTCCCGTACAGCTTTTTTCTATCTTTCAAAATAGCGTGGGAGGATCGTGGTCAACGAAAAGCGGACTTTACCATGAATCCACCTTTGGTCTGGGAATTTTGTTTTTGATTATGATAGCTTTGTTTTGCTATTTGGCTGCCTGTCATCACGGGGATTGTAAGAAGCATCCATGTTATAAAGGCGGAGTTCTCTGTACGATTATAGGTTCTGTGTTGGCTTATATGAGTACCTGCTATTTCCCATGGGATGCGATCGCTGCCAGTGGGAGTGTGATGAAAAAACTGATCGGTACGCTGCAATTTCCCTGGCGAGTGTTGGAAGTGGCCACCCTGTTATTGACATTCACAGCGTGTTTCGTTCTGGCAATGCTGCCAAAGCTGATGGACAAAGCGGCAGCTTACGTCATTTTGTCGAGTTCACTGATTCTAATGGCCGTAAATGTCGGATGGTATTTTTATGGAATGTTGTATGAAACAGAGCTTCCCTATAGGATTTATAATACCTGTGAATTGAGCACTATGGCTCTCTATTCCTATGAATATCTGCCGGAGGATATGGATCCGGAAGAAATAGAGCGTGACTTGATATTGTGGGAAAAGGTACAGGGAGTGGAGGATTACAACAAGCGAGGAACCAACATTCAATGTAGGGTGATCGAGGCACAGGCCGGAGGGTATATTGATTTTCCTCTCATTGGATACGATCACTACATTTGCGTCTGTACGGATACCGGCGAGCAACTGCCCGTGGGGACGGGATATAATCATATGCTTCGAGTGGAGTTTCCCACAGCGTTTGAGGGAACGATACAGATCAGTTTCAGAGAACCTTGGTATTGGAGGCTGTCAGAGATTGTGACCGTGGCGGTGGTTGTGGCCTGTGTGTTGTTTTTGTGCAGGGGAGCGCGCAAGCCGCGTCAAAAAGTGTAAAAAATTTGCAATTCGTCCTTTGCGGAACGTGCTTTTTGTGGTATACTGCTAAAAGCAATATTATGTTTTTCTTTATTTATTATAAATGGAGGGTTGAAAGTATGAGTAGTACTTCAAAAGCGAGTCAAAGAATAGCAGCTTTGCTCGACGACAACAGTTTCGTTGAGATCGGTGGACTTGTAACGGCAAGAGCCACAGATTTTAACATGAAACCGACGGAGACTCCTTCGGATGGCGTTGTCACCGGATATGGAGTCATTGATGGCAGTCTTGTGTATGTATACAGTCAGGATGCGTCTGTTTTGAACGGCACCATCGGCGAGATGCACGCTAAGAAGATTGTAAACCTCTATGATCTTGCCATGAAGACGGGTGCGCCTGTGATCGGCTTGATCGACTGCGCCGGCCTCAGACTGCAGGAAGCGACGGATGCGCTTGCGGCGTTTGGCCAGATTTATTTGAAGCAGACACTTGCTTCCGGTGTGATCCCCCAGATCACGGCTGTATTTGGGACCTGCGGCGGAGGTCTTGCCCTGTTTCCCACGCTCACGGATTTCACCTTTATGGAGGAGAAGAGCGCAAAGCTTTTCGTAAATGCGCCCAATGCTTTAGACGGCAATGTGATCACCAAAAACGATACTTCCTCCGCTAAGTTCCAGTCCGAGGAGAGCGGCATTGTGGATGTGGCTGCCGATGAGGCGGCTATCTATGCGGGCATCAGAGAGTTGATCGGTTTTCTGCCCGCCAACAACGAGGACACGGCTATGGACTTAAACGAGTGCACGGACAGCTTGAACCGTGTCAATCCGGAGCTGGCGAATTGTGTGGGAGATACGTCTGTCGCTCTGTCCATTCTGGCGGATCACAACAATTTCTTTGAGGTGAAAGCAGGCTACGCGAAAGAGATGGTGACCGGTTTCCTGCGTTTGAACGGTGTGACCGTGGGTGCGGTTGCCAACCGCTGTGAGATCTGTGACGAGGCGGGCAAGGTGACAGAGAAGTTTGACGCGGTTCTGACGGCGGCGGGAAGCGAAAAAGCGGCTGATTTTGTGAATTTCTGTGACGCTTTTGACATCCCTGTGCTGACGCTCACCAATGTAAAGGGTTATGAGGCTACCGTATGCTCCGAGAAGCGTATTGCCAAAGCTGTCGCAAAGCTTACATACGCTTTTGCGAACGCGACTGTTCCCAAAGTGAATGTAGTGATCGGACAGGCTTATGGCACCGCATATGTGGCGATGAACTCCAAGGCGGTGGGCGCCGATATCACCATGGCGTGGCCGGATGCCAAGATTGGCGCCATGGACGCTAAGCTGGCTGCCAAGATCATGTACGACGGTCAGGGAGCGGATGTGATCGACAAGAAAGCGGCCGAGTACGAGGCGCTGGCGCTGAATGTGACGAGTGCGGCGAAGAGAGGTTATGTGGATCAGATCGTGGAGGCAGCCGACACCAGAAAGTATGTGATCGGCGCATTTGAGATGCTGTTTTCCAAAAATGAAGTCCGTCCGGACAAAAAACACGGAACAGTCTAATAGAAAGGGTGATTGTAAAATGAAGAAATGGATTGCTTTGGTATGTATGATTACCTGCATCTTCGGATTGACTGCCTGTGGAAAGGAAACGGTGTGGACCGAATATGAACAGCAGAAGGTTTCCAATGCGGAAAAAGAGGCGGTGGACACGGTGATTCCGGTGTTCTTAAAATACGCCGCTCAGGCGGATAAGAGCGGATGGGACGAGCTGACGGCGGAAGAGATTGCGTATGCGGTGGCGATGCAGGATAATCTGCTGGTGGACGGTTATGCGTTCAGATCGGGCGTGGAGTCCTTCGAGTCTGCTTTAGATACCATTGGAGCGGTTTCCGGAACCGGCAGCGTGGAGACGCAGATCGACGACGATCAGATCATCGTCCATGTGCAGGTGCAGGGCGCGCAAAAGAACGCGGAGGCGGAAGTGATCTTCTCCAATGATATTTTCCTGAATCTGGAGTCAGTTGCGCTAAATCCGGAGTCCAGTATGGGAGAGCTGATGGGCAAGGCGGTGTTAAACACCGTGATCGGCATGGGTACCGTGTTTGTGGTGCTGATCTTGATCAGTCTGATCATTTCCTGTTTCAAGATCATCCCCAGTATTCAGGCGAAGTTTGAGGCTAAGAAGCAAAAAGATCAGCCTGCCCCCGCGGCGAGCGAAGCTCCGCAGGCGGTGGAGGAGATCGTGGAAGAGTCCGACGATTTAGAGCTCGTGGCGGTCATCGCGGCGGCGGTGGCGGCAAGCGAGGGCGTCGCATCTGCGGACGGTTTTGTGGTTCGTTCTATTCGTAAGGTCAATCGTGCAAGACGATAAATATTATATTTTGGAGGAATAAAAAATGAAAAATTATACCATTACCGTGAACGGAAACGTATATGACGTAGTAGTTGAGGAAGGTGCATCTTCCGGTGCGCCCGCAGCGGCAAAGGCGCCCGCAGCTCCCAAGGCTGCGCCCAAAGCAGCACCGGCTGCGGCGCCCAAGGCGGCAGGAGCGGCAGGCAGCGTAAAGATCGAGGCAGGAGCGGCAGGCAAGGTGTTCAAGATCGAGGCAAGCGTAGGACAGGCGGTCAAGGCAGGAGATCCTGTGGTCATCGTAGAGGCCATGAAGATGGAGATTCCCGTTGTAGCGCCCAAGGACGGCACGGTGGCAAGTATCAATGTGTCAGTGGGAGACGCTGTGGAGGCAGGCGCTCTGCTTGCAACCTTAAACTAATCACAGGCTGATTACAACTAAGGTAAAACAGAGTCAGGAGGTTAAAAATGGAATATATATTTTCTACGCTGAGCAATCTGTTGCATCAGACGGCGTTTTTCAACTTGACAGTGGGAAATTATGCCATGATCGCAGTTGCGTGCTTTTTCCTTTATTTGGCTATCCGTCACGAATTTGAGCCTCTGCTGTTAGTTCCTATCGCGTTCGGTATGCTGTTGGTCAACATTTACCCCGACATCATGCTGCACCCGGAGGATGCGGCAAACGGCGCCGGCGGACTGCTGTATTATTTCTACAAACTAGATGAGTTGGCGATCTTGCCGTCTCTGATCTTTATGGGTGTGGGAGCCATGACGGACTTCGGTCCTCTGATCGCGAACCCCAAGAGCTTTCTTTTGGGTGCGGCGGCGCAGTTTGGTATTTTTGCCGCTTACTTTGGCGCTATCGCAATGGGCTTCAACGACAAGGCTGCAGCCGCGATCTCTATCATCGGCGGTGCGGACGGTCCTACCTCCATTTTTCTGGCGAGTAAGCTGGCGCAGACGGCAATTTTGGGGCCTATCGCTGTGGCCGCATACTCCTATATGTCGCTGGTGCCTATCATCCAGCCGCCCATCATGAAGCTGTTGACTACGGAGAAGGAGAGAAAGATCAAAATGGGACAGCTTCGTCCCGTATCCAAGCTGGAGAAGATCTTGTTCCCCATTATCGTTACGATCGTGGTATGTCTGATCCTTCCCACCACGGCGCCCTTAGTCGGTATGCTGATGTTAGGGAACCTCTTTAGAGAGTCCGGTGTGGTGAGACAGTTGACAGAGACCGCTTCCAACGCGCTGATGTATATCGTGGTCATTTTGCTGGGTACATCCGTAGGCGCTACCACAAGCGCGGAAGCCTTCTTAAACTGGGATACGATCAAGATTGTGATATTAGGTCTGGCGGCATTTATGTTCGGTACGGCGGCAGGTGTGCTGTTTGGTAAGCTGATGTGTATCGCCACCAAGGGCAAGGTGAATCCGCTGATCGGTTCCGCCGGTGTGTCCGCGGTGCCCATGGCGGCCCGCGTATCGCAGAAGGTCGGCGCGGAGGCGGATCCTACCAACTTCCTTTTGATGCACGCTATGGGTCCCAATGTGGCAGGCGTGATCGGAACTGCGGTAGCCGCAGGTACCTTTATGGCGATCTTTGGAGTATTCTAAAAAGTTGCCAGTGAGCTTGATAGATTAAAAAAATGGAGGAATATCGTAAATGTCAGAACAAGGAAAGAAACCGATTAAAATTACGGAAACCGTTTTGCGCGATGCGCACCAATCCCTGATCGCGACCAGAATGCCCACCGAGTTCATGCTTCCCATCATTGACAAGATGGATAAGGTAGGCTATCACTCCGTAGAGTGCTGGGGCGGTGCGACCTTTGACGCTTCTCTTCGTTTCCTGAAGGAAGATCCCTGGGACAGGTTGAGAAAGCTGCGCGACGGATTTAAGAATACCAAGCTGCAGATGCTTTTCCGCGGACAGAATATTTTGGGTTACAGGCCTTATGCGGATGACGTGGTGGACTATTTTGTGCAGAAGTCCATCTCCAACGGTATCGACATCATCCGTATCTTCGACTGCTTAAACGATCTGCGCAACCTGCAGGAGGCGGTCAACGCCACCAATCGTTTCAAGGTAAAAGAGGGCAGAGGACATGCGCAGGTGGCGCTGTCTTACACGCTGGGCGACGCTTATACATTGGAGTATTGGACCGATACGGCCAGGAAGATCGAGGAGATGGGCGCTGATTCCATCTGTATCAAGGATATGGCGGGTCTGCTTGTGCCTTACAAGGCGACCGAGCTGATCACCGCTATGAAGTCTGCCACCAAGCTGCCCATCCAGCTGCATACGCACTACACTTCCGGTGTGGCGAGCATGACCTATCTGAAAGCGGTGGAGGCCGGTGTGGATGTGATCGATACGGCCATGAGTCCCTTTGCGCTTGGCACTTCACAGCCTGCGACGGAGGTTATGGTGGAGACCTTTAGAGGAACCGACTATGACACCGGTTTTGATCAGAATTTGTTGGCGGAGATCGCCGATTATTTCAGACCCTATCAGGAAGAGTGCCTAAAGAGCGGTCTGCTCAATCCCAAGGTGATGGGCGTCAATATCAAGACGCTGCTGTATCAGGTGCCGGGCGGTATGCTCTCCAACCTGGTGAGCCAGTTGAAAGAGCAGCATGCGGAGGACAAATATTACGAAGTGCTGGAAGAAGTGCCCCGCGTCCGCAAGGATCTGGGTGAGCCGCCTTTGGTTACCCCTTCTTCTCAGATCGTGGGCACGCAGGCAGTGTTCAATGTGCTGATGGGAGAGAGATACAAGGTTGCCACCAAGGAGACCAAGGGTATGCTCCGCGGCGAGTACGGCCAGACCGTCAAACCCATGAGCCAGGAAGTGATCGACAAGGTCATTCCCGGCGAGGAGCGCATCACCTGTAGATATGCGGACACCATCGAGAACGAGCTTTCTAAGCTGGAGAGCGAGATGAAAGAGTGGAAACAGCAGGATGAGGACGTATTGAGTTATGCACTGTTCCCTCAGGTTGCTACGGACTTCTTTAAGTACCGTCAGGCGCAGCAGGAGAAGGTCGATATGACGCAGGCTGACACCAAGACGGGAGCTTATCCGGTATAAGAGTGAAAAGAGATCGATTATTGTAAGGGACTGCCGCATGATAGCAATGTCAGCTATCGTGCGGCAGTCCCTTTATGTTGCGCTTGATGTAGGCATGTTATTCTGTTTCTGACAAAAAAGCTTCCGCCATGCCCGTGAGTCCGTAGCGGGATATCAATTCCGTCACGCCGGATCGGATCTCATCCCGACAAAAACCATGCTGCTGTAAAAATGCATCGTCTTTGTCATTGAGATAAGAATAAAATAACAATCCCACCTCCAAATTTGTCATATTGTGATCGGATGTCATATCGTATATTTGGTTTTCAGCCTCGTTGATGTTGCCATGATCGACCATGTCCAATAAACTTTCTAAAATGCTTTGACTTTCCTTGTCCTCCAGCAGTTCTTCAAGAGGACTGGCGGTATCCATATGAAAGAGCATCTTCAAGATGGCTCGTATCATTTCTCTGATCAGTCTGATGATATAGTCTTGTTCAAACATATAGGGGGTTCCTTTGTCTCCTGCTTCTGTTTCTCTAGCTGGATAAAATCACATCACATTCTTTTTACAGTATAAATCTCTTTATCATTTCGATCGATTTCAAAATCCTTTTCCGATATTCGGATCAGTCTTGTCCCGACCGGCATATCAATATACTTGAAGATATCCGAATCAAATTGCTGCCATACTCTGCCCACTTGTACCAATTCTATCTGCTTTACATCGGTTGTAGCTTCATCGCCGGTTCCCGCAAAAAAGAACCATCCGCTGTCGCCCTTGCGAAGCGGCTCTTTTCTTTCCATATAGCCAACTTTCCAACCTTCTTTTGTGATTTCTTTTGAAACATATGCGTACAAGTTTAAAAGAATCTTCCTGTTTCTTATGGCAGTATAATTTTTTTCGTTTTTTATAAAGTTTGTTCTCTGCTTATCTTTGACTGCAATATCGGTATGAAACTTTTCGATATCCGCATCCCAGAGCTTGTGATCATCGGCTTCGTTCTTTAATATGACAGCCAGTTCAAACAATTCTGTTTCTGTTACATCCAAAGAGGCAGAGACTTCCTTGACCAGTTGCTTCCCATTTTCGCCGTAAAGGTATACTGCGATTTCGCCGCTCTTGTAAAGCAACAATTTCGCCGCGCCCAAATTCTCTTCATCATTGTAAAATGTCATAAAAGGCGGCAGTTTATCATTGACGTACCAGTCAAATTCGGTTCCGTCCTTTCCGTTCATGTAATAGATGGCTCCATTGTTTTCCAGATCGCTTTTCTTTACATTCGGTAGATATGCTTTTAGGTTATTGTCGATGATTTCCTTCACTTCGTTTAATATGCGGTTCATATTGCTGCCTCCACAGATACCATGATTGGTTTGTAATTATGGTTGAATACTGTCAGTCAGTATAACATAAATAGGGGAACAATTCTACTAAATTTTTTTAATTGCAACGGCAATGATGAAACCCGAGAGGGATATCGACTAACGGCTATCCTTCAGAAGAAACTACTTGAAAGAATCTTTGTATTGTGTTATAGTGAACGTAAAGAAGGACGTCTGTTCCAAACAGACGTCCCATGGGAACTACCGATAGACGGTTAGTCCATTCATATGTTAAGCTGGAAACAGCCGCTCAGTTTGACGGACAGGGGCGGCTATTTCTGCGTCTTGTTGCTATCTTTACCGACAGAGTATCCTATTCCAAAGCAGGTCAAGCCAAAGCTTAACACTGCCATAAGTCCTAAAATATCCATTGGCTCAGCCCTCCCTTCAAGAAATCAGCGATTTCTTTAGATTCCCTTTCGGGTTTCTATGTAAACGGAGGGTTACAGTCCCTCCGAAGAGGACTAACCGCCTACCATCTTGGTGCTCCCACAATTATTTTATCATAATTGAGACAGAATTTCAATACTATTTCGCGTTTGAACTCCCACAGTTTTATTCACAGGGCCCTATTTTCATCAACATCCCAAAAAGCAAATTTTGATCTATACCGGAAACTTTTTTCTGATAAAATACGAATATATAAGAAAGGAGAAATGCGGTGAATACGACACAGGAAACGAAATGGATTCGCAGAATAAAACGGTTTGGTTCCTCAAAGGATGCCGACGCGCTGGTTCGATTTTATTATGATGAGATTTATTTTTTTGTTGCAAAGCAAGTAAGCGATGCGGAAACCGTGTATGATCTGACACAGGAGATCTTCATTTCCATGCTACGTTCGCTCCCTTTCTATCAGGAGCAAAAAGCCTCTTTCCGCACATGGCTTTACCGGATTGCGACCAATAAAATCATTGATTTTAGGCGAAAGGTTCTGCCCAATACGATTTTGTTGGAAGAGCTGGACGAAATGGGGATTGGGGATTATGTGAGCAGGATAGATTATGAGAATAATATTGTTCAGGCTCATTTTTTAGAGAAAATAGAAAATTATGTAAGCGGTTTTCAGGCGGATGTACAACAAATTTTTCGTTTGCATATTTATGGGGAGCAGACCTTTGGGGAGATCGCTTTACTGACGGAAATGCCGGAATCATCCGTAAAATCAAAGTATTACCGTCTGATCAAACAGATAAGGAGGGAGTTTTATGAGGAATATACGCAGATTGTCGGAAGCTGAAAAAGGCCTTGCCGTAAGGGAAATTGTAAGAAAAGGACTGGTAAAACCAAGGGATCAATTTAGAAAATTGTTTGCGATCAAACGTATTTGCACGTTTCGCACAGTTCTTTTTGGGGCGGGAGATTGTCTGTTTTTGGGTATTTTGGCGGCGGTCTGCCTGTGGTTTTTCCTGACTCGGGTCGATTCACAGGTGATCGTGTGTATGGTCTTTGCAGTTTCTCCGTTTGCCTATATCGTATCTGATCTGTTGACAACATGGAAAGAGCATCTTTTACAGTTGTATGATGTAAAAATGACTTGCCGATATACGATCCGGCAGATATCTGCTTTTCGTTTGCTGTATTTTAGCGGATTTAATCTTTTCTTGAATGTATTGCTGGTCGCTTTGCTCACGCGGTTTTGGTTTTCAGCGGTTATTTTTTGGAAGATATTAGGACTTTCTTTTTCAGCGGTCTTTTTGTATGGAGTGATCTTGGTACTCTTTCAGATGAAAGGGAATCCGTATCTGACGAGCATATTTCCCCCTGTCCTGTGGGGGATGGTCAACGCGCTTGTGATCGCTTTTTATGGCGAGGAGGTGGAGAAGATGCTTCTTGGACTTGCGGGCAGTCTGGTGGCCATGATCATGCTTGTTTTATTGGGGATCTATCTGATCACGTTGTTTGCCTTTTTCACATCAAAAAGTAAAGTGGAGGATCAATATGTTATCGGTTAATCATGTAACCAAAAAATACGGTCGTTTTACGGCGCTTCGGGATATCACGCTGGAATTTCAAAATGGGGTATATGGACTGCTGGCCCCGAACGGGGCAGGGAAGACCACTCTGATGAAGATGCTTTCTACGCTTTATTTTCCAACCAAAGGGGAGATCACGTGGAACGGGAGTAATATTGTAGATTTGGATGAGAACTATCGCAGTCTGATAGGTTATCTGCCGCAAAAATTTGGTTATTATAAAAACGATACGCCCAGACAGTTTTTGCGATATATGGCGAAATTGAAAGGGTTGGATCGCTCTTATGCGGATGAGCGGATACAAATGCTGCTGGAAAAAGTGTTTTTATCAGATGTGATCGATCAGAAAATGAAAAAGTTTTCGGGCGGTATGCTACAGCGGGTAGGGATCGCACAGGCATTGTTGAATGATCCGGAAATTCTTATTTTGGACGAACCTACGGCGGGACTTGATCCGAAGGAAAGGGTTCGTTTCCGGAATATGCTGCGCGATTTGTCCCATGACCGCATTGTCATTTTGTCCACTCATATTGTTTCGGATATTGAAACGATTGCCGACAAGATCATTCTGTTGAAAGACCGGGAAGTGTTTTGTTGTGAAACGCCGGAAAAGATCTGCGAGCGCCTGCGGGGAAAAATCTATGAATTGCCTGTAGGATCCGCTATTTCCGGAAACTATGAAATTTTGTATGAACGTCAAAGTCCGCAGGGAACAAAGATACGCTTTTACAGCGAGGAACCGGATGGCAATGCGGCAGAAGTCCCGCCGACTCTGGAGGATGTTTTTTTGACGATATACAGGGATGAGAGGTAGCGGGATGCGGTATTGTCTGTTGGAAGTAAAAAAACTGTTGGAAGAAAAGCTTTTTTGGATCTTTCTTTTTCTTTGTCTTGGTCTGAATATGGGAGTTTGTTTTGGCACGCCGAATGTGCGGGAGGCGGTCAATCAGATGACGAGAGAGGGAACCTTTTTACAGGGCGAAAAAATATATGATACGCTGGATACCAATGTGATCGGTTCCTATTATTACAATGAGCGGTATATCCATTCGACGGTATTAAACCGGTGGATCAAGGAAAAGTATGAGAAGCTGCAGGCATCCGTTGATAGTCTGAACAGAGAAAATGCGGATTTATCCTTTTTTGCCGGAGAGATCACGCCGCTGGTGCATCAAGCTTTGTTTACCTATCAGGTAAAGCTGTTATTGGCGGAATGTGTCATTCTGATATCGCTGTTGGGACTCAGGTCATTTTCCGTGGATCAGCAGGCGCAGATGGACGCTTTCATTTTCTGTTCCCGCAGAGGCAGGAAAATTGCGAAAGATAAGATCCTCGCGAATGGGATCGTCAGCGCAGGGTATTGTCTGTTTTTGCAGGTCATTTCCCTGACAGTATTTTTTATGAGCTGGGATTTCAGCGGATTATGGGATGCAAATATGGCCAGCAGTTTTCATTATGTCATAGATCCTGACGATCCTATCCTGGCAAAACCGTTTCTCACATGGAGCAATTTTACACTAAAGAAATATTTTTGGTGTTCGATGCTGCTTGTGATCGGTGTGCTGACCGCATGGTGGCTTCTGAGTAATTTCGTGGCGGTGATTGTCCGCAATATCCGTTATGGCGGAATCGCTTTGGCTGGGATGTTTTGTCTGCCCGTGTTTGGATTACTGTTATTTCCAAAGTTTTATTTTTCCAGACTGTTTTATTTGGATACTTTGACATTGTCTACCGTAATCTATTGTAATCAGTGGTGGTTTACCGATTTGGGAAGTTATTCTCTATTTGCTTATCAAGAGGTATGGACTGTAGTCGTTCATATATTGCTTACGGCCGCGGGACTAAAAGCGGGTTTTTCCTATTTCAGGCGAAAAGAGCTGGGATAGGCGAGTATTGCGAGAAAAAAGGAAATGGGATCAATGAGGATGGAGAGAAGGAAAGGAGCTTGGATGTATGTATTGGGCGGAGATGAGAAAAATATGGAGACTGAAAACGCTGCTGTTTATGATTGTCTTTTCGGTCTTATTTTTTGCGTCTTTCCTATATCAATGGATGAAACCCTTCGTCCGGATGGAGGAGGGTATCGGCGGTGTGGATAGTCTACATGAAAAAATAGAGATCCTTTCCGCCTGGATCGAGCAGTATGGAAATACCATCGATGAAACGGAGTTTAGGGAAATAGAGAATGACTATCAGAATATTTTGCGTCAGGCGGGTTCCATTATTGAGGAAGATGATTTTTTTAGAGAAAATGGCGTGGAGGATTATGAAGCGTATCTGCATTACGGACAAAAAGCCGTCGGCGGTGAGGATGGGTATGATTATAGCGTGTATTCCAAAATGAGAAGTCTGATCTTACAAAATACCGAATATTCTTCCATTTATCTGGAACAATATGAAAGTATCCTACAGCAGTACAGAAAATCGGGAGAGGTGCGAAGCAGCGTTCTGCCTTTTGAAGTTTTTGTGTACACCAATAATTATCTGGTAAACCTGGCGGTTTTGTGCCTGATCTGTGTATTTTTTGTGGCAGCTTTTGTGATGGCGGACGATCGGGAAAATCATGTGGTGGATGCGCAGTATTCCAGCAAAACAGGGAAAAGGATCTATAGAATACAGTATACTTGTATGATGATTTCCGCTGTGATCGCGGTCAGTATGGTTGTGATTCCTGCAATGCTTTTGTGGAGAAGTACGGGAAATTTTGTGTTTGCAAAATCGGACTCGTCTTCGTTTTTGAATACAGAGAATTTTGTGGTTTCGGTCACTTATCGGAAATATATCCTGTTCTTTCTTGTGATGATCTATTTTTTGACGCTTGGGGTTGGCAGCGTGATCTTTTATCTGTCCGCACACAGCTCGAATATGATTTCCATGATGTTAAAAACGATTCCCGTGTTGGCTGCCGGATGTGGTATGGCGCTGATTTTGCGGGATGCCTTTTGTGAGAGTAGTCTGTTTTTTGGTTTATCAGGTTGGAAATATTGTGAAGTGTTCGCGGCGGCAATGGTGTTGCTGGCGGGGGTTCTTTTGAATGTGGGGAATTATAATGAGATCTGGAAAAGGGATGCTTAGGGATGGAGCAAAATTTTTTCAAATCTACTTGTATATCACCTGCAATTCTATTATAATAGAACAAGACAAGATGATCAAAGAGAAATGTTTCAACGGCTTTTACGATTTTCTGATATATTTCATCATATCTGTAAGTCTGTATAAGATAGTCAACATATGCTTTATTCCCGCGAGCATTTGGCGGATGCCGCGAGGTCTATGTAATTTTAGTTGAAATCTCCCTTGACAGAATAGGTCGATACCCACTAAAATAACAAGTGTTATAAGATGCGATTCTAAACGGCTACGAAGGAAGGAAAGGTGCGCATATGGCTCGCAAGGAGACAATTACGATTGATAAGATCTTAAATACGGCTTTTGCCATGACAAGGGAGGAAGGTTTTTCCAATGTCACGGCAAGGAAGGTGGCGGCCAAGGCGGGATGCTCTACACAGCCCATCTTCCGCGTATATAAGAATATGGATGAGCTGTGGGATGCGGTGTTTTTGAAAGCGGTGAGCTTTTTTCAGGATTATTACAGCCTTTATCCCAGGACGGGCAAGGTGCCTTTTACCAATCTGGGGATGGCGTACATAGCTTTTGCAAAGAATGAGAGCCATCTGTTTGAACTTCTCTTTGTGTCCGGCGCTGCCCGCGGCAAGAGTATGTATGAGATTTTAAACGGGGACAGTGGGAATGTGGTAAAAGAAGTGAGTCAGGCAGGGATGGCCGGATGTCCGGATCCCGGCGATATGTTTATGAAGATGTGGATCTTTATCCACGGAGCCGCATGTATGACGCTCACGGGGGATTATGATTTGTCCGACGCGGAGACGATGGAGCTTTTGGAACACTCCTACCATGATTTTGCCGGCAAGTAGATTGAAAAATAAGTTCGATAGCTTATTTTTCAATCGGCTATTTGTTTCTGAGCGAAAACAAATAGCCTTGATGGCAGACGAGAAATCGCCTTCGCGAATTTCTCGTCGCCTCTTCGCGACAAGTCGCTCAGAAATGGGGATTAGGTTGTAAGGAGCATATGAACGGATGGAGAGACAGTATGATGTTTTGAGCAGGATACAGGAGCGGTATGACCGTATGAGCAAGAGTCATAAGGTGATATCCGGTTATATCCTGGAACATTATGATAAAGCTGTGTTTATGACAGCGGCCAGATTGGGGGAGACTCTGGGGATCAGTGAGTCCACGGTAGTGCGTTTTGCCGCGGGGCTGGGATATGAGGGATATCCTGAGTTTCAGAAGGCGCTGGAAGAGTGTGTGCAGGGGAAACTGAGCAGTATCCAGAAAATGGATGCGAAATACGGCAGAAGTTCTCAGTCAGAGATCCTGACCTCTGTGATCAATGCCGACATCGAAAAGCTGCAGCATACGATTCAAAATCTGGATACTGCTGCGTTTGAGACAGCTGTATCCATTATTTTAGAGGCCGAGACCATCTATATCATGGGACTTCGGAGCAATGAGCCTTTGGCGGCGTTCCTCCATTTTTATCTGAATATGATTAGGGGGAATGTGGTGCTCATCAACACGACCAGCGTCACGGAGACCTTTGAGCAGATGATCCGCATCAGCAGCAGGGATTGTTTTATCGGTATCAGCTTTCCAAGGTATTCCATGCGCACGCTCAAGGCGATGGAGTTTGCCAACGATCGGAACTCAAAGGTGATCGCGATCACCGACACTGTACATTCACCCATGAATTTGTATTCTTCGTGTAATCTGTTCGCCAGAAGCGATATGGTTTCTATCGTAGATTCTCTGGTGGCGCCGCTGAGCGTGATCAATGCCTTGGTAGTGGCGCTGTGTCTGAAATGTCCCCAGGATGTGAAGCGGAATCTGGAAAAGTTGGAAGAAGCGTGGAATAATTATCAGGTGTACTTAAATGATGAGATCGATTTTATCAACGACGAGCCGATCCTGAACTATTCGCTCAGACGGCAGGACGAGGGGAAATAAATGCGCAAGGTGGTCGTAGTCGGCGGCGGGGCGGCAGGCATGATGGCGGCTCTGGCCGCGGCAAAGGCAGGGGCAGATGTGACGCTGCTTGAAAAAAATGAAAAATTGGGCAAAAAGCTCTTTATCACCGGAAAAGGGCGGTGCAATGTGACCAATGCCGGCGAAAAGGAGGCTTTCTTCGCCAATCTGTGTTCCAACAGTAAGTTCTTGTACAGCGCCTATTCTCGCTTTGACAGCGGGGCGGTCATGGAATTTTTTGAAAAGGCGGGATGTCCTCTGAAAGTGGAGAGAGGGGCGCGTGTATTCCCGATGTCGGATCATTCCTCCGACATTATAGCGACGCTCAGGAGAGAATTGGGAAAAAGCGGTGTGGAGGTCTGCCTGAACACCAAGGTGGAAGAGATCCGGCTGCGAGCGGCGATTTCCGACGAGCAAGCGGCGCAGACCGTTCTGAAGCCGGAAGCGTCTGCGGACGAGAAACGTTTGATGGCCTTTGCGGGGGTAAAGCTTTCGGACGGCCGCAGTATAGATGGGGATCGGGGTATTCTGTGTACCGGAGGTCTGTCTTATCCGTCCACCGGCTCTACGGGAGACGGTTTTCGGTTCGCCGAGCAGACGGGACACAGACTGATAGAACCCAGAGCGGCATTGGTGCCGCTGTGCGCAAAGGAGGACTGGTGTAGAGAGTTGATGGGACTTTCTTTGCGAAATGTCTCTCTGCGCATGATAAACGGCAAGAAGGAGCTTTTCCAGGGGTTTGGAGAGATGCTTTTCACCCATTTCGGGGTGAGCGGGCCCTTGGTTCTTAGCGCCAGCAGCTTTTACGGCAGACGAAAGAGCGGGGACGTGAAGCTTTTGATCGACCTAAAACCGGCCCTTTCCATGGAACAACTGGACAGTCGGCTGTTGCGGGACTTTGAGGAGAATCGGAACAGACAGTTCAAAAATGCGCTGGGCGGTCTGTTCCCCGCGAAGCTGATCCCTGTGATGGTCAGGCTTTCGGGGATTCTTCCGGACAAGCAGGTCAATGAGGTGACCAAAGAGGAGCGAAAAAGATTGGCAGAGCTGACCAAGGGGTTATCCGTGACGGTGGCGGGTACGGCGGATATCGCCGAGGCTGTCATTACTCAGGGCGGCGTCTCCGTGAAGGACGTCAATCCCTCCACCATGGAGTCCAAAAAGGTGCAAGGGTTGTATTTTGCGGGGGAGATGCTGGATCTGGATGCCATGACGGGCGGATTTAATCTGCAGATTGCCTGGTCCACAGGGCGTCTTGCGGGGGAAAGCGCTGTCTTATCATAGGGAAAGTAGATTGCGTGTCATCGCAGTAAACTGCTCTGACATGCAGGATTAGAATTATTATAGATAAAGAGGAGAGAGTTTATGAGTTTTAATGTTGCGATCGACGGTCCTGCGGGAGCGGGGAAGAGTACTGTCGCCAGAGAAGTGGCCAAGGCGCTTAATCTGATCTATGTGGACACGGGGGCCATGTACCGTGCCATCGCGTTGTTTGTGTTGAGAGAGCACGTGGATCAAAATGACGAGGAGGCTGTCAGCCGAAAATGTGAGGAGGCGGACATCACGATCTGTTACGAGAACGGCGAACAGGTGGTGTATTTGAACGGCGAGAATGTCAACGCTTATCTGCGCACGGAGGAGGTGGGAAGGGCGACTTCCGTCACCAGCACCCAGTCCGCGGTGAGAAAAAAGATGGTGAAGCTGCAGCAAAAACTTGCTAAAAGCGATTGTATCATGGATGGAAGGGATATCGGTACCTGCGTTATGCCGGATGCCAAGGTCAAGATCTATCTGACTGCCAGCAGCGACGTGCGGGCCAAGAGGCGTTATGATGAGCTCACAGGGAAAGGCGTAAGCTGTGATCTGGCGCAGATCAAGGCGGATATCGAGGAGCGGGATTACAGAGATTCGCACAGAGAAAATTCGCCTCTGCGGCAGGCTGATGACGCTCTGTTGGTGGACAGCTCGGATATGACCATTGAGGAAGTGACGCAGCATATCTTGCAGATCTGTAGAGAGAGACGCTAAGCGGCGTGGGGAGAGTCTTTGATCAGAGTCCAAATGGAAAGGAGGCTGTGCCATGGAAGTTCGGCTGGCGGAGCATGCAGGCTTTTGTTTTGGGGCCAGGCGCGCCGTGGATACCGTGTATGAACAGCTCAAAACAGGGAAAACTATTTATACTTATGGCCCGATCGTCCACAATGAGGAAGTTGTGAGAGATCTGGAGGAGAGAGGCGTCAAGGTCATTGACGGTAAAGAGGCGCTTTTGCAGCTTGAGAGCGATCCGCAGGGGGAGAGCATTATGATTATCCGCGCGCACGGCGTGCCGCGCAAACTGTACGACATATTGGAGAAAAAAGGACTGGAATGTGTGGACGCGACCTGCCCTTTTGTCAAAAAGATCCATCGTATTGTGGAGGAGCAGAGCCGCGCAGGCAGACATATCGTGATAGCGGGAGATCCGAAGCATCCCGAGGTGGAAGGGATCAAAAGTTGGTGCAGCGGACCCGTGACCGTTCTGGAAACACTGGAAGAGGCAGAAAATTTTCAACTTTCCGAGGAATGTGAGCTCTGTATTGTCTCTCAAACGACATTTAATTACAATAAATTTCAAGATATAGTTGAAATTTTTCAAAAAAAAGGTTACAATAATAACATTGTAAATACTATCTGTAATGCGACTGAGGAACGGCAGCGATCTGCGAGAGCGATCGCGTCTGAGGCGGACGTAATGATAGTAATAGGAGGCAAGCACAGCTCCAATACAAGAAAACTGTATGATATATGCAGTCAGGAATGTGCGGATACCTATTATATACAGACACTGGATGACTTGCATTTAGAGCTACCTAAAGCTGTTCGACTGGTGGGTATTACTGCGGGGGCTTCCACCCCGAATAAATTAATTGAGGAGGTTCAAAACTATGTCAGAATTAACTTTTGAACAAATGTTGGAAGAATCATTTAAGACAATACGATCAGGAGAGGTAGTCGAGGGTACTGTTATTGATGTAAAGCCAGAAGAGATCATCCTTAACATAGGGTACAAGTCGGATGGTATTCTTACCAAGAATGAATACACGAACGATTCCAGTGTGGACCTGACCACCGTAGCAAAGGTCGGAGACACGATGGAGGTGAAAGTTCTCAAGGTGAACGATGGCGAGGGGCAGGTGATCCTGACCTACAAGCGCCTTGCAGCGGACAGAGGCAACAAGAGGATCGAGGAGGCATACAACAACAGAGAGGTGTTGAAGGCTGTAGTGGCCCAGGCGCTCAACGGCGGTTTGAGCGTGGTAGTGGACGAGGTTCGTATCTTTATCCCCGCAAGTCTGGTGTCCGACTCTTATGAGAAGGATCTGACCAAGTATGAGGGTCAGGAGATCGAGTTTGTGATCAGCGAGTACAATCCCAAGAGAAGAAGATATATCGGCGACCGCAGGCAATTACTCGTTGCCAAGAAAGCGGAGCTGCAAAAGGAACTTTTCGAGAAGATCAAAGAGGGCGACATTGTGGAAGGCGTCGTGAAGAACGTCACGGACTTTGGCGCATTTATCGATCTGGGCGGCGCAGACGGCCTGCTTCACATCTCTGAGATGTCCTGGGGAAGAGTGGAGCATCCCAAAAAGGTATTCAAGGTGGGAGACACGTTGAGCGTGCAGATCAAGGAGATCAACGGTACCAAGATCGCACTGTCCTTAAAGTTTGACGATCAGAACCCTTGGAAGGATGCCGCTTCCAAGTATGCTGTGGGCAATGTGGTGACCGGCAAGGTTGCCAGGATGACGGATTTCGGCGCTTTTGTAGAGTTAGAGCCGGGTGTGGACGCCCTGCTGCATGTGTCTCAGATCGCAAAGGAGCATGTTGAGAAACCCTCCGATGTACTGAGCGTGGGCGAGGAAGTGACGGCAAAGGTAGTTGATTTTAACGAGGAGGACAGAAAGATATCCCTGAGCATCAAGGCGCTGACAGCTCCCGAGCCGAAGGAGGCAAAGGAAGACGCAGACGCGGATGTTGTCTCCGTCGATATCGAAGCTGTCATTGCGGCAGAGGAAGGCGAAGAGTGACATTAATCGGAACATCTGGTAATATAATCAAATAAAGAATGATGGAGTGATAGACATGGCATATGATTATGAGTATTTAAAGAAAGAAGTATTGGCATTGACTTCTGTAGATCTCAACGCGTACAAAGAGAAACAGATGAAGCGCCGTATTGATACCCTGATCAGTAAGCACAAGATTGAGGGATATGATAAGTATGTGCAAGCTCTGAAAACAGAACAGGCTATGTTCGAGGAATTTATCAACTACATCACCATCAATGTATCGGAGTTTTACCGCAATCCGGAGCAGTGGCAGTATATGGATCAGACAATTATCCCTGAGCTGATCAAAAAGTTTGGCAAGAATCTTAAGATTTGGAGCGCAGCCTGCTCTACCGGAGACGAGCCGTATTCTCTGGTCATGGCGCTCTCCAGACATATCCCGATGAATCAGATCAAGATTCTGGCGACTGACTTGGATAAGCAGGTGATCGCCAAGGCGAAGGTCGGTCTGTATGCGGAGAAGAGTGTTGCCGCTGTGCCGGAGGATCTCAAAAAGAAGTATTTTACCAAGGTGGGACCCTCCTACAAGATCTCTGACGAGATCAAGGCGAGAGTGGAATTTAAGGAACACAATCTTTTGAAGGATACATACCCCAGCGATTGTCACATGATCGTATGCCGGAATGTGCTGATTTACTTTACCGAGGAGGCAAAGGATGAAGTGTTCCGCAAGTTCAACAAGAACCTGGCAAAGGGCGGCATCATGTTTATCGGCAGCACAGAACAGATTATCAACTACAAGGAGATCGGCTACGAGAGAAAGAGTTCTTTCTACTATGAGAAACCTTAAAAACGTACATAAAAAAGAGGGCGGTTGCATGGCGGCCCTCTTTTTATGCAACAAAAGAATAACAGTTCAGCCTTTTCAGGTTACCAAAATGTTACGGAAAGTTACGGAAAGTTACGCTCCAGCAGGGTAATCATTCCCATTCGGACACGTATTTCATAAGAGCAATAAATTGCTCTCGATGAAACACGTAGCGGTACATAAGCTGACAAAGTACGTCAGTACAGTCAACATAGTTGACTATTAGTACCGACGTGTTTCAACGGTTCCTCATGGGAACAATTACCCCACTGGAGCTCAGTTTTCTCTGTAATCTATGTTCTGTCCCTAAGTCGAAACCGCAATTCTTTGATAGTTAAATTGTTCAGTAAAACTTCAAGCAAATTTCTCGACTATCTTTTCATATCTCGGCAAATGGCGATAAG
>JAMPHU010000012.1 GCA_023663225.1 Candidatus Gastranaerophilales bacterium
AGCGGGAGGGAAGAAATACGAAGAAGCTGAAGTTTCAGATGATCAATGAATCGGAATATGACATAGAAGATTTAGAGGTTCCTGAGCCGGATGACGATATGGAAGTGGAAGATTTGGATATGGAGATCGAGTATGTGGATTTAGAGCAGGAGTAATCCTCTCTTGATAATTGAATAAACTTTACATCTTTTACATAATCCGCTATAATAATTACAGTAGCATAAATACTATTAATTAAAAGGCGGTGAAAGGGATGGTACAAGAAATGGTGCTTGATGAGTTGAAGCAAATAACCATTGATTATTACGTAAATTTACAACGCATTAAAAAAGCTGACACAAGTAACAATCCAGAATTGGAGTATCAGTTAAGGGTATACAAAAACAAGCTTGCATCTTTAGGTATCCCGTCTGAAGAATATGAAATGTAACTTAAAATAATTAACACAGGTATCGCCCTCCCATGCAAAATATGATTGCCCGAGAGGGCATTTTGTGTTATAATAAGCCGATTAATCGCAGATACAGAGACATAAAGGCGGAGGCAAGGTGACGGATGAAGGCTTTTTTGATATTGGAAGACGGCACGGTGTTCGAGGGAGCGCATATAGGCGCTGACAGAGAAGTGATCAGTGAGATCGTGTTCAATACATCCATGGCGGGTTACCTGGAGGTATTGACGGATCCCTCCTACGCAGGGCAGGCGGTCTGCATGACATACCCCCTGATCGGCAACTATGGCATCTGCAGAGATGACATGGAGTCAAAGAGACCCTGGCCGGATGGATTGATCGTGAGAGAACTGTCCAGGCGTCCCAGCAATTTTCGTTGTGATCTCACGATACAAACGTTTCTGGAGGAGAACGGCGTGCCCGGCATCGCCGGGATCGACACCAGAGCGCTCACCAGAATCTTGCGGGAAAAGGGGACTATGAACGGGATGATCACCACCGACGAAGGCTTTTCTCTGGAGGAGATCCTGCCCAGACTCAAACGCTATACGACCGGCAAGGTGGTGGAGAGAGTGACTTGCTCTGAGAAATATACCATAGCGCCGGTCACGGACTTGGCGCAGAGCGGGCCACTCTCCGGCATGGCCAGATTTGACAGAGAAGCCTATGAGAGAGGAGAGCGGGAGAAGCGTCCTGCTCTGGTGAAGGTTTTGAATGGAAGCGGACTCAAAGTGGCGCTTTTAGATTTAGGTGCAAAGGCGAATATTGGCAGGTCGCTGGCGGAGCGGGGCTGTGAGGTGACGGTATATCCGGCTCTGACGACGGCGCAGGAGATCCTTGCGGATGCTCCCGACGGCATCATGCTCAGCAACGGGCCCGGAGACCCCAAGGAGTGTGTTTCTGTCATAGAGGAGATCAGAAAGCTTTATCAGGCAGAGGTTCCCATTTTTGCAATCTGTCTGGGGCATCAGTTGATGGCGCTTGCAACAGGCGCAGACACTTACAAAATGAAATATGGTCATCGGGGCGGCAATCATCCCGTCAGGGATCTGGCTACCGGCAGAGTGTATATATCCTCCCAGAACCACGGCTATGTGGTGGATGCGGACAAGCTGGACAAAAGTGTGGCGGTTCCCGCCTTTGTCAACGTGAATGACGGCACCAATGAGGGCCTTTCCTATACCGGCAAGAAAATCTTTACGGTTCAGTTTCATCCGGAGGCATGCTGCGGCCCGCAGGATTCCGGTTATCTGTTCGACAGATTTATCGACATGATGAGAGGAGGGGAGGACAATGCCTAAGAATCCAAATGTAAAGCGCGTGATGGTGATCGGTTCGGGCCCCATCGTCATAGGTCAGGCGGCTGAATTTGACTATGCGGGCACGCAGGCTTGCCGTTCGCTGAAGGAGGAGGGCGTGGAGGTCATTTTGGTGAACTCCAATCCTGCCACCATTATGACGGACAAGGATATCGCGGACAAGGTGTATGTGGAGCCTCTGACCGTCAAGGTGTTGGAACAGATCATAGAGAAGGAGAAGCCGGACAGTATCCTTCCCACTCTGGGAGGTCAGGCGGGACTAAACTTAGGAATGGAGCTGGAGGAATCCGGCTTTTTGAAAGCGCATGGCGTGACCTTGCTGGGGACCACGGCACAGACGATCCGCAATGCGGAGGGCCGTCAGGAATTTAAGGAGTTGATGGAGCGCATTGGAGAACCCTGCGCGGCTTCCCTGGTGGTGGAAAATGTGGAGGACGGCGTGGCTTTTTCTGACAGCATCGGTTATCCTGTGGTGCTGCGTCCGGCCTATACCCTGGGCGGCTCCGGCGGCGGTATCGCCCACAACAGAGCGCAGTTGGAGGAGATTTTGGAAAACGGACTTCGTCTGTCTCGCGTGGGGCAAGTGCTTGTGGAGCGTTGTATCGCGGGTTGGAAGGAGATTGAGTATGAAGTCATGCGGGATGGTATGGGCAACTGTATCACCGTGTGTAACATGGAGAATATCGACCCTGTGGGTGTGCACACGGGCGACAGCATTGTGGTGGCGCCCTCTCAGACTTTGAGCGACAAAGAGTATCAGATGCTGCGCACCTCGGCTTTAAAGATCATCGATGAACTGGGGATCACAGGCGGATGCAACGTGCAGTTTGCCTTACATCCCACCAGCTTTGAATATTGTGTGATCGAAGTCAATCCCCGTGTGAGCCGTTCTTCGGCGCTGGCCTCCAAAGCCACCGGATACCCCATTGCAAAGGTAGCGGCCAAGATTGCGCTCGGCTATACCCTGGATGAGATCAAAAACGCGATCACGCATAAGACTTATGCCAGCTTTGAGCCTGCGCTGGACTATTGTGTGGTGAAGATCCCCAGACTTCCCTTTGACAAGTTTCTCACGGCAAAGAGGACGTTGACCACACAGATGAAAGCCACGGGAGAAGTGATGAGCATCTGCGACAGCTTTGAAGGCGCGCTGATGAAGGCGATCCGCTCTCTGGAGCAGCATGTGGACAATCTGCGCAGTTATGATTTTAGCGCGCTGTCGGCGGAGGAGCTGTTGGAGAGGCTGAAAAAAGTGGACGACCAGCGCATCTATGTGATCGCCGAGGCCATCCGCAAGGGTGTGGATCAGCAGACGATACATGAGATCACACAGATTGATATCTGGTTTATTGATAAAATAGCTGTTTTGGTGGAGATGGAGCAGGCCCTTGAGAAGGGGCCGCTCACGGTGGAGCTGTTGCGGGAGGCCAAGCGGATCGAATTTCCCGACAAAGTGATCTCCTCTCTGACGGGCGTGCCGGAAGCGGATATCAAAAAAATGCGCTATGACAACGGTATCGTGGCGGTCTACAAGATGGTGGACACCTGCGCGGCGGAGTTTGCCGCCTCCACGCCTTACTATTACTCAGTGTTTGGCGGTGAGTGCGAGGCGAAAAAGACCGAAGGGAAAAAGAAGGTGCTGGTGCTGGGTTCCGGCCCCATCCGTATCGGGCAGGGGATCGAGTTTGATTATTGTTCCGTACATGCTACATGGGCCTTTGCCCGGGCGGGGTATGAGACCATCATTATCAACAATAATCCCGAGACGGTGAGCACCGATTTTGACATAGCGGACAAGTTGTATTTTGAGCCGTTGACGCCGGAGGATGTGGAGTCGATTGTCAACATTGAGCGTCCCGACGGGGCGGTGGTGCAGTTTGGCGGACAGACCGCCATCAAGCTCACAGAGAGCCTGATGAAGATGGGTGTGCCGATCTTGGGCACGAAGGCGGAAGACGTGGACGCCGCCGAGGACAGGGAATTATTTGACAAGATTCTGGAGCAGACGCAGATCCCCCGTGCGGCGGGTGGGACTGTCTATACCGCCGAGGAGGCCAAGGAAGTGGCAGGCAGGCTGGGATATCCGGTGCTGGTGCGGCCCTCCTATGTGTTGGGCGGCCAGGGGATGCAGATTGCCATATCCGACGCCGAGATCGAAGAATTTATGGAGATTATCAACCGCATCGCCCAGGATCATCCCATTTTGGTGGACAAGTATCTGATGGGCAAGGAGATTGAAGTGGATGCCGTCTGCGACGGCACGGATATTTTGATTCCCGGCATTATGGAGCATATAGAGCGGACGGGCGTCCATTCCGGCGACAGTATTTCCGTATATCCCGCGCCCACCATAGGGGAGTCGGTGAAGGCCAAGATTGCCGACTATACGGCCAGATTGGCCAGAGCGCTGCATGTAAAGGGACTGATCAATATTCAGTTTATCGCCATTGGCGAGGAGGTGTATGTGATCGAGGTCAATCCCCGTTCCTCCCGCACGGTGCCTTATATCAGCAAGGTGACGGGTATCCCGATCGTGGATCTGGCCGCCAATGTCATGATTGGCAAGTCCATACGGGAGTTGGGGTATGAGCCGGGCCTGCAGCCGGAGGCGGGTTATTACGCCATCAAAATGCCGGTGTTCTCCTTCGAGAAGATCCGAGGGGCGGAGATCAGCTTAGGGCCGGAGATGAAGTCCACCGGTGAGTGTCTGGGTATCGCAAAAGACTTTAACGAGGCTCTCTATAAGGCTTTCCTTGGCGCGGGAGTGGAGCTGCCGCGGTATAAGAATATGATCATCACTGTGAAGGATGCGGACAAGGGCGATGCCATCGAGATCGGCAGGAGATTTGAGAAGCTGGGATATACCATCTACGCCACCAGAAGCACGGCGGCGGCTTTGAATGAAGCGGGTGTAAAGGCGAGAAAGGTCAACAAGATTTCGCAGGAGTCCCCCACGGTCATGGATCTGATTTTGGGACACCGAATCGATTTGGTCATCGACACCCCCACGCAGGGGCGCGATAAGAGCAGGGACGGTTTTTTGATCCGCCGTACTGCCATCGAGACGGGTATTCACTGTATTACTGCCCTGGATACGGCAAGGGCTTTGGTCACCAGTCTGGAAAATGCCGGAGGCGATCTGACGCTGGTGGATTTGGCCGGATTGTGAGTCGGATAAAAAACTCTGCGCAAATTGTTTGAAATACCATATTTTGCATATACTACAGATAGTATTATCATTATGGTTCAGAAAGGAAACGATTATGCAAGCAGAGACTTATCCCTTTGTAGTGAAACCGCTCCCCTACGAGTATGACGAGCTGATGCCGATGCTGAACGAGGAGACCCTGCACTTTCACCATGACAAGCATTATAAGACCTATGTGGATAATTTGAACAATATTTTGTCGGATTATCCCGAGCTGCAGCAGATGAGCCTGAAACAACTTTTGCTCAAGCTGGAGGAACTGCCTTTGAATGTCCGTGTGGCTATACGCAACAACGGAGGCGGCGTCTACAATCACGAGCTTTATTTTGACGGCATGAAAGGGGCGACCGGTCAGGATCCCACGGGCGAGCTGGAGGAGGCCCTAAAGAGAGACTTCGGCTCCTATAAACAGTGGAAGGAGCAGATGAAGCAGGCGGCGGTGTCAAAGTTTGGCTCCGGGTGGGCGTGGCTTCTCTCCGATGCGGAGGGAAAGCTGTCCATTGTGCAGACTGCCAATCAAGATGTGCCGGACTTGAGCGTGTATGCGCCGCTGTTTCTGGTGGATGTGTGGGAGCACGCGTACTATTTGCAGTACCAGAACCGCAGGGCCGACTATGTGGAAGGGTGGTTCGATCTGATCAACTGGCGAAAGGCGGCGAGAAGATATGACGAGCGCAAGGAACTTTCGAAATTCGACGCCCAAAATTTTTGAGGGCCGTTTCATGCCTTGAATAAGGTCATTGTATCTTGAAATAGCAAGAGGAAAATATGAATCAGACAAACTATCAAAAGGAATTGGAGCGGGTCTTAGACAGGATCCCAAAGAGCGCGCGGGGGCAGGAAGGCAGCGGACTTTCCGCCCCGCCGCCGCGCCTCTTTTTACATAGTTGCTGCGCGCCCTGCAGCAGTTACGTGCTGGAATACTTAAGTCCGTATTTTGGGATCACAGTGTTCTATTTCAATCCCAATATTTCCGCGGTGAAGGAGTATGAGAAGCGCGTGGCCGAGCAGAGGCGTCTGATCGACGCCTACAATGATGAGCAAAAAGGGCATCCGATCGGTTTTTTGGAAGGAGATTACGCGCCGGAGCGTTTTTTTGCCGCGGCGAAGGGATATGAGGAGAGTCCTGAGGGCGGGGAGCGCTGTATGCGCTGTTTTGACATGCGGCTTCGCGAGACGGCAAGGCGTGCCGCGGCGGACGGGTATGACTTTTTTTGCACTACGCTGACCATCAGTCCGCTGAAAAACGCCGCAAAGATTAACGAGATCGGACTGGCGCTTTCAAAGGAGTACGGCGTCAGATGGCTGCCGTCTGACTTCAAGAAAAAGGACGGCTACAAGAGATCGATCGAATTGTCCGCCGAGTACGGACTGTACAGACAGAATTATTGCGGCTGTGCGTTTTCTGTGCGTTTTGACGAGCGTATAGGCGACGGCAGGACGGATGCGGTGGCGCAGGAATGAAAATGATGGATTTTCATAAAAAATAAGCAGGATTGCGAAGACAGGAGGAAACTATGGGTATCAAAATCGGTATTTTAGGTTACGGAAATTTGGGGAAAGGTGTGGAAGCCGCGATCCGGCAGAATCCGGATCTGGAGCTTTCGGCGGTCTTTACCAGACGCGCGCCGGAGTCGATTCAAGTCAGGACGTCCGGCGTGAGAGTGCTTGGCGCAGACGAGCTCGACCATATGCAGGGCGAGATCGACGTGCTGGTGATCTGCGGCGGCAGCGCTACGGATCTTCCGGTGCAGACCCCGAAGTATGCGGCTATGTACAATGTGGTGGACAGTTTTGACACCCACGCGCGGATTCCGGAACATTTTGCGGCGGTGGAAGAAGCGGCAAAGAAGGCTGGAAAGATCGGGGTCATCTCCTGCGGATGGGATCCCGGAATGTTTTCCTTAAATCGTCTGTACGCCAACGCGATCCTGCCTGAGGGGAAGGATTATACGTTTTGGGGGAAGGGCGTCAGTCAGGGACATTCCGACGCGATCCGGCGGATCGAGGGCGTGAAGGATGCCAGACAGTACACAATCCCCGTGCCGTCAGCCATGGAGGCTGTCAGAAAAGGGGAGAATCCGGAGCTTTCCACCAGACAGAAACACACCAGAGAGTGTTTTGTGGTGGCGAAGGAAGGGGCGGATCTTGCAGGGATTGAGAATGAGATTAAGACCATGCCCAATTATTTTGCGGACTATGACACTACCGTGCACTTTATCACGGAGGAGGAAATGGAGAGGGATCACAGCGGACTGCCCCACGGCGGCTGTGTCATCCGAACGGGAATCACCGGCATGGAAGCGGAACATAAGCATGTGATCGAGTACAGTCTGAAGCTGGACTCCAATCCGGAGTTTACCGGAGCCGTTCTTGCCGCTTACGCCAGAGCTGCCTATCGGATGAACCGAGAAGGAATGAGCGGCTGTAAGACAGTGTTTGATATTGCGCCGGCGTATCTTTCGGCACAGAGCGGGGAAGAACTGAGGGCGCACTTGCTGTAACGTGTGTGGATTGTGCCGTTTGCGCGGCGGAATGTGAGGAGTTATGAAAAAAATCTTGGAACTTTTGACAGAGGAGATGGGACGGGCTTTTGCGGAGGCCGGTTATGATGCGAAGCTGGGAAAGGTCACGCTTTCCAACCGCCCCGATCTGTGTGAATTTCAATGCAATGGAGCCATGGCGGGAGCCAAGCTTTATAAAAAGGCGCCAATCGCGATCGCCTCGGATGTGGCGGCGCGCCTTCAGGACAGCAGTGTGTTTGAAGAGGCGGCGGCGGCAGCGCCGGGGTTTCTGAATCTGAAAGTATCGGGAGCCTTTTTGTTGACATTTTTGGAGGAGATGGAGGCCAAGCCGAAGTTCGGTTTGGAGATGCCGGCCAACCCGAAAATGATCATCATTGACTACGGCGGGGCCAATGTGGCGAAGCCGCTCCACGTGGGGCATCTGCGCCCGGCGGTGATCGGAGAGAGCGTCAAGCGTATCTGCCGCTATGCGGGACATAAAGTGATCGGTGATGTGCATTTGGGAGACTGGGGTCTGCAAATGGGACTGGTCTGCACAGAGCTGCAGGAGAGACAGCCTGATCTGGTCTATTTTGACGAGAACTATGAAGGAGAATATCCTGCAGAGCCGCCTTTTACGATTCAGGATCTGGCGGAGATTTATCCTGCGGCCAGCGGAAAGTCCAAGCAGGACGAGGCTTACAAAGCGCGCGCCATGGAGGCCACTACCAAGATACAGAACGGTGTGAGGGGTTACCGCGCGCTGTGGCAGCACATTATGAACGTGTCCAAGCCTGATTTAAAGAGGGTATATGACAGCCTGAATGTGGAATTTGACCTGTGGAAGGGCGAGAGCAATGTGCATGATCTGATCCCTGACATGGTGGCTTATATGAAAGAGGAAGGTTATGCTCACGAGAGCGAGGGTGCTCTGGTGGTGGATGTGAAGGAGGAGACCGACACCAGGGAAGTGCCCCCCTGCATGATCTTGAAGTCCGACGGAGCGTCTCTCTACAACACCACAGACTTGGCCACGATTTTGGAGCGCATGAATCTGTACCAGCCGGACGAGATTATTTATGTGGTGGACAAACGTCAGGAACTCTACTTTGAGCAGGTGTTCCGCTGTGCCCGCAAGACCAGGCTGGTAAAGCCTGAGACGGAGCTGAAATTTCTGGGCAACGGCACCGTCAACGGCAAGGACGGTAAGCCTTTTAAGACCAGAGACGGCGGCGTGATGCAGTTGGAGGAGATGGTCCGCGAGACCAGGGATGAGATGTATCGAAAGATTCAGGAAGGCAGCGAAAGAGGGCGGGAGATGTCCGAGGAAGAAGCGAGGCAGACCGCTGAGATTGTGGCTGTGGCAGCGTTGAAATACGGGGATCTTTCCAACCAGATCGGCAAGGACTATGTGTTTGACATGGAGCGTTTTACTTCCTCCGAGGGAGATACAGGGCCTTATATCTTGTACACGATAGCGCGTATCAAGTCGATTCTCGCCAAATATAAGGAACAGGGGGGGAATCTGGCAAAGGCCGCGCTGTGCAAGCCGGAGAGTGAGTCGGAGAAGTCGCTGATGCTGCAGCTCGTTCAGTTTCATGCCGCGATGGAGGCGGCATGTGAAGAAACGGCTCCTCACAAGGTTTGCGGATTTATTTATGATCTTTCCAATGCCTTCAACCATTTTTATCACGAGACCAATATTTTGAAGGAGGAAGACTCTGCGAGACGTCTTGGATTGATCGCGCTGCTGGTGCTCACCAGAGATGTGCTGGAAGCCTGCATTGATGTGCTGGGATTTAGTGCGCCGGAGAGAATGTAGTAAAAGTTCAGCCATAAATTGATTGCGGTTTCGAGTCAGGGACGGAGCAAAGGTTACAGAGAATACTTTCTGTGACGGCCGGATAGGCGTTCCGATGAGCCTCATGCACGGCAATGCCCGCCATTGGACGGGCATCGCCGGAGTCTCATCTCCACATCCGACTCACGCCACAGAAAGTATTCTTTGTAACCTTTGCTCCTGTATCCCACAAGTCCAAAAAGTATCCCGCTACGCAATCTGAATTACAACATTTTGTATGACCACTTGACATTGCCGTTTTTTTGCCTGATGCTGTAGTCCGAATTGTGCGGATGATATATTCCAAAAGCAGACGCTAGCGAGCCGTCGGTACTAATAGTAAACGTTGTTGACTATAGCTGCTGTCTTTTAGCAGCTTATGTACCGCTACGAGCGAGGTGCAGCGAAAGCGTGTCTGCGTTGGAATATACCATCCACACAATGACACTCGCGGCAACCTAAAAAAGCTGAATTGGTTATAGAAAATAAATAAATAAAAATGTTGACAAAACGCAAATGACATTGTATACTATCAAAGTCGGCTGTGAAATAGTTGTCAGTTCAGCTATGGCTAGATAGTATATGGCGAGGTAGCTCAGTTGGCTAGAGCACACGGTTCATACCCGTGGTGTCGAGGGTTCGAATCCCTCCTTCGCTACGATGAGGGAATTTGGGAGGGGATCTCAGATTCCTTTTTTATAACAGAGGTTTCTGTTAGGAACATCAAAACCAAAAGTGAGAATTACAGCAGTCAAAAAGGAGTTAGAATCATGACATACGAAGAGTTAGTGAAACAGGTGAGAGAGGCGTATGCGGACGCGGATGCCAGCAAGGTGGACGGTCATGTGGCGTTTCAGTTTAATGTGACTGGCGAGGGAGCCGGAGCGTTCTATTTGGAAGTGGCGGACGGCAAGGTGAATGTGGAGCCTTATGAGTACTATGACAGAGATGTCTTGGTGACCACTTCCGCCGATGTTATTTTGGACATTGCAAACGGCAGACTGGACCCTGTCAAGGCATATCTGACAGGCAAGCTCAAGGCGGAGGGCGACTTAGGGAAGGCATCTTTCTTGAAGGAGCTGGGCGGCAAGAAGCCGGCGAAAAAGACTGCGGCCAAGGCAGCCAAGGCCCCTGCGGCTGGGAAGACGCCTGCCAAGAGAGGCAGAAAGCCTAAGGCGAAATAATAATTGGCGGAGAGAGCAAAGTCAAAGGCAGGGATTGCCGGATACAGATGTCCGGCGGGTCTGCCTTTTTGTTGTAATATCAGATTGTGTTATGCAGGATAAAAAGCGGAGTGAGCGATATGATACCTTATGTAAAGTTGGACGAGGTGATAAAGGCAGAGGGAAAGCGCACGGGATATGTCTTGCTGGATGAGCGTCACGGGTGTGTGAACGGCAGTAACTGCGGCGTATCCATTTATGTGAAGGATGAATACGGCGTTCCCACAAGTCATGACGATCAGGAAGGTTTTTTCGTGTTGGAAGGGTATGGGAAGGCGCTGATAGATGGCGAAGAGTTGGAACTGGAGCCGGGAATGTGTTTTATGGTGCCGGCGCATACGCCGCACATTATGAAAAGAACGAAGACTTGCCCGTTTTGCAAGGTATTTTGGTTCCATGCGGCGGTATAGGGCAGTGTAGGGCGGCCGCCGTTATGGTCGGAAGAGAGCGCCAAGGGCGTGATTTTAGAGGATAGATAGAAAGAAAAGAGGAAAGATCATTGAGCAGTTTTTGGAAAAAGGATTTTGAGGAAGAGAGAACAGAGGCGCATCCGGAGTCTGGGGCGGATGCGGCAGAAGACAGGGAAATTGAGAGCGATATAGACGCTCTTTTTGCGCGTTTGGACAAGCGTATTTTGCGCGCCATAGAGGGTATGGGTTTTGAGAAGCTGTCCCCCATACAAAAGCAGGCCATTCCCTATCTGCTGGACGGCAGGGATATCATTGGGCAGGCGCAGACCGGCACTGGCAAGACCGCGGCGTTTGGCATACCGGCGATCCAAAAGGTGGATCCGGAGCTGCGCAAATTGCAGGTGATTATTTTGTGTCCCACCAGAGAACTTGCCATACAGGCGGCAGAGGAACTGCGAAGACTTGCCAAGTATATGCATGGTGTGAAGGTGCTGCCTGTCTACGGCGGGCAGGAGATCGGCAGACAGATCATAGGACTCAAGGGCGTGCAGATCATTGTGGGGACGCCGGGGCGCGTCATGGATCATATGCGCAGACATACCATCAAATTGGATGATATCAGGATGGTGGTGTTAGATGAGGCGGACGAGATGCTGAATATGGGATTTCGAGAGGATATGGAGAATATTCTCGGACAGATTCCCTGTGAGCATCAGACGGCTCTTTTTTCCGCGACAATGCCTCAACCCATATTGGATATTGCGGATCAGTTTCAGACAGATGCCAAGCTGATTAAGGTGGCGGCCAAGGAACTTACCATTCCCCTGGTATCACAGCGGTATTACCGCATTAAAAAGCAGGACAAGGACGCGGCATGCATTCGTCTGTTGGAGTATTATCAACCCAAATTGACGCTGATTTTCTGCAATACCAAGCACAAAGTGGACGAGGTGGCGGAGATGTTGAAATGCCACGGGTATCAGGCGGAGGGACTTCACGGGGACATGTCGCAGAACCAGAGAGATCTGGCGATGGGGCGTTTCCGCAACGGCAGTACTGCCATTTTGATCGCGACGGATGTGGCGGCCAGAGGAATCGATGTGGACGACGTGGAGGCGGTGATCAACTACGACATTCCACAGGATATTGAGTATTATGTGCACCGCATTGGCAGAACGGGCCGTGCGGGCAGAAAAGGGCGTTCTTTCACTTTTGTCTGCGGGAAAGAAATTTATCAGCTTCGGGATATTGAGAGAGTGTGCCATACTAAGGTGGAGGAGAAAAAGCTTCCCGGGGCATCCAAGGTGTTAAAGGCGAAAGCGGACAAATATCTGGATCAGGCGTGGCAGTTGCACGAGCATGAGGATATGGAGTTGATGAAGCGTTTTCTGGAGCGCAAATTGGAGGAGGAAGGCTGCGACGCGCTGGAGCTGGCGGCTGCTATGTTGAAAATGCAGGTGGGCGACAAGGGCGAGGAAATTGAGGCGGACGACTATGTCCGCAGGAGTGGACGCGGCGACCGTGACCGGAAGGGCAGAAACGGATTTGGCCGGGGGGATAGACGAGGAAGAGCTGACGGTCGGAGCCGTGGCGAGAGCGAAGGTTGGGGAGATAGACGGGGAAGAGATGGCGGTCGGAGCCGGAACGAGAGAGATGGCCGAGGAGATAGACGGGGAAGAGATGGCGGCCGGAGCCGTGGCGAGAGAGATGACCGAGGAGAACGATGGGGAAGAGGCGGCGGTCGGAACCGTGGTGAGAGAGACGACAGAGGAGATAGACGAGGAAGAGCTGGCGGTCGGAGCCGTGGCGAGAGTGAAGGCCGAGGAGACAGACGAGGAAGAGACAGCGGCAGATAAGTCGTAAGATAAGAAAAGGGAAAGGTATCGATGTCCATGAAAAAGAGGATTCTTGCAATTGCACCTTATATACCATTGGGGTTGGTTCTTCTTTTGCTGATCTGCCTGAATCTATTTTTCCATGATCACTGGCTGGATTCTGACATGGCGGCGGAGATGATATTTTCCAGATTGCTGGCGGAGAAGGGACATATTTTTGCCTCGCAGGAGTGGTATTATTCCACGGAGTTTCGGTTTTTGTATACGCATTTGGTGATGGGGCCGCTGTTTCGGATCTCGGACAACTGGCATGTGATCCGCATGGTGACCAATCTGGTCACTTACGCGTTGATGACGGCGTCCTGCTTTTATGTGATGAAACCTTTGAAGATGCGCAGGGGCAGCGCGGCCATTGTGGCGGCGGTTCTTCTGCTGCCTTTTTCGGAGACGATGATGCATCATATGGAGATGGGCAATACCTATCCCTGGCATGTGATCTTGGTATTCTTTGTTTTTGGAATGTATCTGCGGCTGGCACAGCGCAGGCAAAAGGGACTGTCCAGATGGGTTTTGATGGCGGGATATCTGGCTCTGTCGGTGGTGTGCGGCGTGTCCGGCGTGCGGTATCTGCTGGCGCTTCAGTGTCCGCTTCTTATGGCGGCTTTTTGGTATTTGCTCATCTCCGAAGAGTATCAGAAATTTCGGGCGGATTTTGGCGTGTCCGGTGACGTCCTGACTCTGGGAAAAAAGATCTGGAAAAGTGAGAGGGCGTATTATCTGTACTATGCGCTTCTGGGCGCGGCGGGAAGTGTCGCAGGATATGGGATCAATGTACTGTGGGTGAGCAGACAGTATATTTTTCAGACTTACGAGGGAACCAATTTTATTGCGGTATATCAGGGTGTGCTGGGAGAACGGCTGCAAAATGCTTTTGGCAGCCTGATCATGCTGTTTGGCTATATTCCGGACAGAAGCGTGTTGTCTCTGCGGGGAATCGTCACGATCATTTCCTTTGTGATGTTAGCGATCTTGGTATACTGTAATGTGCGGGTTTACAAAGAGCAAAAAGGCCAGCGTTTCTTTGTGGAACTCTTTTTTGTGACCGCATTTTTTTTGAATGTGTTTGTGTTTGTTTTTACCACCAGCACGATGGTTCCCCGATATTATCTGACGCTGTTTGCCTTTGCGTTGTTGGGGGCGGCCTTTTACTTTGAACAGAGAGCGTTCGCCTGGGATAAGCTGGTGATAGGGATTATGATCGTGCTTTGCCTTTTTGTGAGCACAGGCAAGACCGTCCTCTCCTTTGTCACCACGGATAAAAATGCAGATAAGCGCGCAGTGGCGGCATTTTTGGAGGAGAGGTATGATTTCGGCTACGCGACCTATTGGAATGGCAACATTGTGACGGAACTGACGGGCGGAAAGGTGGAAGTTGCCAATATATTGAATCCGGAAGGACTGCAATATTTCACCTGGTCCACGCCCATGAAATATTACAGGGAAGGCTACCATGAAGGAACGGTATTTCTCTTGTTGGAGACGGCGGAGGCGGCGGAATATGTGGATGCCAAGGCGCTGGAAATAGGCAGGAAGGTATATGAAGACGCCGGATATGTGGTATATGAGTATGCGGATGTGGAGACACTTTTGTCATGTAGGCCGGATGACGGTCAGGCGCAGGTGCGTTGACCGTCAGACATAGGTGCGTTGATAGTCGGATATAGGTGCGTTGATGGTCAGATATAGATGCGTTGACGGTCAGGCACAGGTGTGCTGACCGTCAGACATAGGTGTGTTGGCGGAGAGGAGAGGTTTCATATGAGGATAGGAATGGGATATGATGTGCATAGATTGACAGAGGACAGGAAGCTGATCGTGGGGGGTGTGGACATTCCTTATGAAAAAGGACTTTTGGGACATTCCGACGCGGATGTGCTGTTGCACGCGATTATGGATGCGCTGCTCGGCGCGGCTGCGCTGGGAGACATCGGCAAGCATTTTCCGGACACGGATCCCGCCTACAAGGGCATTTCCTCTATCAAGCTCTTGGAGCGGGTGGGAGAAATGCTGGAGGAGAAAGGTTTTCTAATCGAGAATATAGACGCCACCATTATCGCGCAGGCGCCGAAGATGCGCCCGCACATCGACACGATGCGGGAAAATATCGCTCGGGCGTTGGCCGTGGAGGTGAGTCAGGTGAATGTGAAGGCCACCACGGAAGAGGGACTGGGTTTTACCGGAACGGGGGAAGGCATCTCGGCCCAGGCCATCTGTATGCTGACCAGTCTTTTTGATCTGTCAGCGCAGCCTGTGCAGATGGGGTGCGAGGGGTGCGAAGGATGCGGGAAAAGACCGTAAAAAGGGCGGGATACACGGCATCCCGCCAGGGTAGAAAATCGGCTGTTTACAACTCCTCCACCTTACAGGAGTGCTTTTTTGTCTTTTTGTCATAGCTGATTCCGACTGCCAGAATTCTGCCTGTATATTTGGGCGTTTCCCCCATTTTTCCTCGGAAACGAAGTATATAATTTTTTTCTTTGATCTGCTCGATCGCTTCTGTCGGCGTAGCGTTGACCTTTAGTTCCAGAATCAGGGCATCTGCGCTTTTTCTCTCGGGATAAAAGATAAAGTCCACATATCCCTCTCCGGCCTTATCCTCGCGTTCCACACGATACTTATCTCTGGCGGCGAGATATACTAGATTCACAACCGCAGACAGCTCGATTTCACTGTTATAGGAAAAAATAGGTGATTCCGTGTCATGCGCCAGTTTTAAAATTTCTGCCATCACCTCAGTATCTCCTGCAAGCGTGGCCTTTAACATTCTTTCAGACTCTTTTGCCAGATTATAGACATACCCCAGATTTTCGTTTGACAATAACAGCTCATCAAACTGATCCATCAACTCTCTGTTGGGAATCAATACAGCTCCGTCCTCATAAGTCAGCAGACCATATACCACCATCGCCGAAAAAATCTGATTCTTGGTATTCAGCGCTGTGGAGGTAGCGGCATATCCCTGCAGTTTGATCTCAATGCGCTCTCCGGAAACCATCATGACCAGATCATCACGGACATCATTTATATTGTTGCGAACATAATAAAAGATTTCATCATAAGGGCCGGAACTGGTCCAGTAATTGCTGATCTGGTTGTCCGTCAGCGCACATACGATTGAGCGTGGATTATATATTCTGACACCGGCTGCCGTATGATATCCGTCATACCATTTTGTCAAATCTTCCCGCGCGATTTTGGCGTTCGCAGTAGTCTGCTGATAAACGGTGAATAGACGATCCACTTCCGAAGCCAAAAAGCCAAAGTATTCACTGAACTTCTTTTTGGTCGCCATGTCATATTCCTGGAACATATTCATCTCTGAGCCGCTGGAATACTTTTCGATTGGCAGGACGCCTGTCATATAGGCCAGCTCCACATATGCCTGCCCTTTTAACAGATTCCGCAAGAACTCAAGATAATTTTTTTTATCAGTCTCGGAGATAAAGCTTTTATGAAAGATTGCATCCCACTCGTCCATCACAAAAACAAACCTGGTTTTGGTCTGCTCAAATACGGCATGCAGATTGTCCCAGACCGCTTTGTCGGGTGTGAGTTTCAGCTCGGGGTAAGCCTCCGCCAGATCCCTGTTGATTCCCAGTTGAATACGGGAAATATACTCCTTAAAACTGTTGCAATCTTGTGGCATCCGGCTGAAATCAATATAAATCACATCATAGAGATGCAAGTACTTCAGGCAATGGTCATATTTTGCAATTTCAAGATGGGAGAAAATCTCCTTCTCATCGGAGAACCTGCCAAAAAAAGCGCCAACCATATTTGCCATGACACTCTTGCCAAAACGTCTTGGTCTGGTGATGCAAAGATATCTTTGCCCATCCGCCATGGCGGTTGAAATGAGTTCGCTTATCATAGCAGATTTGTCCACAAAAAATCTGGTCTGGGCGATATCCTTATATCCTTCGTATGGAGCTATACTGTTTAAAAACATTCCCATGTTCATCTCTCCCGTGGCTGGTTATATAAAACAGTATAGCATACTTTGTTTGGCGCTGCCACAATCAATCAACGTGATTTTTCTGTTATGATATGATATAATGTACGCGATGGAAAACCGAAGGTTTTTCGAGCATGCACTGCGGAGAGGGTATAATGACCTTAATGTTTTTGAAGCGAAGGTGAAAAATAAGGAAAAGAGATGGAGGAAGGATCCATGTTTACATTGAAGAGACCGCCTATGGGGTGGAACAGTTGGGATTGTTACGGCGCGGCTGTTAATGAGGCGCAGGTGAGGGATAACGCCGTATATATGGCGAACAATCTGAAAAGCTTTGGCTGGGAATATATCGTGGTCGATATACAGTGGTTTGAGCCCAACGCCGTAAGCCACGAGTATAATAGAAATGCGGAGTTGGTGATGGATGAATTTGGACGGTTGATGCCCGCCGTAAACCGTTTTCCGTCGGCGGCGGACGGCGGCGGTTTCAAGCCGCTGGCAGATTTTGTACATTCTCTGGGACTTAAATTTGGGATCCATATTTTGCGGGGTATTCCCAGGCAGGCGGTGCGTCTGAACACAAGAGTCAAGGGGACGGATTGTCATGCGGCGGAGATTGCGGATCTTGGAAGCGTATGCTCCTGGAACGGAGATATGTGCGGCGTCGATATGAGCAGGAGAGGCGCTCAGGAGTATTACGATTCTCTTTTTGCGCTTTATGCAGAGTGGGGAGTCGATTTTGTAAAGGTGGACGATATTGCGCGCCCTTATCACAGTGCGGAGGTGGAAGGGGTGGCGAGAGCGATAGAAAAAAGCGGTCGGGATATGGTTTTGTCCCTGTCGCCGGGGGCCGCGCCGATTCAGGAGGCAGAGCACCTTTCCAAATGGGCGAATATGTGGCGTATGACGGATGATTTTTGGGATAGCTGGGAGCTTTTGAAGAAAATGTTTGACTATTGCAGGGAATGGTTCCCCTATACCGGAGAAGATCATTTTCCCGACTGTGATATGCTTCCGTTGGGGCGCATTAGGCTGTGCAATACCCAAAACGGGGAAAACACAAGATTTACAGCGGATGAGCAGAAACTTTTGATGTCACTGTGGGCGATTTTCCGCTCTCCGCTTATGTTTGGCGGCGACATGACATACAATGACGAATTTACATTGTCTCTGATGCAAAATCGAGATGTGATAGAGATCAACCAAAATTCCCGAGGAGGGCGTGAGGTTTACCGCAGGGGAAATGAGATTGTATGGGCCGCCAACAGTCCGGAAGGGTATCTCTATCTGGCGCATTTCAACGTAGGAGACGAGGAGGCGGTGTTTACATTTGATCCTGCGTTTATCGATATTCAGGAAGAGATAGACACCTATGAGATCTGGACTGGCGTCAGGCAGAGCGGGGTTTTAATGATCCGTTCCGTCATTCCGCCGCATGGCGTCAGGCTATATAGGGTGTAGGGTGAAAAGAAATTCTAAATGCGCTCATAACAGTTCCTTGACTTTTCCGGCGAGATAGAGCGGGATATTGTAAAAATCGCCATCTTTGCGATAGCCTTGTCTGGAAAAACGTATGGCATATTTAGGGTTACGACTGGCAATATATTTTTTAAAACTTGGCGCAGATTTGTTTTCACCGCCTTTTACCTCAACAGGAATGATTTCTGTGCCATGTTGAAGGACAAAATCAATTTCCATATTTTTGTCTGAATAATAGCGCGGCTCGAGTTCAAACTGGCTGCGGAGTTGTTGCAATACAAAATTTTCGGTCAAAGGCCCTTTAAATTGGTAGTCCGTTTTCAGCAAAATGGCGCTGTTGTCAATTCCTGCCATACATTTGAGAAGTCCCGTATCAAACAAGAACAATTTAAATTGCTCCAGCTTGTCGAAAGCGGCGAGAGGATGTTCCGGTTTTGAGATGTTGTAAACTCTGCACAACATGCCTGCGGAGACTAGCCACTCGATGGCTTCTTCAAAATCCCGCGCTCTTCCGCCTTCCCGTACCGCGCCATACATAAATTTTTCATTTGGCTTTGCGAGCTGGGAGGCGATGCTGCGGAATACCATAAGAATCCGCCCGCTGTTAACGTTGCCGCCATGTTTGGAAAAATCGTTTTCGTAAATATCTATCAATTCATGTTGAATACGGGAAATTCTGGCAGGATCTTTGTGCTTTATCCAGGAATCAACACATTCGGGCATTCCGCCGATGATCAGGTAATTGTTGTAGGCATCAAGCAGGCGGTTGTGAAAAATTGCGTCAATTTCCTGCCCCTTTTGAATCTCTTTATAATATAGGTACAGGGAAGCGTCTATAGCATTGAGAAATTCTTCAAAAGTGAGAGGAAATATATTTAATAGATTTACCATTCCAACCGGATAAGATTTAGGCTGTGCAAGCAGCGTTCCGAGTAAGCTGCCTGCGGCGATAATGTGGTACTCGTTTGCTTTCTCTCGGAAATATTTGAGAGAGTTTAGGGCAGCAGGACATTCCTGAATCTCATCAAAGAGAATCAGCGTATCAAAAGGATATATTTTCTCGCCGCATATCAGGGAAAGCAATTCGATGATTCTCTGAGGATTCTTATTTTTTTCAAATATGGTATTCAATTCCTCTTCATCAAAGTTAAAATAAACGCAGCTTTTGTAATACTTCGTCCCAAATTCTTTCATCAGCCACGTTTTGCCGACCTGTCTTGCGCCCTTTAGCACCAATGGCTTTCGATCGGTATCGTTTTTCCACTCGATCAACTTCTCTATTGCAATCCTTTCCACAAAAAAACTGCCGCCTTTCTGATGTGATTATACTCACTAATGATAGTTAGTATAATTGTAGTATAACACATTTTTCTTAAATTTACACAGAATTATTTCACATTTTTCCTAGTTTATTTTGCAAAACTCACACATTTTTTCTATCAAATTTTTTCTGCCACAAAAATGTTGACAAAACCCTTTTTTTTGCATATTCTGTAAAGAGTGAAAAGGCTGTGACCGGAAAGAGTACTTTTGCCGGAAGGCGTCAGAGAGGAGCTGCCATATGGCTGCAAGCAGCTCTCGCCGGAGGAAAAGGAAGTGCGTCCGTGAGCCGATCCGGTGAAGGGAGTCTGTAGTCGGGTACGTTCGCGCGCGTTAAGCGCATAGAGGGAAAGGCAGACTGCCTTTAAGTAGAGTGGGACCGCGGATAAAACCGTCTCTGTGTGGAGAGGTTTTGTCCGCTTTTTTAACATAAGTGCAGTTCGCGGAGCGTGCTGCCCGTTGCTTAGAACGAAATTTTGGCTCAAAACAGGAGGATTACCGTGGGTTTTATCAGAGATGAGATTAAGATGATACGGGAGAGAGACCCGGCTATCCACTCCAATATGGAGGTGTTTTTGTATCCCAGTTTCAAGGCGATGCTGCACTATCGGATCGCGCATAAGCTGTATCTGAAAAAGCATTATTTTCTCGCCCGCTATATCTCCCAGAGAGGCGCGCGCAAGACAGGGATTGAGATTCATCCGGGAGCGCAGATCGGGAAAGGGTTTTTTATAGACCACGGCATCGGCGTGATCGTGGGCGAGACTACGGTTGTCGGAGACAATGTCACTCTGTATCAGGGTGTTACGTTGGGGGGAACCGGCAAGGAGCATGGCAAGCGCCATCCCACCATCGGCAACAATGTCATGATCAGCGCCGGCGCCAAGGTGTTAGGCTCCTTTACGATCGGGGATAATTCTAAGATCGGAGCGGGGAGTGTGGTACTGCATGAAGTGCCGCCCAATTCCACGGTGGTAGGTGTGCCGGGAAGCGTGGTAAAGCGTTTCAACAAGCAACTGCCGCAGGAGACTTTAAATCACGACGATCTGCCGGATCCTGTCAGAGAGGATATCACTTGTCTGCAAAAAGCCAATTCCGTGTTGACCACAAGGCTTTTGGAATTGGAGGACGAAGTGAAGGTGCTGCGGCAGCAGCTAAAGAAAAGTGAGGATGGAGGAAAACAATGAGTTTGAAGATTTATAACACACTGACCAAGAAGAAGGAGGATTTCGTGCCGATAGAGGCGGGAAAGGTCAAGATGTATGTGTGCGGCCCCACAGTGTACAATCTGATCCACATCGGCAACGCCCGCCCTATGATCGTGTTTGACACGGCCCGCCGTTATATGGAGCGCAAAGGGTTCGAGGTGAATTATGTATCCAATTTTACGGATGTGGACGACAAGATCATCAAGAAGGCCATTGAGGAGGGCGTCAGCTCCGATGTGATATCCGAGCGTTATATCAAAGAGTGCAAAAAGGATATGGAGGGGATGAACGTGAGGCCCGCCACAATGCATCCGTTGGCTACGCAGGAGATCGACGGGATGCTCGAGATGATTCGGACGTTGATTCAGAAGGAACATGCCTATGCGGCGGCGGACGGCACCGTGTATTTCCGCACCAGAAGTTTTGCGGAGTACGGCAAGCTCTCTCACAAGAATCTGGACGATCTGCGGGGCGGAAACAGGTCTCTGCTGGTATCCGGCGAGGATCAGAAGGAGGATCCCTTGGACTTTGTGCTCTGGAAACCCAAAAAGGAGGGAGAGCCCTACTGGGAGTCCGAGTGGTGTGAGGGGCGTCCCGGGTGGCATATTGAGTGCTCCGTTATGAGCAAGAAATACTTGGGGGATCAGATCGACATTCACGCGGGCGGCGAGGATCTGGTGTTTCCGCACCATGAGAATGAGATCGCGCAGTCCGAGGCGGCAAACGGCAAGACCTTTGCGAGATACTGGATGCACAATGCCTTTTTGAATATAGACAATCGCAAGATGTCCAAATCGGCGGGCAACTTTTTTACGGTCAGAGATATCAGCGAAAAATATGACCTGCAAGTGCTTCGTTTCTTTATGCTGTCCGCGCATTACAGAAGTCCCCTGAACTTCAGCGATCAACTGATGGAGGCCGCAAAGAGCGGCTATGAGCGCATTGTGACCAGCGTGGAGAACCTGAATTTCCTGCTTTCCAACGCAGGCGCGGAGGAGTTGACAGAGGCGGAGAGCGGACTTTTGAGAGAGGCGGAAGCGTTTGAGAGCAGGTTTGACGAAGCCATGGACGATGATTTCAATACGGCGGATGCGCTCTCGGTGATCTTTGAGCTAGTGAAGTTTACCAATACCAACGCGGGCGAGGGCAGCAGCAAAGCTTTTTTGGAAGCGCTGAAAAAGGAGATCGTGGTTCTGTCCGATGTGTGCGGACTGATCGTGGAGAGAAAGGCGGAACTTTTGGACAGCGATATTGAGACTCTGATCGCGGCGCGCCAGGAGGCGAGGAAAGCGCGCGATTTTGCCAAGGCGGATGCGATTCGGGACGAGCTGCTTCAAAAAGGGATCATTCTGGAAGATACGCGAGAGGGTGTGAAATGGAAGAAAGCATGAGTCTGCTGCAGGGGATCCGAAAAGTGTTTGCCTGCAGAGAGAAGGATATCAAGTCCTATTCGCCCCTGACATTCGCTTATATCGGGGATGCTGTGTACGATCTGGTGATACGCAGTGTGGTGGTGGAGAGAGCCAACCGCTCCAACCGCGATCTGCATGGCATGACCACCAAATATGTCAAAGCCCCCGCGCAGGCCGCCATGATCCAGGCTTTGCAGGCGGAACTGACACCGGAGGAGGCTCTGATCTATAAGAGAGGCTGCAATGCCAAACCCTCTTCTGTGGCCAAAAACGCCACGGCGGGGGAGTACAGACGGGCCACGGGTTACGAAGCCTTGCTGGGGTATCTGTATCTGACGGATCAGACAGATCGGATCTTAGAATTGATCCGCAGAGGGATCGAGTTGGCCGAGATGGAATTGTGACAGGACGGAGGGAGTCAATGGGATATCAGGAATTTACCATAGAGGGCAGAAATGCCGTGATTGAGGCTTATCGGGCGGGAAAGGCCGTGGACAAGCTTTTCATCTTAGACGGAAGTCAGGACGGCCCGATTATGACCATCAAAAGAGAGGCAAAGAAGCACGATACGCCTGTAAAATATGTGTCCAGAGAGCGGCTGGATCAGATGTCGGAGACGGGAAAGCATCAGGGCGTGATCGCCACTGTCGCCGCCTACGAGTACGCGGAGGTGGAAGATATCCTGCAGGCGGCCAGACAAAAGGGGGAACCGCCCTTTTTGTTTGTGCTGGACAATATCGAAGATCCCCACAATCTGGGAGCCATCATCCGAACCGCCAATCTGGCGGGCGCGCACGGCGTCATCATCCCCAAAAATCGGGCGGTGGGATTGACTGCCACCGTGGCCAGAACCTCGGCGGGAGCGTTACATTATACGCCGGTGGCGAGAGTGACCAATCTGGTCAAAACCATGAAAGACCTGAAAAAGGAAGGGATTTGGTTTGTCTGTGCCGATATGGACGGCACGGTCATGTATCAACTGGATCTGAAAGGGCCGATCGGCCTTGTGATCGGCAGCGAGGGCGAGGGCGTGGGCCGGCTGGTGAAAGAAACCTGTGATATGACGGCGGCCATCCCCATGCAGGGAGATATCGATTCCCTCAATGCTTCTGTGGCGGCGGGGGTGCTGGCCTATGAGATCGTGAGACAGAGAAGGGGATAAAGAGAATGACAAAGATCAGGGTGAAGGGATATTATGCGGGAAAAATATAGGGATTACGGCGAAACCTCCGATGAAGAGCTGATTCTGCGCCTGCGGGACGGGGAATCTGCGGTGATGGACTATATCTGTGACAAATATAAGGACTTGGTGCGCGTCAAGGCAAAGTCCATGTTTATATTGGGCGGCGACAACGAGGATCTGATCCAGGAGGGCATGATCGGACTGTTCAAGGCCGTGCGGGATTACGACAGCGGGCGGGACGCCAGTTTTCACACGTTTGCGGATCTGTGTATCAGCAGGCAGATGTATACGGCGGTTCAGGCGTCCAAACGCCAGAAACACATCCCGTTAAACACCTATGTATCTCTCTATGGAGATTCCGCTCTCCAGGAGGAGAGCGGACAGCGCAACTTGCTGGAATCTCTGGTAAATCAGGCGGAACTGAGTCCGGAGGATCTGTTCCTGGACAAAGAGCGGGTGAAATACTTAGAGGACAAGATCGAGAATGAACTCAGCGCGTTTGAAAAGCAAGTGCTGGAACTGTATATGACGGGCATGAGCTATTCGCAGATCGCAAAGGTGCTGGGAAGAGATGAAAAGTCCACGGACAACGCGCTGCAGCGGCTCAAAGGCAAGATCAAAAAGATGCTGTGAGGCGTGAAAAGTAAGACCGCAATTCTTCCTCGGTGCGGTTCACATTGCCCTGAATCATAGGGGAACTGCCGCCGCCCTTGGCGCTAAGCTCCTCCCGCATTTTGACGGCGAGCGCATTGCAGTCTTTCCCTGCGCTCCCGATGATAAAGCGATAGCCTGACTGGTCGCTGCCGGAGAAAATACCGCAGTATCCCCGATATCTGGGTGTCAGCTCATTGATCGCATTGCGCATGGCGATGGGATCCAATTCCTCCACAAACAGGATCACATTTTCCGCCTGTTCGGGGGAGGGAAGGGCCTTGGTCTGGAACTGGAGCAGTTGTCGCTGCAATTCGCAGATGCGTGCCTTTTGTCTTTGCAGCTCGTTTTGCAGACGGGAGACGGCATCCGCCACATCGTCCTGTTTGGCGGAAAGCTGTGCGGAAATGAGGGATACGCTGTCCTGTTTTGTCGTGTAATCCCTGACGGCGCGGCCGCCGCAGAGGATATGGACGCGCACGCCGCCCCGATGACTCTGTACGTTCACAATCTTGATCAACCCGATCTGAGCCGTGTTGGCTACATGGGGAGCGCAGCAGGCGCAGATATCGATGCCCGGGATCTCCACGATCCGAATATCGCCGGACAGTTCTTTTTTACTCCGGTAGGAGAGAGCCGCAAGCTCCTCTCGGGAGGGAAAACATGCTTTCACAGGCAGACCCTTCCACACGGCGGCGTTGGCCTCCTCCTCGATCCGGCGCAGTTGTTCCAGGGTAAGCTCTCCGTTAAAGTCTAACGTCACCTCATTGACGCTCAAATGGAACCCCACATTTTCATAGTGATAATACTTATGCACCAGACCAGAAATCATATGCTCGCCGGTGTGCTGCTGCATAAAGTCAAAGCGCTGTTCCCAGTCCACATGGCCGGACAGCGTCTGCCCCACGGGGACTGCCTCCGCCAGAACATGGTATATGATATTGTCTCTAATCTGTACATCCAGGACTTCCCTGCCGCCCAGCGTGCCCTTGTCCGCGGACTGCCCGCCCTGTTCAGGGAAAAAGGCAGTTCGATCCAACACCACCTGAAAATGGCCGCTTCGCTCGTCTTTGACACATGCGGTCACGGTGGCATCAAAATCTGTCATGTAGATATCTTCATAATATAAATAAGTCATATGTGCTGTCCTCGGTTTTCTTGGGGTGAATGTCTTAATTGTAACATTGGGAATGGGGAAATACAAGAAGGAGTTGTGCACGAAACGCTAGAGTATTCTATTGACAAAAATATGAATAACACATACAATAATATGAGAAAATATATAGTACATCCCTTGATAGAAAGGAGACATGACAATGGCAGAACAGGCACTCGTACAGGTGCGCTTAGACAAAGATTTGCGGGATGAAGTGGCAGATATTTATGCAAAAATGGGGCTCGACATACCGACCGCCATTCGGATGTTTTTTGCCCGTACAAAAATTGAAAAAGGGCTTCCTTTTGCAACGACCCTTCCAAGGACTGACGAAACAATACTGCGAGAAAGAGGTTTGCAGGCACTTGAGAATATTAGGATCAATGCGGGAACATTCCCAGAAATGACACTGGATGAGATTAACGCAGAGATTGCAGCGGCCCGTGCCGAGCGGAAAGCAGGTCAATAATGTCTATCTTAGCAGTAATCGACACCAATGTAATTATATCAGTATTGCTCACGAGGAACAAGGAGTCGGCGACTTATCGGGTAATTCAAGCGGTACTTGATGGGCGGGTCACGCCGTTGTATCATCCGAAAATTTTGGCCGAATATAAAGAAGTAGCACATCGCCCAAAGTTTCATATTCACGAGAAAGACATTGATGTGATTCTTGAGGCTATTGAAATGTTTGGCATTGAGGTGCATCCATCCCCAACCGGCGAAGTAATCCCGGACATGGACGACCTGATATTTTATGAAGTAACGATGGAAAAGCGTGGAGATGACGCATATCTCGTAACTGGGAACACCAGGCATTTCCCAGCTAAGAAGTTCGTCGTCACCCCAGCCGAGATGATGAAGATTATTGACGCTGTCCCCCCAAACCGCTATAATAATTGCAGTAGCATAGACACGATCAATTCAAAAATGAGGTGAAAGGATGGTAGCAGATATTAGTTTGGAAGAACAAAAAGAAGTCGCCATTAATAGATATGTAGATTTAATGAGAATTAAAGCGCATGAAACGGGCGAAAACAAAGAACTTGATTATCAAATTAAGGTTGCAAAAGTAAAGTTGTCAAGTTTTGGCATTGATTATTCTGAACTTGAATTTTAAAACGAAATAGCAACGGATGGACGAGGGTGTAGGGTCTTTATGGAATCACTAAGGATCTACACCTTTTTTGTTTCCGTATTTCTGCAGTGCCGGACTTGATATATTTTGCCGAAAATGGTAAATTAGATAAAAGGGAATCTAAAAAGGGGATCATGTATGCAGAGCAATCCGGTCGTGCTGAGAGGAGTATATGGATACAACACTTTCTATGGAAAAAAATAAGAAACAGTTGATAAGGGAGATCCAGGAAAGACTGGACTGGTACAACTTTGAGGCGTCGGAAGAGGAATTTGACGAGAATGAAGTGATGGCGCTGGTAGAGTTGTTGAAGACGCTTGACGCAGGTGCGGTGGTGCAGACGCCGGATGTGGATGAGTCTTATGAAAGGTTTCAGCAATTTCTGGAGATGAAGTGGGAGGATGCAGAGCGGCTTGCCGTCCTGCGCAGAGAGCGTGTGGCGGTCTCTGCGCCCGAAGTGGAGATCGGAGCTGAGTTTGCGACAGGGATGGAGAGCAAGTTCAAGATGGATTCTGCGACAGAGGCAGAAGCAGAGTCCAAGATCAAGGTAGCGTCCAAGAGGGGAGTGGAAAGCAAGATCGGGGTGGAGTCCAAGGCAGGAGCAGAATCTAAGATCGAGGCAGCACTCGATACAAGGGTAGCGAGCAAGGTCAAAGGAGAGATCGAGACCACGACCGATACAAAGCCCCCTCGCAAAGGCAGGATGCGTCACACGCATCGATATGTGGCTGCAGCCGCCGTCCTGGCGGTGGTTCTTGTGGCCGGCGGCACAGTGGGAGCAGTCAATGCCGAGAAAAAGGGCGGGGTATTCCAGTGGTTGTTTCGGGATGATAACAGTTCATTGATGGTGATATCACCGAATGATAATGAAAATTTTGGTTATGCAATTTCAACTGTTTTTTATAGTGAGGAAGATGTGCCCGAAAAATATCAGAAATACATGCCTGATGTAGAGGAAATGGAGAGTTTGGAGGGATATACATTAAAAGAAATAGAGATACAAGAGATGACGCAGTTTGATTGGATCTTGTATAAAATAAATAAGGAAGAAAGAGAGTTAATGTTACGAATCGCGACATATCATGATTCTGTAGTGGTACAAAGTGACCAGTTTAACCATTATGAGTATTTGACTAGTATTGTTCTACATGATCAAGAGATGGAGCTTTATTCCAAAACTGATGATTCCGGCGAAACAGATTATATTGTTTCTTTTTTCAAGAATAAACAGCAATATGTAATACAGGGAAAACAGTCATTGGAATTCCTTGAACAAGTAGCGTTGGAATACTATAATACTTTAATTAAATAGAAGCAATCACTTTCAGGATTAGAGAACAGTTATGTTTTTTGATCCTGATATTTTTTTGGAAAAACGCGATATCAAAAGACGATGATCTTTATCTGCTATGCTAAAAATATCCTCTAAAAGAAAAAAATATAAAATTTAAATTTTTTTTAAAAATTTTTGTAAGATTTGGGCTCCTGAAGTCATATTAATGTAGAAGGGTGAAATGAGGAAGCGAGTGGGGCATGGAAATCCTTCAATACACAAAAGACAAAGGAGTGGTACGAAATGAAACAGAGAGTGAGGAAACAAGGAAAGAAGCTCTTAGGTCTGGCTTTGGCGGCAGCTTTTATGCTCGTACAGCCTGTGGCTACGGTGCAGGCGGCAGCAGCGGATGAGACAGAGGATGACGTGGAGCAGCTTGAGACCACCGTGTATGAGCTGTCCGAGGAGGAGCTAGCAGGGATACCGAGCGCGTATACAATGCTTAGTGGATGCAGTATCGTGGTGGGATGTGATGAGAGAGGTCTGATAGTAGACATCACTACTGGTGCGACACAGACAGCGTCCTTATTGGGCATAAAGGATATCGTGGTTGAACAGCAGAAGTGGTATGGCTGGAAACCGGTCGCAACGGCTCCTGGAGTGGAAATTCAAAACAGGGCTGGTGTAGGAGTCAGCTTTATCTATACCGGCGCTGTATATGGCGAGACATACCGGATCTCCTGTGTCCACTATGGCACAGTAGATTCCTATACGGAGGAGGAGCATGTCACTCCTGGGATCGTCTATAAGTATTGATGTTTCTTAAACATCCGTCTTTTGTGTAAAGGTGGGATTTCAAACCGAGTAGAGCGACTTGTTAAACAGTTATCAGCGGTTGGGTGGGTAGTCGTCGAAAGGGGAATTCGGCCGGGGTTAAGTGATATAGCAGCTATCCTCCCGTCGAGGCGCTGCACAACACTTTTTGTGGGACTGATAACTGTTTTAAAACTGAATAAAGCATTTTCCAATTATTTGTTAATCTATGGAGTAAAAGGGAGAATTCAAAACCGAGAAGGCGGCTTATAAACAGTTATCAACGGTAGGGTGGGTAGTCGTCGAAAGGGGAATTCGACCGGGGTTAACGTGATATAGCAGTCACCCTCTCGTGAGGCGCTGCAAAACACTATTGTGGGTTTGATAACTGTTTAAAATTGAATAAAGCATTTTCCAATTATTTGTTAATCTATGGAGTAAAAGGGAGAATTCAAAACCGAGAAGGCGGCTTATAAACAGTTATCAACGGTAGGGTGGGTAGTCGTCGAAAGGGGAATTCGACCGGGGTTAACGTGATATAGCAGTCACCCTCCCAGTGAGGCGCTGCAAAACACTATTGTGGGATTGATAACTGTTTAAATAAGTCTGATATCGTTCAAGCGGATGACGCTTGATCTTTGCGGGCGTTTCGCCATTATATCCTGAGAGGTCTCAAAAGCGCTTTGATAATTGAATAGACTTTACACCTTGATTGTGATATACTGTATATAAGTGTTATTCAGTCAACAGATTCCGTAATCACAATAGGGGGGTGAGCATATGACGGACAGTGAAAAGCTTGATCTGATTCTTGATAAAGTCAATAGCGTTGACACAAGAGTAAGTAATCTTGAATCTGATTTGCAAGAAGTCAAGAAACGAGTAACGAATACTGATTTGATACTTGAAAATGAGATCCGCGTCAATATACAGCGTGTCGCTGAAGGGCATCTTGACTTATCAAGAAATCTACATGATGCAATGAGGCCAAGTAATGAGGTTGAAATGTTGGCAATCAAGGTAAGAATGCTTGAAACAGATATCAGGGACTTAAAGGCAAAAATGGCATAATAAATACAATTATATATCACACAGGTTAAGGTGTAAGGTCTTTATTGATTATTAAAGCTTTACACCTTAAGAACAGGTTGCTATAATGAATGTAAGTACAAATCAACAATAGCATCCAGAAAGTAGGTGGTTATATGCCGAGTGGTATTGAGGTAACAAAACAAGCTCTTGATGATTTTAAAAAAATTCAAGAGTATATGTTGTCAGCAAGGAAAGAAAATGCTACTGAGACTTATGCGATATTAAAAAAAGAGTATTTGACAATTAAAGCGTTATTAAATGTATCTGGCGTGAATTTGACAGACATTGACGAAATCAAAGAATAACAAAGCCTTCTGTTTCACCAACCGCTTGCGGAATCCCGCAAGCGGTTTTATGAGCAGACACTAAGTAATAAAGGATTGAGGGTGGAGATTACCATGATGTATCCATATATGACACTTAATGATGACACAGAAATTACACATTCTGAAATGAAACCAGATGGGAGAGTAAAAGTGTATATAGAAACACCAGATGCACAAGTATGTTTTCGGCATGCAACATGTTGGCTTCCTGAATATAAATGGGAAGACATTTTTGCGTATTCTGATGAGGATGTAGCAAAGTTTCAGGAGCTTATTGAGTCATCTGCACATTTGATTATGGGATTTTGTTAATAACAAAAAAGCAACCAATTTTACATTGATTACCTTTTGATCATTCACCGATTATCGAGACTCACAACATCAATATCGTGAAACTTTAGAGCGATAGACGGGACTCGAACCCGCGATTTCCACCTTGGCAAGGTGGCGCTCTACCAACTGAGCCACTATCGCAAACTATCTGTCCGGCAAAATGTTTCTGCAACGGACAAATACTACTATACAATATGTTGCGTGAAATGTCAATAACAAATTTTAAATTTTTTGCAGCGCAAATAAACTTACGAAATTTTATAAAAAAGATTGACAAAAGTAAATAGATACCTTATGATGATTCTATCAGGACAATCTAAGACGTACTATCCGTACATTTAGACTATTTCTGTCAAATTTTCACATCAATCAATTCGAATTCAATATGGCAGGAAGGAAAAATGTGCGTGGGATAGGCTCTGGTAGACAAAATACCTGAGGAACTTGCACTTCTTCCTTTCTGCTGTGGAAGGGAGAAAAGGATGCAAGACACAAAGCAGAAGGAACAAAAGGAACAGAAAGATCAGGGGAAACAGAAGAAACAAAAGAAACAGATGGCGCAAGGAACAGAACAAAAAAAGAAGCAAGGTAATGCCAAGGGGCGGTATCGTTTTCAAAACGTTCTGTTTCGTTGGCGGGGGAAGAAGGTACACCGCCAGATCAAGGACAGGCTTTTCCGCACCCTGTTTGAGAAGGACAGGGAAGCGCTGCTGCAGCTCTACAACGCGCTGAACGGGACTGATTATCAGGATGCGGGCAAGCTGCAGGTGGTGACCATAGAGAGCGCGGTCTATATGGTGATGAAGAACGACTTGGCTTTTGTGGTGGCGGGAACCTTGAATCTCTATGAACATCAGAGCACTTGGAACCCCAACATGCCGGTGCGGTTTTTGATCTATTTGGCGGAGGAATATCAAATGCTGGCGGAGGAGGCGAAGGAGAGCCTTTACGGCACGAAACTGATCCAACTGCCGACGCCTCAGTGTGTGGTATTTTATAATGGGGAGAGAAACGCGCCGGAAGAGCAGATCCTACGTCTGTCAGACGCTTTTGAAAACAGGAGAAGCGAGGCGAGTGTGGAGCTTACCGTGCGGATGCTCAACATCAACTATGGTCATAATAAAGAGTTGATGGAAAAATGCAGAGTGCTTGGAGAATACTCTCAGTTTGTGGACATATGCAGACAATATGCCGCGGAGGGAGGGGATATTCAGGAGGCGCTGGAGACCGCCATAGAGTATTGTATCGACCATGGCATTTTATCAAAGTTTTTGCGAAATAATCAAGCGGAGGTGTTAGGGATGCTGTTAGAAAGATTCGATGTAAAGAAATATGAGAGATCGCTGCGTGAAGACGAGCGAGACCGCATGAACAAATTGAACGCCGCCCTTCTTGCGCAAGACCGAATCGCCGACCTGAAACGCGCCACGGAGGATTCGGCGTTTCAGGAACAGTTGTTTCGGGAATTTGAGTTGTAATGATACGTTAAGAAGGAGAGAGCGCGAATGGAAACCAAGGAATACAGCACAAAAGAATTGTTTAGGAGATTTGTCCCCTATTTCAAAAAATATACAGGAACTTTGGTGATGGATCTGTTTTGCGCCTCCCTGACCACGATCTGCGAGCTGGTGCTCCCGCTCATTATGCGGTACATAACCAACGAAGGACTGCGGGATCTGGCCTCCCTGTCTGTGCGCACCATCGGCGGGCTGGGACTTTTGTACCTGGCGCTGCGGGTGGTGGACTGCTTTGCCGGCTATTATATGGCGGATATGGGACATGTGATGGGAGCGCGTATTGAGACGGATATGCGGCGGGACGCCTACGCTCATCTGCAAAAGCTTTCCAACACCTATTACAATAACACCAAGGTGGGGCAGATCATGGGACGGATCACCAACGATCTGTTCGACGTGACGGAGTTTGCACATCATTGTCCGGAGGAGTTTTTTATCGCTGCGATCAAGACGGTGATCTCGTTTTTGATATTGGCCAGGATCAATCTGCCTTTGACGGCGCTGATCTTTTTGTGCGTGCCTTTGATGATCGTGGTGTGCATGATGTTGAATTTCCGGCAGAGGAAAGCGTTTCGACTACAGAGGAATCAGATTGGTGAGCTGAATGCCCGCATCGAGGACAGTCTGCTGGGACATAAGGTGGTCAAGGCGTTCACCAATGAGGAGATCGAGCAGGAAAAGTTTGAAAAGGACAACGGAGAGTTTCTGGATATCAAAAAGCTGACTTACCGCTATATGGCAACTTTCCAGACCTCTGTCAAGGTGTTTGACGGGTTCATGTATCTGCTGGTGCTGGTGGCGGGGAGCATTTTTATGATAAGGAGGCATATTGTGCCGGGCGATCTGGTGGCATATGTGATGTATGTGTCTACGCTGATCGCCACCATCCGCAAGATCATTGAGTTTGGCGAGCAGTTTCAGAGGGGTGTGACGGGTATCGAGCGATTTTTGCAGATCATTGATGCGGATATTGAGATCTTTGACGAGCCGGGGGCAGTGGAGCTGGATTCGCCCAAGGGGGACATTGTGTTTGAGAATGTGTCGTTTGAATATCCGGACGACCACAACAGGGTGTTTTCGGGATTAAATCTCAGGATCCGCGCGGGAGAGAAGGTGGCGATCGTAGGGCCTTCCGGCGGAGGCAAGACGACTCTGTGCAATCTGATTCCGCGGTTTTATGATGTGTCCAAGGGGCGGATCACGCTGGACGGCACGGATGTAAAGCATTTTACCTTGAAGAGCCTGCGTGGAAATATCGGGATTGTGCAGCAGGATGTATACCTGTTCTCGGGTACCATACGGGAAAATATCCTGTACGGGAGGCCGGAAGCCTCCGACGAGGAAGTGGTGGAAGCGGCAAAGCGCGCCGGAGCGCACGAGTTTATTATGGAACTGAAAAACGGTTATGACACCTATGTGGGAGAGCGGGGCGTGAAGCTGTCCGGCGGACAAAAGCAACGGATCAGCATAGCGAGAGTCTTTTTGAAAGATCCCATGATATTGATTTTGGACGAGGCGACCTCGGCGCTGGACAATGAGAGCGAGTTTGCCGTGGCGCAGTCCTTGGCGAAGCTCTCCGAGGGGCGCACAACTCTGACAATCGCACACAGGCTCTCCAGCATCCGCAATTCCGACAGGATACTGGTATTGACGGACGCCGGAATTGTGGAGGAAGGCAACCATGAGCAGTTGTTGGAACAAAAGGGAATGTATTATCATTTCTATGAGACTGCCAATGCGCTGAAATAACGCGGCAAGGCTTTCCCTTTTTCAGGCCGACACTTCATGGTGGATCTGCAGCTCGTACAGCTTTTTATAGATGCCGCCCTGAGCCAACAGTTCTTGGTGGGTACCCTGTTCTCTGATCTTGCCCTTGTGCATGACCATAATGCAGTCCGCGTGCTGAATGGTGGAGAGGCGGTGCGCCACCATGATGGTAGTGCGGCCTTCCATCAGTTTTGTAAGCGCCTCCTGGATCAGAAGCTCGGTCTCCGTGTCGATATTGGCGGTCGCTTCGTCCATGACCAGGATGCTGGGCCTGTGTGCCAAGGTTCTGGCGAAGGACAAAAGCTGCCGTTCGCCCGCGGAGAAGGTGGCTCCCCGCTCGGACACGGGTTCTTTGTAGCTGGCAGGCAGTTTCTCGATGAAATGGGAGGCGTTGACATATTCCGCTGCCGCCCGAACCTCCTCCATGGAGATGTCCTGGTTGTGGAGGCGGATATTGTTTTCGATATTGCCCTCGAAGATAAAGACATCCTGCTGCATCTGGCCGATGGCACTGCGGAGCTGTTTTTTGCTCAAAAGGCGGATGTCCACGCCGTCGATATAAATATTTCCTCTTTGGATATCATAATAGCGCCCGATCAGGTTCAGGATGGAGGATTTGCCTGCTCCGGTGGCGCCCACGAACGCGACTTTTTGACCCGGCTCGATCACAAAGGACACATCTTGTAGCACATAATTTTCCCCGTCATAGGCAAACCACACATGCGAAAACTCGATCTTGCCCTTTATGGCCGGCAGTGTGACGACTTGTTCCGCCTCCTGTACAAGAGGCTTTTCTTCCATGATCGTGAAAATCTTTTCGGCCGACGCGATGCAGGATTGCAGGGTGGAAAACTGCTCCGCGAGTTCCTGAATGGGATCAAAGAACGCTTGGATATATTGGGCAAAAATGTACAGCGTGCCGATGGATATCATGTTGTCCAAGACTTCCCTGCTGCCGATGCCCAGCACGATGGATAGAGAGAGGATGCTCAGGATATAGATCAGCGGGCGGAAGATGGCAAACACCATCATCTCTCGGTAAAAAGCCTTGTAGAGCTTGTGGTTTTTGTTCTCAAACTCATCGTACTTGCGCTGTTCTCTGCCGAAGATCTGGATGATGCGCATACCGGAGATGTTCTCGGAGAGAAAGGTGTTGATGTTGGTCAGGCGGGTTCTGGTGAGGCGATAAGTCTCACGGGCAATCTTGCGAAATACAACGGTGAGCACGGCCACCACAGGCAGCAGCAAAAAGGAGAGCAAGGCTAACTGCCAGTCCATGAACAACATGACGATGGCGAGGCCGACGATCTTGACGATATTGCGGAACAGGCGCACCAGGATGCCGGAGTACATCTCGTTCAATGCCTCCACATCGTTGGTGACACGCGTCACCAGCTTGCCCACGGGAGTGAGGTCAAAATAGCGGCAGCTCAAGGATTGGATGTGCAGATACAGCTCTTTGCGGACTGTGTGGATAATGCGCTGGCCGGTCTTTTGCAACACCCAGGTCTGTGTGATGTTGAAGATCAGACTGAGCACCAGCACGATGCCATAGCGAAGCGCTGTGTCCAAGATGACAGCATAGTCTCCGTGGGCCTCAAAATTGTCGATGGCGTCTCCGATCAGGATGGGACGGTAGAGGTCGAAGCCTGTCAATGCCAGCACTAGGATCAGGCACAGCGCTACCTGGCCCGCGTAAGGTTTCATGTAGGAGAGCAGCAAAAGCAGCGCGTTCCCTTTATAATTTGTCTCGACTTTGTCGTCCGTGTATCGGCTCATATCTGAATACCTCGTTTTTATCATTTTATGGAAGTGGAACCGGCAAGTTATATCTGTGTAAGTTCCTGCTCCAACTGCTGTTTTTCATAAATATGTGCATAAAAACCGTTTTGCGCAAGCAATTCGTCGTGGGTGCCGTACTCGGTCAGTTCACCCTCTGTGAGCACGGCGATGTGATCGGCTTTCTGCAAGGTGGAGATGCGGTGGGCGATGACGATTGTGGTCTTGCCCCGCCGCAGCCGCAGGAGATTTTCCAAAATCTGTTCCTCCGTGTCTGTGTCTACTGCGGACAGGGAATCGTCTAAAATCAGCACAGAGGCGTCCATCAACAAGGCTCTGGCGATGGCGCTTCGCTGCTTCTGGCCGCCGGATAAAGTCACGCCTCTCTCGCCCACGAGCGTCAGGTACTCGTCGGGAAATTCCATGATGTTGTCATGGATGCAGGCGGCTTTGGCCACCCGACGGATCTCTTTTCGCAGCTCCGGACTGTCGTTGATACGCTTTTCCAGGCCGAAGGCGATATTTTCTTCCAAGGTGTCGGAAAACAGGAAATTATCCTGAGGCACATAAGCGATATCTCTGTGGAGCACGGCCAGGGGATAATCTGTGATCGGCCTGGAGTCCAAGAGGAGGCTGCCCGACTCGCAGTCATAAACCCGAAGCAGCAGATCCGCAAAGCTGGACTTTCCGCTGCCGGTGCGGCCCAGGATACCGAGCATTTCCCCTTCCGCCACATGGAGGGTGAGATGTTTCAGCACGGGTTCCTCCCCGTCAGGATAAGTAAAAGTCAGGTTCTTGAGTTCAATGTCGCCACGGATATGGACGTCTGCTCCTACAAGATCTTTTGAGATCTTGTCTATGATATCCGGCTGTTCTTTGAAAATGGAGACGATCCGCTGCCATGCGGCTATGGCCTGGCTGAAGGTGTTGATGCAGTCCCCGCAGGCGATCATGGGCCATACCAGCATACCGATGTAGGAGTTGAAGGCCACAAACTGTCCGATGCTGACCTGTCCGGTCAATACCATGCGGCCGCCGAAGAGCAGCGTCAAAAGCAGGCTGAAACCAGTGACAGCGTCTAAGAGAGGGCCGAACACCGCCCGAAGCTTTACCACCGCCAGGTTTTTGTCCATATTGTTTTGACTGGCCGCCTCAAACGCCTTGAAGTCCTCGTCCTCCTGCACAAAGGCTTTCACCACGCGGATGCCCGCGATGCTCTCCTGCACCTTGTCGGAGAGCTGGGAGAAGGCGTTCTGTCTCTCGGTCTGCCTCTTTTTGGACTCCACGCCAAAGAAGTAGCAGCCGACCGCCACCAGAATCAGCGGCACAAAAGCTAAGAGGGTCAGCCGCAGATCCACATATACCATCATTTTGACCAGTACCATAAGGGTCATCACCACCGCGTCAAAGGCAGTCACCACCGCCATGCCCACCGCCATCCTCACGGCCTGCAGGTCGTTGGTGAAGTACGCCATCAAATCGCCGGTCTTATGGCTGTTGAAATAGCGGGCGGAGAGCGTTTCCAGATGTCTGAACATATCGTTCCGCAGCCGGTACTCGATGCCTCTGGAGGCCCCCACGATAAAGTATCTCCAGCCAAAGCGCCCCGCCATCATCACGGCTCCCGTCAAGAGGATCTTGACGATCAGCGTAAAGACGCTTTCCATGCCGAATACGCCGTCCGTGAGTCCGTCGATGATCTCACCGATAAACTGCGGGATATAGAGGCTCGCCAGATCCACGATCATCAAAACGGTGACGCCCGCCAGATAATACCATTTATATTTCATTAAATACGGAATGATAGAAATCTTTTTTTCGTCCATCGCTGCACCTTAGTTTATTATCCCTGTCATTTTGTCATCTTGCTTCGTGGCACTGCTCATTGCCATCGCGTACATTTTACCATGATCGATCTGCGATCATGGTATTTATGGCCATCCGGCCGTCCCTTGCCAAGAGTATGGACATATTTTACCATAAGCTTTTTTAAATGCCAATAAAAAATGGTTAAACTTGTTACGCGACATAATTTATGGTAAAATAAAAATGAAAGTAGTTTGACCGAGAATACAGAAGAACTTGACGAGGCGACAGAAGGGAGATGATTCTATGAAGCTCATGTTTATCGGGGCTGACCATGAGGTCACGGGCAGTTGTCATTATCTGGAGGTGAATGACAAGCACATTTTGGTGGATTACGGCATGGAGCAAGGGGTAAATGTCTTTGAGAACGTGCCGCTGCCGGTGGATGAGAGTCTGATCGACTATGTATTTTTGACCCATGCGCACATAGATCACTCGGGCTTGCTGCCGCTTTTGTACGCGAAGGGTTTCAGGGGCAATGTGTATACCACGGACGCTTCCGCCGATCTGTGCAGCATCATGCTCCGCGACTGCGCCCACATTCAGATGATGGAGGCGGAGTGGAAAAACAGAAAGGCGAGACGAAGCGCCGACATGGTGGGACAGGAGCCTTTGTATACGATGGAGGACGCGGAAGGATTGATCAAGCGCATCATTCCCTGCCATTACAACAAAGAGGTGGAGGTCTGTGAGGGTGTAAAGATCCGTTTCACCGACATTGGCCATCTGCTTGGCTCGGCCAGCATCGAAGTGTGGCTGACAGAAGGCGCGCAGAGCAGGAAGCTTGTTTTTTCAGGAGATATCGGCAATGTGAACCAGCCTTTGTTAAAAGATCCTTCCCCCACAGCGCAGGCGGATTATGTGATCATGGAGTCCACTTACGGCAACAGACTTCACTCCACGGATAAGCCGGACTATGTGAAAGCGCTGGCGGAAGTATTGCAGGAGACCTTTGACAGGGGCGGCAATGTGGTGATTCCCTCCTTTGCGGTGGGCCGCACGCAGGAGATGCTGTATTTCCTGCGCAAGGTAAAGGTGGAGCGTCTGGTGAAGGGGCATGAGGATTTTCCGGTGTACGTGGACAGTCCCCTCGCGGTGGAAGCCACCGGTATCTTTCAGAACAATAAAATGGAATGTTTTGACGAGGAGGCCATGGAACTGGTGCGGGAAGGGATCAATCCGATCTCTTTCGCGGGGTTGAAGCTGACCATCACAAGCGAAGAGTCCAAGGAGATTAACTTCAATGACACGCCGAAGGTGATCATCTCCGCATCCGGCATGTGCGAGGCGGGACGTATCAGGCATCATCTGAAACATAATCTCTGGAGGCCGGAGTGTACCATCCTTTTCGTGGGTTATCAGGCGATCGGCACCCTCGGCCGGAGTATTGTGGAGGGCGCTAAGATGGTGAAGCTCTTTGGCGAGCAGATCCAGGTGCGCGCCCAGATCAAGCAGTTGGCGGGCATGAGCGGTCATGCGGACAAGGCGGGTCTGTTGGAATGGATCCTGGCCTTTGAGGAGAAGCCTAAGAAAGTGTTTGTGGTCCACGGCGAGGACAGCGTGTGCTGCGATTTTGTGGAGTGTTTGAAAGTGGAGCACGGGCAGAGAGCTTATGCCCCTTACAGCGGCACGGAATTTGATCTGATAAGCGACAAGTTTACATACGAGGCGGCGCCGGCGCCCGTCAAGAAGAAAGCGCGTCCGGCAAGTGGTATCTTTGCGAGACTGGTGTCCGCAGGACAGCGATTGGTGGCGATCATCTCAAAGAGCGATTCGCTGCCTAACAAGGATATGGCAAAATTTGCGGATCAGATCATTTCTCTTTGTGACAAGTGGGATAACTGAGTGTGCGTTTTTGCGGCTGGTATGAGAAAGGAATTAGTAATGAGCGTGGCGGATGATATATTTATTGCAATGTGCAGAGATATCTTGGAGAACGGGACGAGCACGGAGGGCGAGAAGGTCAGGCCCCATTGGCCGGATGGGACGCCCGCCTACACGGTCAAAAAGTTTGGCGTGGTGAACCGTTATGATCTCTCGAAAGAATTTCCCATTATCACGCTCAGGCGCACCGCATTAAAGAGCGCCACGGACGAGCTCTTGTGGATATGGCAGAAGAAATCCAACAATATCCACGATCTGCACAGCCATATATGGGATGAGTGGGCGGACGAGGACGGCTCCATCGGCAAGGCATACGGATACCAGTTGGGGGTGAAGCATCGCTACAAGGAAGGGATGATGGATCAGGTGGACAGAGTACTCTATGACCTGAAACAGAATCCCTTCAGCCGGAGGATTATGACCAACATTTATGTGCATCAGGATCTCAGTGAGATGCGGCTTTATCCCTGTGCATACAGTATGACTTTCAATGTGACGCAGAAAAAGGGAGAGGAGAGGCTGACGTTGAACGCGGTCTTAAACCAGCGCTCTCAGGATGTGTTGGCGGCGAACAACTGGAATGTGGTGCAGTATGCGGTGTTGATGCACATGCTGGCCCAGGTGTGCGACATGAATGTGGGAGAGCTGGTGCATGTGATCGCGGACGCCCATATTTATGACAGGCACATCCCCATCATCAAGGAACTGATTGCACGTGAGCCAAAGCCTGCCCCCGCTTTCTGGCTGAATCCGGATGTGCATGATTTTTATGAGTTTACAAGAGACGATGTGAGAGTGGAGCATTATGAGACAGGGGAGCAGATCAAGGACATCCCCATTGCGATCTGAGGGAGAAAACAGATGAATATGATAGTAGCGGCGGACCGCAACTGGGGGATCGGCAGGCAGGGCGGGCCTTTGATCCGTATCCCCAACGATAGAAAGCATCTTCTTGGGGAGGTCGAAGGAAAGGTGGTAATCATGGGGCGAACTGCCTTCGCTTCTCTCTATCAGGGGTTGCCCTTGCCAAATTGTGTGAATATCGTGCTTTCCAGAGATCCTTCCTTTCGGGTGAAGAGGGCAGATGTGGTTTGCTCTGTGGAGGAACTTTTGCAGGAGATCGGAAAGTACCAAGATGAGGATGTGTATGTGATAGGCGGGGAGAGTGTCTACAGACAGCTTCTTCCCTACTGTAAGGTGGTGCATGTCACAAGGCTGGATTGGGCGTATGAGGCGGACAGTTATTTTCCCGATCTGGACAAGGACGAGGCGTGGGAGATCACGGCGGACAGTGACGAACAGACCTATTTTGACATAGCATATCAGTTTGTGAGATATGAGAGGAAATAATCGTATGATCAAGAAGATACAGACATCTATCAGCGAAGGACTGATACGAACCCTGCCGGTCACGTTGGTGGGATCCTTTGCGCTGGTCTTAAAAAGCCTGCCGATCGGCGCATATCAGACGTTTTTACAGAGTTTTATGCAAGGCTGGCTGGTGGAGTTTTTGAACACTGCCTATGCGGCTTCGCTGGGAGTGTTTGGCATCGTGCTCACGATATCCATATCTTATTCCTATGCCCATCATGTGCGGGATGACATGCCGATCTCTTTTATGGCTTCCGTCACGGCGCTCTGCGCGTATTTTATTATGATGGGGATCGATGTCTTTACTTTGGATCAGGCAGGCGGCGCCACCGTGTTTGTCTCGATTTTGTCCGCGGTGATCTCCTCGGTGCTTTTTACCGCCATCAGCAGAAGGCAGTCCGCCTCGCTTGTGCGTTCCTACAGCGGGATGGAACCGACCCTTCGCAACAGTATGCTCTGCGTCCGTCCTTTTTTGGGGACGCTGGTGTTTTTTGTGGCATGTAAGATGCTGATGGTGCTTATGTTCGGTGAGAAGAGCCTGCAGGATGTGCTCACGGAAGGGATTGGCAGCCTTTACGGAGGGTTGGGGTACAATCTGGGTTCTTGCGCCATCTACCTTTTTTCCATACATCTGCTTTGGATGTTTGGTATTCACGGCAATAATCTGCTCGATCCGGTCTCCAACGCCATATTTGAACCGGCGCTTGGCCTGAATATGGAGCAGATCGCCAGTGGCGCGGAGGCGACTCATATTTTCAGCAAATCTTTTATTGACACGTTCCTGATCACGGGGGGATGCGGCGCAAGCTTCGCCCTGATCATTGCCCTGTTTTTGTTCGGCAAGAAAAAAAGCCTCAAAAAGGTGGCGAAGATCAGTCTGATCCCGGGACTTTTCAATGTGAATGAAATGTTGACATTCGGCCTTCCCATCGTGCTCAATCCGGTTTTTTTGGTTCCTTTTCTATCGGTTCCTTTGATCAATCTACTGCTCACGTATCTGGCTACGGTGACGGGTTTTCTTCCGGTGGTGGCCACGGAGGTGGAGTGGACGGTTCCCATCCTTTTGAGCGGGTATTTTGCCACCGGCTCGATCAGAGGATCGCTGTGGCAGTTGTTCTTGCTGGCCTTAGGGGTGATGATCTACCGTCCTTTTGTCCTGCGGTATGAGCGGGAGATCTCGGAAAATCTCAAGAAGAATATCGGCGAACTCACCGCCCAATTCCAGAGGAATGAAGAGGAGGGCGAGCATCCCGTGTACATCCGTGCGGCGGACGAGATGGGCAATATTGCCAAAATGCTGGCGGACGAGTTGCAGGCGGCGATTGAAAATGGGCAGTTGCAACTGTACTATCAGCCGCAGACGGACGTGAAGGGGAAATGTTTTGGCGCGGAGGCCCTGCTGCGCTGGCAGTATCCCGAGGTAGGGTATATCTATCCGCCTCTGATCATTGAGTTGGCAAAGGAGCGGGGGATCTTGGCACAGTTGGAGTATTTTGTGATCCATACGGCTTGCGCCGCCCTAAAAAAGCTGGAGGAAGAGTTTCCCCGGAGTATGAAGATCTCCATCAATATTACAGGCGTATCTTTGAAGAATCCGGATTTGATCTCCATGCTGGAGGAGGCGGTGAAAGAGCACGGCGTTCTGCGCAAGGATCTCTGGGTCGAGGTGACGGAGCAGGATGCCATCTCCTCCACAGGGGATGTGGTGGGACGGTTGGAGCAGCTCCACGAGCTGGGGTATCATCTTCTGATCGACGATTTTGGGATGGGGCATACCTCGTTGGTTTATCTGGAGTCCTCCTATTTCTGTGTGGTAAAGCTGGACGGCAGTCTGACGAAGGAGTGTCAAAACGAGCGCTACAGCGAGATTATATCCTCGATCACCAGTTTGAGCCGCAATCTGAACTTTGACGTGATCGCGGAGTATGTGGAGACTAAGGAGCAGCGGGAGAAACTGCTGGAGCTTGGCTGTACGGGTTTCCAGGGGTATCTTTACAGTCCGGCGCTGCCCAGGGAAGAGTTTATGGATTGGGTCAGGGAAAGGGAGAGTTGAAGAAGGTATCCCAATATTGACTTTTCCTGTCAAAAGTATAATAATAAGAAACAAGGAAAATACGATAATCCAAGGAAAGAAGGAATCGCCAATGGAAAAGAAAAATATTGATTGGGGCAATTTAGGTTTTGCATACCAAGAGACCGATTACAGTTATGTGTCGAACTATAAGGACGGGAAGTGGGACGAGGGCGTCCTCACCAAGGATCACAGTATCACGCTGAATGAGTGTGCGGGCGTGCTGCAGTACGCGCAGACTGTGTTTGAGGGTCTGAAGGCGTACACCACAGCGGACGGACATATCGTCACGTTCCGGCCGGATCTGAATGAGGACAGGTTAAATGCCTCCGCCGCAAGACTGGAGATCCCCACGCTGCCTAAGGGGCGTTTGATCGAGGCGGTCAAGCAGACTGTGGCGGCCAATGCGGCTTATGTGCCGCCCTATGGCAGCGGTGCGACACTCTATGTGCGGCCTTATATTTTCGGTTCTAATCCCGTGATCGGCGTGAAGCCGGCGGACGAGTATCAGTTTCGTATCCTCTGTACCCCTGTGGGGCCGTATTTTAAGGGCGGCGCCAAACCGATCACCATCCGCGTCAGCGATTTTGACAGGGCCGCGCCTCACGGCACAGGCAATATCAAGGCGGGTTTAAACTACGCCATGAGTCTGCATGCCATTGTGACGGCTCACAAGGAAGGCTATGACGAGAATCTGTATCTGGATCCCGGCACCAGGACCAAGGTGGAGGAGACCGGCGGCGCCAATTTCCTGTTTGTCACCAAGGATAACAAAATCGTGACGCCCAAGTCGGACAGTATTCTGCCTTCCATCACCCGCCGTTCTTTGGTGTATGTGGCGAAAGAGTATCTGGGACTGGAAGTGGAAGAGCGAGAAGTCTATTTGGACGAGGTAAAAGATTTTGCGGAGTGCGGACTCTGTGGCACGGCCGCTGTGATCTCTCCTGTCGGAAAGATCGTGGATCATGGAAAGGAGATCTGTTTCCCGAGCGGCATGAGCGAGATGGGGCCTACCACCAAAAAGCTCTACGAGACTTTGACGGGGATCCAGATGGGGACTATCGAGGCTCCAGAGGGATGGATCTATGTGGTGGAGTAAAGCGGGGCGCAAGTTTGTTATCCTGCTTTTGGCAGCAGCGCTTTGTGTCGGGTGTCTGTCCGCCTGCGGCAACGGCACCAAGGTAGTGATCACCACCGGTTTTGGCAAGAACGAGGTATTTTTGATCGGGGATGAGGTCTGCACCACGGAGGAGATCATGGTGTATCTGACCACCACGCAAAACCAGTACGAGAGCGTCTATGGCGTGGAGATCTGGAATACGACCCTGGACGGCGTAACCTTGGAGGAGAATGTGAAGGAGACCGTGCTGGCAAGAATTGCTCAGGTCAAGACCATGTATTTGCTGGCGCTGGAGCGGGAAGTGGTTCTGGAGGATGCCGAGGAGGAGAAGGTTGGCAAAGCGGCGGAAGAATACTACGCTTCTTTGAATGACACGGAGAGATCTCTGATAGGAATCACACCGGATACGGTAAGGGATATGTATCGGGAGTACGCTTTGGCGGACAAGGTTTATCAGCAGATCATACAGGATATCAACCCCGAGATCAGCGACGACGAGGCGCGGACCATACGGGTGCAGCATATTCTTTTCAGCACGACCATGCGGGACGGCGCGGGGAACCGCGTGGACTACCCCGAAGAGCAGCGGAAGATAGTTTACGAGAGAGCATGTGAGGTGCGGGCGCTGGCTGTGGACGGGGAGCACGATTTCACGGAGCTTGCCACCCAGTACAGCGAGGATACCAATATCACTTATTCCTTCGGCAAGGGTGAGATGGATACAGCCTTTGAGGAGGCCGCCTTTAATCTGGAGACGGACGAGGTCAGCCAGGTGGTGGAGACCGATCTGGGTTACCATATCATCAAGTGCCTGAGCACTTTTGACAGGGAGGAGACTGACGCCAATAAACTGGAGATCGTGGAACAGCGGCGCAAGGAAGTGTTCGGACAGGAGTACGATGCTTTTGTGGCGACTCTGGTGCGCAGTCTGAATGAGGAACTGTGGGGCGAGCTGACGCTGATCCACGACAGTGAGGTGACGACATCCAACTTTTTTGAAGTGTACGCAAAGTATTTTTCCACTTGAGCGATTTCTTTTTAGAAAAATTTTAGAAATCTGTGAAGCCACTGTTTATCAGGGTTTGCAACGAATTATTAGCACTCAACGCAAATGAGTGCTAATTTTTTCTTGACTTTTATTTTCCGCGAGGTTACACTTGTGGTTAGTGAAGCGGGACGACTTGCCAAAGTCCCGATGCTTTTTAGGAAGCGGAACAGAAAAGAGGAAAAGAAGAAAGGGAAGTGGTAAACATGGCAGCAAAGAGCGGAAGTTTGTCGATCAGCAGCGAAAATATTTTTCCGATCATCAAGAAGTGGATGTATTCGGATCATGACATTTTTTACAGAGAGTTGATTTCCAACGGCTGTGACGCCATCACCAAGCTGAAGAAGCTGGAGATGATGGGAGAGTATGAAATGCCCGACGGATATAAGGCGCGGGTGGACGTGATCGTCAATCCGGAGAAAAAGACTCTGACTTTTGTGGATAACGGTCTGGGTATGACGGCGGAAGAGGTGGAGGAGTATATCAATCAGATCGCTTTCTCCGGCGCGACAGATTTTATTGAAAAATACAAGGATAAGAGCAATGCGGAGCAGATCATCGGTCATTTCGGTCTGGGTTTCTATTCCGCGTTTATGGTGGCTGACGAGGTGCATATCGACACCCTGTCCTACAGGGAGGGGGCGCAGGCTGTCCATTGGGAGTGCGACGGCGGCACCAATTTCTCCATGGAGGAGGGCGATCGCACCGAGGTGGGAACCACGGTGACCTTGTTCCTCAATGAGGATTGTCTGGAATTTTGTAACGAGTACAAGGCGAGAGAAGTCATCAAGAAATATTGTTCTTTCATGCCAACAGAGATCTATCTGTCCAAGGCGGACACCCAGGAGACGCAGATCATCAAGGCGGACGAGAAGCTGCCAGACGATGTGGTGCTGGAGGAGATCCATCCCGAACCCAAGGAAGTGAAGGAAGGCGAGGAGGCAAAGGAGGACGAGACAGACAGCGAGCCGCAGGAGGAGAAATTAAAGATCAGAAAACGCCCTGAGCTGCTCAATGAGACGACGCCCCTGTGGACTAAGAACCCCAGTTCTTGCACCAAGGAGGAGTATCTGGAATTCTACCGCAAGGTATTCCAGGATTACAAGGAGCCTTTGTTCTGGATCCATTTGAATATGGACTATCCGTTCAACCTCAAGGGGATCTTGTATTTCCCCAAGATCAATATGGAGTACGAGTCCATTGAGGGAACCATCAAGCTGTACAACAATCAAGTGTTCATCGCGGACAATATCAAGGAGGTCATCCCTGAGTTTCTGCTGCTTTTAAAGGGCGTCATCGACTGTCCGGATCTGCCTCTGAACGTGTCCAGGAGCGCGCTGCAGAACGATGGTTTTGTCAAGAAGATTTCAGAGTATATCACCAAAAAGGTGGCGGACAAACTCTCCGGCATGTGCAAGACCCAAAAGGAAGAGTATGACAAATATTGGGATGATATCAGTCCCTTTATCAAGTTTGGTTGCCTGAGAGACGACAAATTCTGTGAGAAGATGAACGATTATATTCTCTTTAAGAATTTGGACGGCAAGTACCTGACTCTGCCGGAGTGTCTGGAAGTCAAGCCGCTTGACACCGAGGAAGAGGCGGAGGACGCTGAAAAACAGACAGAAAGTTCCGAAGAAAAAGCGGAAAATACCGAGAACGAGGCAGGCAGCGCCGTGGACGAGAACGGTGAGAAGGTGGAGGCCGAGGTCGTGACCGACACGCCCGAGGATGAGGATGAAAGCGAGGAGTCTGCGGACGAGGCCGAGAAGAAAGAGAAGATCGTCTATTATGTGACGGACGAGCAGCAGCAGAGCCAGTATATCAATATGTTCAAGGCGGCGAAGATGGATGCGGTGATCTTGACACACAATATCGACCAACCCTTCATCCAGCAGTTGGAGTCCAAAAACGAAGGCGTGCGTTTCCTGCGTATCGATGCGGATGTGACTGAGTCGATGAAGGCCAAGACTTCCAAGAAGGCGGAGAAAGAGCTGGAGGAGCAGGCGGAGAAGATCGCGGGCATTATGAAAAAGGCTTTGAAGAACGATAAGATCACGGTGAAGGTGGAGAAGCTGAAAAATAAAAAGATTTCCTCTATGATCACCATGTCCGAGGAGAGCAGACGGATGCAGGATATGATGAAGATGTATGCGGCGTCCGGTATGGGAATGGGAGATTTCGGCAGCGAGGGCGAGACTTTGATTCTCAACGCCAATCATCCGCTGGTGCAGTATGTGACGGAGCATGAGGACGGCGAGAACGTGAAGATGATCTGCGAGCAGCTCTACGACTTGGCAAAGATTCAGCACGCACCTTTGAGCGCGGATGCCATGACTAAGTTTGTGAACAGGAGCAATGAGATTATGCTGTTGTTGGCGAAGTAAACGTCTATTGCAACGGAAAGTAGCATCCAAAAATCAAATGTATACAACTGTTGGTGGCGCAACCGCCCCTCCTTTTATTATGATTTTTCCTATCATAGTAAAAAGAGAGGCGGTTGTATTATGAGTAAGGAAACAGTCATATCGGCGAAGCACTTGAAAAAAGCTTTTGGCAAGGGCGACAGTATGCAGGTTATTTATGCAGACCTGAATATTGACATTTACAAGGGAGACTTTACGGTGATCATGGGTTCCTCGGGGGCAGGCAAGTCAACTTTGATGTATTCTCTCTCCGGCATGGATAAGCCGGACGGCGGAGAGATCGACTTTGACGGAACGGACATCACGAAGTTGAACAATGACAAGCTGGCGGTGTTTCGGCGCAGACAGTGCGGTTTCGTATTTCAACAGATTTATCTGATCGATAAGATGAACCTTATGGACAATGTCATTGCAGCGGGCGTGCTGACGAGCAAAGACAGGGAGGATATCAAAAAGCGTGCAAAAGACCTGTTTTCCCTGGTCAATATTCCCGAAAAGACGTGGCGAAAAACGTCCTCCCAGATTTCGGGGGGCGAGGCCCAGAGAGCGGGTATTGTCAGGGCGGTCATCAACAGTCCGAATGTACTTTTTGCGGATGAACCCACAGGCGCGTTAAATTCAGCCAATTCGGCGGCAGTCCTCGATGTTTTTACTTCCCTTCACAAGAAAGGACAGAGCATCGTCATGGTCACGCATGACAAAAAATCGGCTCTGCGGGGAAATCGTATCATTTATATTAAGGATGGAAAAATTTTTGGCGAGTGTGACTTGGGGAAATTTGCATCAGAAGATCACGACAGAACCGAAAAACTGGATCAATTTATGAAAGAAATGGGGTGGTGATCTTGAAAAAATTATCCACGCTGATTCTGCACAACTTGAAAAAGGCAAAGGGACAATACCTATCCTTTGGGGTATTTATCTGTCTGACCGCATTTATTATCAATATTGCCCTCGTGCTTGCCTTTCAGACTTTTCAGGCTTATGACAGTCTGTTTGACCGGCTTGACACGGCGGACATCAATTTTATGATTCCGCAGGCGCAGGATCAGGAAGATTTGCTCACAGAAGTGGAAGAAATCGAAGGGGTATCCTTTGTGGAAACCCATAACGGGGTATTTACGGCAGTGACCGTCCGTGAATTTGCAGGCTCAGATTTTGACATGAATACGGTCTTTTATGATTTGGATGAGAAAAGAACGCTGAATCTGCTCGATGTCACAAAAGATTCCGCACAGAGCGGCAATTCTGTCTATATTCCCCTGTATATGAAGGAATTAGGCGGTTTTGCGGAGGGCGGCAGGATTACTTATTCCATCGACGGCAAGGATCACACTTATGATATTGGCGGGATCGTGCTGGAAATGCAGTATGGAAATTATGGTACGGGACTGATCGGCGGATATCTGCCCGAAGCGCTCTATGAGGATTTTGCGCAGGAATACCGTGATCACATCGTTACAGAGTATTCCATAAAAACGACCGGCGACGTGGAGTTAAGTCAAATGAAAAATACGATCTCTGAAATGTTAAGAGAGAAGGGGATCGCGTTATTGAGTATCGGCGACAAGGACGCCTCAAAGCAGACCAGAACCATGGTCTGTACCCTGCTTATCGTGATATTTTTGGCGCTTGCGGCGATCATACTGGTAGTGAGCATTTTCCTCAGCAACTTTCGGATACGAAGCGCGATCGAGGACGAACTGGCTCAGATGGGGGTATTAAAGGCGATCGGTTATACCAGCCATATGATTGTTGCCGCAACGATCATGCCTTATGTGCTGGTGGGCGTCCTTTCTACAGCACTCGGAATCGCTTTGTCTTATGCGGTCCTGCCCTTCGTGGCGCAGATTTTGGCGATCCAGTCAGGATTTTCCTATACGCCTGATTTTGATATCATGGCGTTAGTGATAGTAATGTTGGTATTGACGTGCGCAATCTCGCTTTTTTCCTATCTTTCAGCAAGAAAGATACATAGATTAGAGCCGATCAATGCCATAAGAGGTGTCACCGGAGCGGAATCAGAGGGACAAAATATCTTACTGTTTGCCGTGTCATTTGGTATCATGGTATTGTTGTCTTTTGCGGGAACACTCCTGTACAATGTAAATGTCAAGCCGGATCACTTTATGAATACCCTTTCCGAGGAATCGCCTTCTGTCATTTTTACCACGGAGGATGACAAAATGGCGGAGCTGAAAGGGATTCTGCAAAGCGACAGCAGGGTGAAGCTCGTGTTGGAATATGCTTCCGTGCCTGTAAGCTATGAGGAGGGAAGTCTGACTGCTTTTGTGTGTGAAGATTTTTCACAAGTGACGAACGATATCTGTTATGAAGGCCGCAGTCCTGTGAAAGAGAATGAAATTGCAGTGGGAAATGCACTTTCCGACCAGTATTCGATCGGTGGCGAGATAGAGATAAGCGTAGGCTCTCAGTCCGCGGTTTACATTGTGACCGGCTATATTCAGAGCGTCAATCATGCCGGAGCGGTATGTCAGCTAACCGGTAAAGGATACGAACAAATCGGTGAAAAACCAAATACAATCAATGTTTATTTATCGGATAAAACTGCCGATGTGTTTATCAAAGAGTATGAAGAAAATTATGATACGATCATTCTATCGTCCGTAAATTATGAACAGATGAGTGAAAATGGTAGAATGATGTACGCCGGCATCGTGTCTGTGATCGTGGTCATCTTGTTTGTGATCTCCGTTCTGATGGTGCTGCTTGTGATGTATGTGATCATCAATTCCATGATCAGCAGGCGCAGACAGGAATTTGGCATCTATAAAGCGATCGGATACACCAACAGGCAGCTCACTGTCAAGACGGCGCTTGCGTTTCTCCCGACTGTGGCTGTGGCATCGATTCTCTCGGCAATAGCCGGACTGTGGTATCTTCCCGCGATCGACAATGTCATTTTTTCTCTGATCGGGGCTGTAAAAAATCATTTTGAGGTATCTGTTTGGATATTGATTGTATTTGCCGTGGCGTTTACTATGGCGGCATTTGGGATCAGTGTGCTTCTCTCCGCACCCATTAAAAAGATTACCGCATATTCATTGTTAAAGGAGTAACGAAAAGACTCCGGAAAGGATTGTTATGAATTTTTCAGAAAAATTAAAGGAAATACGAAAAAAAGAAGGAATCTCACAGGAACAGCTTGCCGAAAGGATCGGTGTCTCCAGACAGGCCATCACGAAGTGGGAGACCGGAAAGGGACTGCCGGATGTTGAAAATATGGTGATCATAGCGGAGATTTTTAAGACTACCATAGACGAACTGCTGATGGATTCCGCCGCAAAGATCGCTCCGGAAACATTTGTGTACACCAGTGAAACGATTTATGATATTGACTGTGCGAAACACTTTGATATCAATATTGGCAGCGCCGCTGCGATCCTGCTGTCATCGGGCGATGATGAGAAGCTGCATATCAAGCTCTCCTCTGAGATGCTTGAAAATTTAGCCTCCCTGTTTAAGATCAAGCTGGATGAAAAGAAAAACAGGTTAGATGTCATTTGCCAAAACAAGGATAAACTGAGCCGCTATGAGGCGGAGGAGGCTTTGACAGTTGAGATTGTCCTGCCGAGTCAATATTCGGACACCTGCGAGATCGCAGCCAGCGTCAAATTTCTTGCGATCAGGGATCTTCATCTCAACCGCTTAGAATATGACGGCGACGCGGAGCAGGTCTTGATTTCAGACAGCAGCGGAAACCTGGAATTTACGGCCAAGACGGACTATGAGATCACGGTCGATCGGATCACGGGAAGATTGGATATCAACCAATGGAAGGCAAAAACGCTCCTTCACATTCCGGAAGAAAATCTGGTGAATGTGATCGATCAAGGCAGAAAGTGCAATGTCTATTATATAAAAGAAGGAAAAAAGACAGCGTGTGAAAAAGCTGCCGACAGTGAAAATGAGATCCGTGTCTCAGGAATCTTTTCAGAACTGGTTGTGGATCTGACAAAATAAAAGTCTAACGATTAGATTTTCCTTTCCGCACAGTGTATGTTGCTCGGTTATGCGACATGTGCTGTGCGGAAATTGGAAATTTAACATAAGCAAAACTTATGTTAAATCATGCATATTTCACAAAAATGTTTTCCGAGATTTGAAAGAGTACAATTTCTTGGTACTACTTCAATATTGGTATATCCTGTTGGTAAATTTTCTTTTACTTTTCTATAAAAATCTTTATACTGTTGACTGCCATAAATGCTGTCATATCCGGCATAATTCGTGTTGTCAGCAATAGATATTAAATTATTGCGTACTAAATTTTCGATTGATAAAGAAATTAATTCAATACTGCTAATGTCAAATGCTGTTATGTTTGGCTGTAATGTGATATATATTTTAAGATTATCTGAAATACGGACCGCAATTAAATCAATAATTGGCATATCTTTATCCGGTTCATTTGAAATAAATTGCAAAATTTTAGCATCCAAAGGGGTCATCTGACTGATAATATTAACATATGCAGGATGTACCTGATCTTTTGTGTCAGAGTTCATGGCTTTTGCCAGTAAATTGGCATAAAGATTCCGCAACTCTTCATTATCCATAGAATAAGAAATAGCTTGGATGGCAGGAACAGCAACATATGCTTCAGGGGTTACAATTTTATCTTCGCCGACATGTTCTAATTTCTGGGCAAGTAATTTTTCTGTCTCTGCTAATTTATATTCACGTTCAGCGATCCATTGACGCAATGGCACAAGCGCAGCATTAATCGCCTGAGGTATTATAGCGAGAGTCTTTCCTGATTCCTGCACAGCCGGTTTGAACGCGTCATCATATAAATCCGGAACCGTTTCGATGGCTTTGCCAACGCCCTCTGCAAGTTTATCAAGTCCTTCTGACATAATGTATCACGACCTTTCGACAATATTTGACATAATTATACTATAAAACTTAAAAAAATGGAACATATAAAATTAAATCAAAAAATTGATTGACATTCTATCGGTATTGTGATATGGTAGTTCCAAGTTAAGAAGTCTATATCATTCATTTCTTATGGCGTTTCGCCATTTTATTTCATTTTATTTTTGTAACGATTGACCACGCAGCAATTCTTTTGTCTGTCTCTTTTTGACATATCTGAAATACTGCACCTTCCATTTCACAAAGGAGAAAACATGAAAACTACGAAAAAGACACAAGTCCCAAAAGCTCCAAAAGTCCAAAAAACCCAGAAAGTCCCATCTATATTAAACAACGTTCCCAGCGAAGCATCGGAAATGTTCCAAATTAAGCTTTATGCGGACAAGCCCAATGCTTTCGGCTTATTTGTACATAGCTTTGTAAGCTATGAAAGAATTGGAAAATGGGATGAGGATGTCTATTACAATTATGAGATGTGAAAAAATCAGCTTGTCCAAATAGTTACTTTGCTATTGTTGACTTCCTTCGAGGAATCGGATATAATATAGTAAAGTACTCACTCGATGATTGGATTTGAGGTTAGTTAAATAGAGGTGGCAAAATGCTTCATGAAAATGATATAAAAAATGTGAGGAAGCTGTTCAATCGGCATCACTATATAATGACTACTGCTGAACTGTTGGAGGCAAAGTTGTACTATGCAGATATTAAACAGCTTTTGGATGCAGGGCTAATTGAGAGAGTTAAAAGAGGATACTATCACTGGACCCAGGATTGTGGGGAAAGCGAAGTTGTAATGATTAACCATCTGTTTCCCGATGCGGTGCTTTGTATGGAAACAGCACTGTTCTATTATGGGTATAGCGATAGAAATCCTGCGGAATGGAATTTTGCAATTGATAGGAATGTTTCTAAACAGAGGACTAAAATTGATTACCCATTTATAAAAGCATACCGTGTGGAGTCGGAACTGGTTACACTGGGCGAAACCGAGGGACAAATTGATTTTCAGAAGGTTCGCATCTATGACCGTGACCGCACTATTTGCGATGTACTGCGAAATATGAATAAAATGGATAAAGAAATTTTTAATAAGGCAATACAGGGTTATGTGAAAGACCCGAAAAAAAATATACCGAATCTTATGAAATATGCAAAAGTGTTGCGTGTGCAAAAACGAGTAAAAGAATTGATTGGAGTGTGGTTGTGATGGCTGATGTAGCGGCATCTGTTTTGGCAAAACTTAAGAATAAATCGAAGGCGGCTGGTATCAGCTATCAGCAGTGTATTCAGCTTTTTATGCAGGAAGAATTTTTGAGGAAACTTTCAAAATCGGGTTGTGAGGATAATCTTATTCTGAAAGGCGGACTGTTCATTTACACGCTTACCAATTTTGAAAGCCGAGCTACAATTGATGTGGATTTTCTCTTACGGGCAACGTCCAATTCGATTGATGATGTGAAAGCTCTTATCACTCGTATTCTTAACACGCCCACGGGAAATGATTACATTTCTATGAAAGCGAAAGGGTTTGAGGAAATCTCGCCACAGAGAAAATATCATGGTATCAGCACACAGATTATCGCTCAGATAAAAAATGTCCGTGTTCCCTTTAATGTGGATATTGGTGTTGGAGATGTTATCGTTCCACGAGCCGAGGAACGCAAAATCAATACCCAACTCCCAGACTTTGAAGCTCCTGTTATTATGACCTACTCTCTCGAAAGTACGATTGCTGAAAAATTTGATGCTATCCTGCAACGCTTTGAACTGACAGGACGAATGAAAGACTTTTACGACATTTACTATCTGGCAAGGACTTTTGATTTTGACGGTGCAAAATTACAGACGGCAATATCCGGAACATTGGAGCGGCGAGGGACACCCTATGATAGAGATAGCTTCAAGCGTATTCTCGCACTTGCTGAGGATGTGGATATGCAGAAGCGGTGGAAGTATTTCTTAAAGAATATCAAGGACGATACGCTTGAGTTCACCCTTGTGATTAATGAGATACGAATATTCCTTGAACCTGTATTTGATGCAATTGTGAATGAGGATGAGTGGCAAAAAGAATGGAGTTTTTCATTAAAATGGCATAAAAAAGAAAGGAGTCTTGGATGATGAGCAAAGTACTGAGTATCAAGTTCACTGGATTGTATGCCATATAATAAGTAAACTTCAAGAAGATGCGGAGTGTATTGTTTTCTGTAAATTTCACGATGATATGCCGAGTAATTTTGATTCTGTCTTTGATGAGTTTGTCCAGAAAACTTTTGTCCATAAATCCGAACTACAACTAACAACTTATGACACCCAAACTATGGGAAAATTTTTCAGTCATTTAGCCGACAAAAATATTCCGTCCAATACGGCAAATCTTATTTTCAGCAATTGCTAAATGATGTGAGAATACCTATTAGCATGAAAAGTTTGGTTGAGAAAAAGGGCGTGGATATTGCTCAAATTGGCAAGAAGATTGATGGGAATATAAAAAACAGTGGAAATTACGATACTTTCCACAATTCTTTGATTGCCGCGGCATTGTCAGACAATGATCTTCATAAACAGCAGGCAGCTCTTCTTGAGGAGAAAGAGCGGGAACTGGAAAGCCTGCGTTTGGAAATCAATAAGTGAAATATAACTTGTTTTAGGCGGAAAAATATGTTAAGATGAAGTTACAAAATTTTTAAGGAGGGTTATAAAATGAGACGTAAGAAACAAATTGTAGCCCTTTCGCTAGCTGTAACTTTGGTATTAGGGGGGGTAGTTCAGCCTTCTAGTCCATTGAGCAGAGTGTATGCGGAAGAGGTACAGACCGTAGCGTCGTCAGAGACGCCGATAGATGAAGAGTTAGTTTCATCTGAGGAATCGGCGACGGATGAGACGATAGTTACGGATGAGACGACCGAACCGTCTGATGTGACAACGGACGACGGGACAGCAGCATCAGATACAGATGCGGCAGCACCTGCGGAGGAGACAGAGGGAGATGGGGGCACCCTGCCTGCGACGGAGGAAGTGATTGCGCCGACTGCGGAAGGTGCGGAACAGCCGGAAGAGACAAAGAGCGTTAGCGGAAATGAGGCGGGCGCTCCTGTTGACGTACCTGGAAATACGGGGGATGCGGCTGCTGATGCAGGTAACAAGAAAATCACCGTTCAGCTTGATATTACAGGGGGTTTGGTGACAACTGAGACTTACATGGACGGAATGGTCAGTGTAGGAACAGATATGCCGTACAAAGCAGCAACAGTTAAGCTGCAGGATAAAGATGAGAATGATGCAGGAAGTGCTGCAGGCTATGTGACCAATTCTGATAATCCTAATGCTTCGGCTGGTACGGGTGCGTTGATTCGTTTTACCCCGAAATATGCCGGAACCATTGTGGTGGCATTACAGCTTGGCGACACCAAAACCTTCAAGGTTGACGAAGTGACAAGTGAAGGTTTAAATACTGTATATTCTTATGAAAACACCACAGGTAAAAAATTAGACTTAAAGTTTGAAGAGGTTGCAGTAGAGGCAGGGAAGACTTATTATATTTATGCACAAGGAACTAGAGCACGTTTTTATTCTCTCACCTATAATTATAAAGCGGAAGCGGATGAACCTGACAAGCCCGACAAGCCTGACAAACCGGACGTCCCTCCTATCGAATTGGTAGACGGCGTGCTGGCATTCCCCACAGCAGAGGGCGGCGGACGTCTTGCAACCGGCGGACGTGGCGGTGAAGTGTACGTAGTTACCAACTTAAATGACAAAGGAGAAGGCTCTCTGCGTTATGGCATTGAGACCGCACCGGCTGATGGGCGTATTATTGTATTCAACGTAGGCGGAACCATCAATCTGGAATCTACTTTATCATTTAAGAACCACAATAACATAACCATAGCCGGACAGACGGCGCCTGGCGATGGCATCACCATAGCAGGTTATGACACGGATATCAGCGAGTCTGAGAATATCATTATCCGTTTCGTGCGTTTCCGTGTAGGTACGGCGAACCTGTTGAAGGGCGGCGACTCCATGGATGCGCTGTGGGGCAGAGACAACAAGACCTTTATCATTGACCATTGTACGTTCAGTTGGAATACGGACGAGACATTGAGTACCTACAGAGGGCAGGATGGCACTGTGCAGTGGTGCTTGATCTCTGAGAGTCTGACAGTGTCCGGTCACTCCAAGGGACGCCATGGTTACGGCGGTATTTGGGGCGGTGACAACACGGTGTTCCAGTACAACCTGTTGGCAAACCATACTTCCAGGAACCCTCGTGTCGGCGGCGGATTTTTGGGAGATCCTACCGCACAGACTCCGCCCAATGTGGCAAAGGTGCAGTTGAATAACAACGTATTATATAACCATGGTTATTTTGCCTGCTACGGAGGCGGATATACTTACACCAACTACATTTATAACTATGTGAAACCTGGACGGGGCACCAGAGATTCTTTGGTCAACACTCTGTTGGGATTTGGTGAGAACGGAAAAGTAGGCGGTGTATATTATACCGGAAATGTGCTGGAAGGCAATGCCGAAGTAACTGCTGACAACAGCAAAGGCTTCAGCAACGATGGTAAGAATGATACCACGGTGGCAACCCAGCCATATACCTCAGAGGCGTTTGATCATATCACTCTGACGACAGATACTTCTTATTATGATCAGGTGTTAAACAGTGCCGGAGCGACCTATCCTTATCGTGATGCGATTGATGCAAGGGTAGTTGCACAGGTGAAAACCGACACCGGATCTTATATCAACACCCAGGATGAAGTTGGCGGCTATCCAATGAATACGCTCACGGAGCATCCTGCTGGTTTTGACACAGATGGGGATGGTATCCCTGACGAGTGGGAGAGCGAGCATGGTCTGAATCCCGATGATGCGACCGACAGCCGGACACTTTGTCTGAAAGATGAGAACGATGCCGCGACCTACGGTTATGCTTGGATTGAAGTGTACTTTAATGAATTGGTAGATGCTCAGTCACAGCCTGATTATGTGGCGGAGAACCCGACAGTTACCATTGATCTTCTCGACAATAAACTTCTTGATCAGGGAGAGAGCATCAAGGTGACTGCAACTGCAGAGAGCAGCAAGGGCATTGCAAAAGTAGAGTTCTACAACGGCGCTGTTCTGGTGGGAACAGACACGGAAGCTCCTTATGAATGGACCTATACTCCGGATGCGGCGACCGGCTCCATAGGAGCGGACGGAACCTACCATATTTCCGTGCGGGCCTATGACAATGCAGGAAATAAGACGCAGAGTAATACTTCCAGACTGTATGTGAATTCTACAGCAGGCATTGGAGACTGGTCACAAACAGACATTGGTAATCCCGAGGTGGCAGGAACCGCATCTTTGGTGGATGGCGTGCTCACTGTGAAGGGGGCTGGTAAGATCGGATCCAGCGAAGGCAGCAATAAGAACGTGAGAGAGGAACTTGCGAAGTCCACAGATGATGACTTCCACTTTGTATATCAGGAGTTGACGGGAGATGCTGAGATCATCACAAGATTTGATTCCTATATCCCTGTGGATAATCACACCTTCCAGGGCTTGATGTTCCGTGAATCTCTGGATGATGACGCGGCTATGGCAGCTCTTGGCTTTACCATGGTGAAAGTGGATAAAGACACCATATGGTCAGCATTTATGGTAAATAGAGCAACCAAGGGCGGAAGCGTACAGAATATCAGCGAGACTATCGACAGTCCTGAGGCAGCCGCTAAGGCAGGAATCCCTCTGCTTGCAAATCTGCCGTTCAAGACTGGCAATGACTATTTGGGAACTTGGTTGAAGCTTTACAGAGCAGGTGATACCTTTACCGGTTATGTATCTTCTGACGGAGAGTCATGGGACAAAGTGGGTGTGCTGACAGTAGAGGGAATGCCTGAGACTGTTTATGTAGGCTTTGCAGTAGAGGCAAACAGAGCGGGCAATGATCTGATCAATTATAATACCTCAAAGTTTTCTAATATTGAGATCAATACGGATGTGGCAAAGATTACTTATGATGTGGAAAATGTCAATCTGTCCGGTTTGGAAACAATAGCATACGGCAAGGATTTGACGGTTTCCTTGGGTAGAATGACGGGTTATGTGCTGCCTGAGACAGTGGAAGTGATGATCGGCGGCGAACCGGCGGTAGAAGGTCAGGATTACACCTATACGTTTGATTCTAGGACAGGATTGATCAGTATTCCGAATGTGCAGAACGATATTTCTATCCGCGCATACGGTACGAAACGTGTGGTGGTGCCTGTGGAGTATGAAGAGATTGACGAAAATGATCTGTTGACCATCACCGAGGAGGCAGACAAGCTGATATTGACACAGACTGCCACAAGCGGAACGATGCAGACCACTGATAAAAAAAGTGGTGTAACGACGGCGGCCTCCAATGTGAGCTATCTCCTGTTCCCTGAGGTGGACGAGTATCATCAGCTTTCTATGGATGTGACCGTGAAATCGGTGACACCTATCGGTAAGGGTGATGCGAATGGATTCTTTATGGGCGTGTTTTCAGAGGATGACGCTCCTGATCATTCCGGCGTCTATACTACATTTGCTTTCCGTGCCAATATGGTAGGAAAAGGCTATTGGTATAAGCCGGGAGGAACCGCAGGAATCTATACTGGCGACGGAAATCCTGGTATTACTTATGAGTTGGATACGACTTATCACGTGGAATTCGTTGACGATGGTAAAGGCGGATTTAATGCTAATGTGACTTGGGATGGCGGAAGTATGGCCAAGCAGTTGAAGGTAGGAGAATCTGTGATCAAGCCTGAGAATTATGAACCTGTCCGCTATGGTATAGCCATTATAGGAGCTACCGTGGAGATCAGCAACATGAAGTTGGTCGATCCGGAAAATAATGTGATCTATGAGCAGAAGTCTGAGACACCGGAGGAGAAGGTAAACGTAGAGATTTCTCCCACCATTTCCGAGGCTTCATTGACGGATGCGGTGAAGGATAAGACCGGATGCTCTACAGTGGAAGAGCTGGTGACCTATTTGAAGAATTCTGTGGAGACGAAGGGATACACAAGTGCAAATTCTTCTGTGATGGAGGTGACGATCAAGGTCAGCACCGATGGAGGAAAGACTTGGGAGGCTGCGACTGAGGCGACTATGCCGAAGGAAGGCGTGATCGTTGTATTGCCTTATCCTACAGGTACGAACAAGAATGATTATGACTTTGTCGTGAGTCATTTGATCACCCAGGGCTGGAACGGTCAGACGGCCGGAACAGTGGAGTGGCCTACAGTGACTCCGACGGATGAAGGTTTGAGCATGCGTGTGATGAGTGCATCTCCTTTCACAGTGGCTTGGAAGGCGAAGGCAGCAGAGCAGAAACCTGCGGACAATGACAACGGCGGCGGTTCTGACGACAGCTCAGATGATGCAGCAGCAAGCGCTACCAATGTGACTACTGCGGCTGTAAAGACAGGAGATCACATGAATGTCAGCGCTGTTATCTGGAGCATCGTGCTGCTGGCAGCGGTAGCGGGCGTAGGTGTGCTGGTATACCGCAAGCGCAAAGAGAACGGCGCAGAGAATCAATAAAGCTTGTTTTTAACAGGTTTTAATAGTTGCTAGTGTTGTGATGAAGTGCTATAATAAGGCTGGTACGGTGAAAGCTGTACCAGCCTTATGGCTAATATGGCCGGTATTTGACGAAGTTGCCAGCGGAGAAATAGAGGGAGAGATATGAAGTTTAAGACATGGGAAATCATTGTGACAGGCGCGCTGAGCGTGGCAGGGATCGCTGCAGTTGTGGCATTGTGTAGTATTCTGTTAGAGTATGCAGGCGGAAGCTCCGTATACAAGGAGCTGGAGTCCTATATCATTCTGCCGGATGAGCAGGGAGCGGCGCTTGTAAATGCAGGCACAGGCGCAGGGCAGGAGTCGAACCCGAACCCTGGAACGACAGATGCGAGCGGTACAAATGGTACGAACCAAGGTCAGGGAGCGGAAGCGGTCGGTACAGTGTATTATGGTCAGAGTCCGCAGGTGGATTTTGCGTCCCTTAGAGAGCGAAATAGTGACGTGGTAGGCTGGATATACGGTCCCGGGACCGCGATCAATTATCCTGTGGTACAGGGAGATGACAATGCTTATTATCTCACTCATATGTTTGACGGGCAGGAGAACAAGTGCGGCAGTATCTTTATGGATAGCTTCAGTCAGGCGGATGTGAGCAGCACCAACAGCATCCTGCACGGTCATCATATGAGGAACGGCAGCATGTTTGCGAGCCTGACAAAATATGAGAGTCAGTCTTACTACGACTCCCACCCCGTACTGTGGTTTGTGACACCGGAGAAAAGCTATTACGTGGAGCTGTTTACCGGATTTGTGACGGATGTGAACAGCGATGTATGGCAAGTGGAGTTTGCCACGAAGGAGGACTATCAGAGCTGGTTGGACAAGATGGTGGGCAATACCTTGTTTGAGAGCGGCGTAACGCCCAGCGCGGAGGATCATATTCTGACGCTGGCTACCTGCAGTTACAAATATGATGATGCCCGCTTTGTGGTGATGGGGATATTGAGAGAGGCGAATACATTGTAAAATATTTTTCCTTTCCTAAACAGGGGGTAAAGTCTTTGTCGAATGATTTAGACTTTACCCCCTGTTTATTTTACTGGATTGCAGGAATCGTGATTTGACTTTCTTTCTCATTAATCGTACATTGGAACCGGTAATTTGGCTGGTAATATCCCTTTGAATCGAGCGCATATATCAGGGAACAAGACATGACCTGAATTTCCAAATCCTCGTTGCTGCCATATGTAAATTCTCCATTCACAATTTTCTCATAGGCTTCCTGCTCGCTGATTGCCGCATAGGTCTTATATGGCGTGCAGTTCATAAGATTATTTGATATCTGCCCGATTCCTTTCTCCGCCCCATAATATTTGCATGTGAAGCGTCCGGTTATGCCTCCCGTATCTTTCTCCGGTATCGCAGCAGCCTCAAATTGATATGTGCCGGATGAAAGCTCCTTGAAAACCGTTTCCTGTGGCACTTCAAAACCGATTGCATACAATGCATCTCGTATTTCCGTCTCATTTGCGCCGGTTACCGGCTCTAACGAGACATGATCATCCGGAAAGAGAACGTCATAATTGGTCCATTGCATCGTTCCACCCCGATAATTGAACCATAAATGATAACTTCCCCCCTGAGAATACATTACTATGGATTGATCATAGATATCAGTTCGGGACTCATCTATGGTGGTCCCCAAGGCTTCAAAAATCTGTTCGCCTTTTTCTCTTGCAGTTTTTGCTGTCAACAGATCGACCTCGTACACTGTAAGGTCTGCTTCCTCTGTGCGGAATGTGCTGTCTGTCGTCACGTGAATCTTTGTGCTGTCGTAGGCGTCAATGTACTGATAGGTATTATTTCCTAATTCTTGTGCTTCATATTTCCCAAAAATAATCGCGAATGTGGCAAATGTCAAAATGAGAGGAGTCTGCAAAAGTATGACGGGTATAGCGTTTTGGTGTTCCTTTTTGCTTTTGCTGACAAGAAAGAACGCTATGGCGAACAAGCCGTATCCGATCATTGCGCCAACAGTATTTCCCATAATATCATCTAATTCAAACGTTCCACATCCCAGAAATAACTGTGTACTTTCAATCAATAGAGAAAAGCCAAATCCTGCAAGATAAATGGTCCAAAACTTGCGCAGCCTCTTTATCCCGAGCGGAAGCAGGAAGCCAAAGGGAATAAACATGCAAAAGTTCAAAATAATATTTCTCCACGCCGAGTTTGAGAAATAGACCCATGCAGCCCTATAAGAATAAAATAGCGGCGCAATTTTATCATTAAATCTGGTATTTTCGCGACTGAACAAAGTCGCGCCCAAAACAATGAACATATAACAAATGAAAATCCCCCACCATAAAAACTTTGTCCCATTAATTTTCTTTTGTCCTTTTAATAATTTTCGGTATACAAAAAAATAGCCTACAAAAACACAGAGCAGGATGAGCAGTGCGGCGGCAACGCCCACCTTGAAATACCGCAATGCCAAGTTTATTACATCAGAAATTCTCATATCACCTTGTCTCCGTAATACTTATTCTTTTGATGTCAGGTGCAATTATCATATTATTAAGGTAAGTATATTTGCTTTTTGACAGAAATACAAGTGAAACTTTTATCAGTAATCTTGTCTATATTATTTTTCAAAACGCTATTATTAATAGCAAAATGTAAAATATAATTGACATGCGGATGTTTATATGATAAAATGACCTTATTCAAGGCAAGGAACGGCCGAATGGCCATCCATCGTAAATTGCGAAGCAATTTATGATAAAATGACCTTATTCAAGGCAAGGAACGGCCGAAATGAAATATGGAGGTAAGGGTATGAGGAAGAAAAACAACAGGAAAATCGTGATTATGGTCAGCGCCGTCTGTCTGATCTTGGCGATAGCGGCATGGGTGGTGATTTTTAGTTTAGTATCCAGGCAGGAGGTAACAGTGATGAATTGGTATGCGATAGGAGCCGGAGTGGGACTTATGGTCGGCATTGTCCTTGTGGTGCTGATTTTTGCTTTGACCAAGAAAGGGAGAAGCGTGAAAAGTCAATACGACGAGCGGCAGGAATTGGTGCGTGGAAGAGGGGCGAAGTATGGTTTCTATACTCTGTTGATCTCTAACGCTGTTATAGGGGTGATGGAGATTGCGGATTTATCAAGCTTTGCGGAGAAAGGGGTACTGATGATTATAGGCTGTCTGCCGGGGATTTGTGTCTATGCGGTATACTGTATCTGGTATGATGGATATTTTGCCTTGAATGAAAGCAGGAGGCGTATCATGGCTTCGCTCGCCATAATCGGGATATCCAATTTCCTGATTGGCGCGATGAACCTTGTAAGAGGAGTGATCGTACAGAATGGCAGATTGACTGTCTTAAGCCTCAACCTGTTCTGTGCGTTCCTCTTTATCGTGATATTTGCCGCAATGTTTTTGAAAAAGGTCTGCAAGGATGGAAAGGAAGAGCAGTTATGAAAAATCTGAGATTAAAGTCTGCCAGGGCAGCCCTGGATCTCTCCCAGCAAGAACTGGCGGATCGGGTGGGCGTGTCCAGGCAGACGATCAGCGCCATTGAAAAGGGCGATTACAATCCTACCATCAATCTATGCAGGGCCATCTGTAAAGTGCTTGGGAAAACCCTGGACGAATTGTTTGGGGAGGAGTAAATCGCCCTTTTACGTCAGCTTATGTGAGGAGAGATTGTCAAAGTGAGTGCGGGTACAATCCGTTAGGCGGTATATTTTTCAAGCGTTGCCCTGACGGCGCCCACGCCGGAGGAAAGCTCCGCGAAATAGTTTTTCACCGATTCCGCCATACCGATGGCGGAGAGATCTACTCCAAATATTTTCTCATTTTGGAGGAGCGGATCTAAGACGTTTAAATCTTTTTCCTCCTGAGTCAGATGATAGTCCGCCACATAGGCCTGCGCGCTCTCTAAGAGAGGATCCGCGCTGGGAGTGAAAGACTTTCCGCTGTCGTCTATCCCCATAAGATACCGCAGCCATCCCGCCAATACCAGAGGGATCAGCTTAAGATCCGACACGTTCTTGTCGGCGGACTGGCAATAAGCTTTGATAGTCTCGCCAAAGCGGATCCCCAGCTTTTGAGAGGTGTCCGTAGCGATCCTCTGGGGCGTGTCCGGCATAAAGGGGTTGGGAATACGGACTTGGAGCACTGTGTCGAGAAATTCCTTTGGATTTAAGATGCCCGGATCTACTGCCACGGGGAGTCCTTCTTTGTAGCCGATGATTTCCACAAGCCTGCGCAGAGCGGGATCCTTCATTTCTTCGGAGATCAAGGTATAGCCTAACAGACAGCCAAAGATGGCCAGAGTCGTATGAAGGGGATTGAGGCAAGTGCATACCTTCATCTTTTCCACCCGTTCCACCGTCTCTCGATCTGTGAAGATGACGCCGCCTTGCTCCAGGGGCGGTCTGCCGCCTGGAAAACTGTCCTCTACTACCAGGTACTCACATTCCTCCGCATTGACAAAAGGGGCGATGTAGGTGTTTTTGGAGGTGATGACAGCGTCCAGTCCCGTGATGCCGTCGTTTTCCAATATGGCGGATACTTTTGCATCGGGTCTGGGGGTGATCTTGTCTATCATGGTCCAGGGGAAGGAGACTTTGGAGGGATCGTTTATGTAATCCCAAAAGTCGGGATCTGCGAGTCCCTCTTGACACCAGGCCTTTGCAAAGGCGGCTACGGCATTGTAGAGTTTGTCGCCGTTGTGGGAGCAGTTGTCCATGCTGACCGTGGCGATGGGCAGAGCGCGGTTCTGGAATCGGGTGTAGAGCAGGGAGACCACTTTGCCCAGATAGCTGTCCGGAGAGGCAGGCCCCTTTTTGAAGTCCTCCAGGACGGCGGGCAAGGTATTGCCCTGGGCGTCTGTGATGGCATAGCCCTTTTCCGTGATCGTGAAACTTGCCATCTGCAGGAAAGGGTTTCTAAAAATTTCCTGTAGGCGGCCAAATTCCTTTTCGTTTTTACTGTCTAAGATCAGAGTCTCCACGATACTTCCCACAATGGTCTTTTCCACGGTGTTGTCCGCTTTTAATGTGGCGAGAATACTCAGATTGTCGTGGGGGCGGTCGCTCTTTTCAATGATCTCATAGTCATACCCTTCGGCGGCGATCAGACCGGTGTCCATGATGCCGCGATTGAGGAGTCTCTGTACGAGATTGGCCTGAAAAGCCCGAAAGATATTGCCGGCCCCGAAATGGATCCATACGGGGCGGTTCAATGTGTTTTCTTCCACCTGTCTGCGGTCAAAGAGGGGCATTTGATATCCGGCGGCCTCAAATGCCGCCTGTTCTCTGGTGATACTGTCCAGTGTCAATTCCATAGTATTTTTCCAACCTTTCCTATTTTGACTGATGGGATTTTTGGATGGCCTCCCACAGGCCGTTTAAGTAGGTGGCGCCCAGCGCCCTGTCATAAAGTCCGTAACCGGGCATTGCCACCTCGTCCCATATCATGCGTCCATGGTCGGGCCGGATAGGGCCGTCAAAACCGATGTCATAGAGAGCCAGCATGATCTCATACATGTCAAAAGAACCGTCGTCAGAGAGATGTGCGGCTTCCTCAAAGTCCGTGGGAGAGTTGAATTTCAAGTTGCGCACATGCGCAAAGTGGATCCTGCCCTTTAAGGAGCGGATCATATCCGGCAAGTCGTTTTCCGGATTGGTGCCGTAAGAGCCGGAACAGAAGGTGACGCCGTTGTGGGGATTGTCCACCATTTTCATCATGCGCAGGATGTTCTCCTTGTTGATGATGATGCGGGGCAGTCCGAATACACTCCATGCGGGGTCGTCTGGGTGGATCGCCATGTTGATGTCGTATTGATCGCAGACGGGCATGATGCGCTCTAAGAAATATTTCAGGTTGGCAAACAGTTTTTCATCGTCCACATCCCGATACCGTTCAAAAAGCTCTTTTACGTGCGCCATGCGTTCAGGTTCCCAGCCGGGCATCACAGATCCGTTTGTGTCGCCTGCGATGGATTGAAACATTTTTTCCGGATCCAGGGCGTCTACCGCCTCTTGCGTGTAGGCCAGTACGGTGGAGCCGTCGGGCCGTATTCTGGCAAGCTCGGTCCTGGTCCAGTCAAACACGGGCATGAAATTGTAGCATACCATGTGGATGTCAGCCTGGCCCAGCCGCTCCAGTGTGGTGATATAGTTGTCGATGTATTGGTCGCGGTCGGGGGAGCCGATCTTGATGGCGTCGTGGATATTGACGCTCTCGATGCCGGCCAGGGAGAGTCCCGCCGTCTCGATCTCCCGCTTCAATGCCAGGATATCTGCCGTTTCCCAGACTTCTCCGGGAGCCGTGCCGTACAGGGTGGAGATCACACCGGTCACGCCGGGAATCTGTCTGATCTGTTTTAAGGTGACGGTGTCGTATTTGCTGCCGTACCAGCGCAAAGTCATCTGCATGATTTTCCTCACTTTCTGTTGCATGTCCTTTTTCTTTCTAATTTAGTATAATCACTGTGATAATGCAAGTAAAATTTCAGCCATTCCATACACCATATCTTGGTAACAGTTCAGCCTTTTCAGGTTGCCCAAATGTTACGGAAAGTTACGCTCCAG
>JAMPHU010000013.1 GCA_023663225.1 Candidatus Gastranaerophilales bacterium
GGAACCACAGGAAGCGGTGCGCCGACCGTGCAGAAGGAGACCATGACGCCCGAGGAGGAAGCGCTTCGAGAGCGGTATGTGGATGTGGATGCGTATACAAGCGGCATCAGGGGACCGATCGAGGCGGCGAAGGCGGAGGCTTCCAGGCTTGACAGTAATCCCATAGACTTTGACAATGCCGACGATATCATCGATGAACTGGGAAAGACGTCGGACAAGCTGGAGAAGGTGTTAAACACCTTGTCTGAGCAGATAGCGGACTTGAGAAACAAATTGACAGAGTGTTCGGAGGAGCTGCGGGGAAAAATCGAGGAGGAGATAGAGGATTTGGAACAGGTCTCCGCGTATGCCCCCGAATTTCGAAACACTTACCAGTTGATCGCCCAGACCTATGATGATAAAACCCAAAACACACAAAATGAAGAAAAGATAGAGACAGGGCTCACCGATCTCGATTCTGCGGCGGACGCCATCTTGGCGGGGAGTCAGACTCCCGGGGCAAAGGACTGGCCGCAGACGGTTTCTCTGGGATGGGGCGACTTCATGGATGTGAAGGAATCTTTTTACCAGATTCTTAAGAACCAGTGCGAGGCGGAAGGCTCTGGAGCGGCGGGCGATAAGGGCGCCGGAGACAAGGAGATTGACCATGCCAACGGGGCGAAGGAGGAAGCTGAGAAAAGACTGAATGAGATGAGTGACGCTACCTCAGCCAGGGATATCAACGCTTCTCTGGCCCAGGAACTTCAGACAGGCGGCGCGTCCTCAGAGGTTCCCGGTGTGTTTGATTCCTTCTCAGGAGGGCTTTCTTTGGACGCGCTGGGGGAGAGCGGCACGATTTTGTTGGACAAATTTATGGTGGCCACCTATGACTTTGGCATGTTCTCCAGCCGTGTGACGGGAGTGGAACCGCCGGAAGACGAAGGGCCGGACGTAGAAGGCATACCCGCAGGCGAAGAGTCAGACGGAGACGAAGGGGACTATGCGGATTACAGCATGACCAAGGTGAAGATGTCCGGGGACGTGAACTATCTCTATGGCGCGGAGCTGGAATATATCTTCGGAGGACATAATAAGTCAGAGTCCAACCTGAACGAGGTGCGGAACATTATCTGCGGCGTGCGGCTCACCATGAATTTTGCTTCGACTTACCTGATTCCTGATGTGGACAATATTATCAGCGAGATTTCCACCGCTGCCATGGAGGCCGTGGCGGCTACCGGAGCGGGAGCGCCCTTTGCGCCGTTGGTGAAGGTGGCTGTGAGCGGGGCGCTGCGCGCGGCTTTTGCCGCCATAGAGACGGCGGAAGATTGGAGCATGCTCATGGAGCGGGAGAGCGTGGTGTTCTTGAAGCGGGAGTTGGGAGATCTGAGCGCGGTTGCACTGCTGGAGGGTCTTTTGGGGAAGGATCTGAAGGGTGATAGCTCGGATTCTTCTAAATTGAAGCTCTCCTATGAGAATTATCTGTACATACTGCTCTATCTGTTCGTGGACAGCAATACGCTGCTGCAGCGGACCTCCGATTTGATCACTCTGAATGTGAATCAGGCGGCGCGGCAGGACAAAGGGCCGGAACTCACCCAACTGGATTTTAAGATGGCGGAAACCGTCACTGCGATAAAGGCTACCTGCAAGGTCAAAATGGACTTTGTGGTGGTGCCGCAGAATATTATGGAGTTGTTTTTAGAGGGGACGAGTACGGACGCAAAGATTGAATTTCTGGAAAACCATTATTTCGGATATTCTGTGATACGGGGTTATTAAGAGGATACGAGTGATGCAGCGAAGAAAAGACAAAGAAAAAGGCATGATCACGGTGGAGGCGGTCTTGAGCTTGGTGCCGTTTATCATAGTGGTGCTGGGCATCATATCCTTTATCAATATTTTTATGGTACATAACAAAATTCAATTTGCCATACAGCAGATGGGAAATGAATTATCCTGTTATACATACTTTTACCAGGCTTTGGGGATCCGCGCGGGAGATATGGCGTTAAACGGAGAGATTGACACGCAGACTGTGGGCGTGGACAATGCCTTGGAGGATGTGGGGAATTTCTTTGACGCGATGGGGGATCTGGGGGACAGCTATGAAGCGATGGGCAATGCTTCCTTGTCAAACCCGCAGGAGGCGGCAGACGCCGCTGGGAATTTTGGGGATGCGCTTCAAAACGCGGGAGAGACGGGGGGTCAGGCGATAGATTCTGTCATAGGGCTTGCGAAAGATCCCAGGGGAACCATGAGAGGATTTGTCTATCTGGCGATGGAAATGGGTGAGGAAGCGGGCAAATCCCTGCTTTTGGATCTGATATCTGCCGGTATGATAGACCCTTATCTGGAGACCGGTTCCACGGTAGGATTGGTTATGACGGCGGACGAGTATCTTCGGTACTTCGGCGTGAAGGACGGCAAGGCAGGGCTTGATTTTGGGGAGAGTTCTCTTTTTAGCAAAAACGCTCTGAGTGATCATTTGAGCTTTCGAATAATCGATATCGTGGTGGAATATGACATAGAGGTCTATATTTTGAAACTGTTTTGGAAGGAGCCCACGATTCATGTGGTGCAGAGATGCAGTGTTCCGGCCTGGCTGGACGGGGACGGGCAGACTTATTATTCCAATTAGCGGGAGGGAGAGATGGTAAAATACATGACATTGGCAGGAGCCATGCTCCTGATGCCCTGCCTCTATTGGACAGCCATGAGACTGTACCAGCCATCCTTTGCGGAGGAGAAAAATCAAAGTCGAAAGCCCTTGCACTCTGCGGCGGAGATCGTCGTCATGCTGGCGGCGGAGGCGGCGCTGGTGCGCATTTGGCAGTCCCTTGGGGGATGCAGCGTGTGGGATTTAGAGTTTGAACTTTTATATATTATGTTGGTCGCCATGACGTTTTTCTGCATGACAGATTATTGGGAGCGGGTGGTGCCGAATCGCATACTTTTGCTGCTCTTATGCCTCTTTGTCATTATCCTGGGGCTGCAGGGCATCCGAGATGGGAATGTCCTTTTGAAAAATCTGCCAGCCATTGTCTTGGGTTTTATCTTCTGTGCCATCTCCTTTGGCATCGGATATCTGGTGAGTCATGGCAATATGGGGGCGGGGGATGTGAAGCTGGTGTTAGTCATGGGGCTGTATTTGACCGGAGAGTATGTGGTGGGAGCCGTTTTTTACGGATGCGTCATCGGTGCGCTTTATTCCGTCATACAGTTGGCGCGCAGGAAATTATCCCGCAAGGATGCGATTCCTTTTGTGCCGTTTCTGTTTGCGGGGGTCATTTTAAGATATTTGATAGGGTAGGGATATTATGGCAAAAAAGAAAAATGTAGTGAAAAAAACCAAAGGAACCATGAATTTTATCTTGATCGCGGCGGTGGCGCTGGGGTGGGCTTTGTCCGCAGTGACCATCCTCACGAACAATGATGTGGCGGATCAAAACCGCATAATTAACGCTGCCAAGGTTCTTTTAGAAGATCAACTGTATGTGCGTGCCGCGGCGAGGTATCGGGAGGCGCTGAACACCTACCAGACCCAAAACAATCCGGTCTATGAGGCGGAGCTGTTGGCCATATACAGGGACGGGGGCATGACGGAGGAGTACTATGACATGCTTGAGAGCCGCATTGCAAGCGGCAAGGCTGCTCCGGAGGAGTACCTTGCCAGGGCACAGGCTTATATTGACCAAGGTTCTAATGCCAGGGCGGTGAAATTGCTGAAGCAGGGTATGGAGATATACGAGGACGAGCGGTTGACGGCGCTCTATGAGACGGTGTGTTATGAGTATTCTCAGATTTCTGCGTCTTTTGAACAAATGGCCATGCCTTTCTCTAATTGGTATATCCCTGTCTATGACGGGGAGTATTGGGGATATGCGGGACGAAACGGCCGGTCTCTTTTAGCGTGCATCTATGAGGAGGCGACTCCCTTTTCCGGCAATTATGCAGTGGTCAAACTGGACGGTGTTTACACGCTGATTGACAAAAACGGGTACCGGAATGCGGTGGACAAGAACGGGCTGGATGCGGTGACGGCTCTGGCGGGCACAAGACTCGCGGGGGTGAAGGACGGCCGATACGGCATATACAGCAACACTTTTCAGAAATTGGGAGAAGAGACTTATGATAACGTGTGCCTCAATGACAATGGGCTGATTCTGGTGCAGAAGGATGGAAAATGGGCCCTGCTTGACAGTGACTTGAAGCCGCTCACGGACTATCGGTTCACGGATGTGGTATTTAACAGCAGAGGTCAGGCTTTTGACAAAGGTTATGCTGTGGTGGCGGATGAGGGCGGATACTTTCTGATCAACAGTGCAGGGGAAGACTGTTTTGAAACACGCTTTCCGGCGGCCAAGGGCATGGAGGGAGGCTTGTATGCCGTGCAGGACGCTGGCGGGAAATGGGGCTTTGCAGATGAAAAGGGTCAGATCGTAGTGGAGTGTAGATATGAGGACGCCTGTTCCTTCTCCAACCACCTGGCCGCCGTGAGATATGCCGGAAAATGGGGATATGTCACAAAGAGCGGCGTGATGGCGGTGGAGGCGCAGTATGAGCAGGTCTATCCATTTCTGGAAGGAAGCGCGCTGGTGGTGGATGATATGGGTAAATATCATGTTCTCACGTTAAAACATTATAGTCTATTTTGACAGGAAAAGGAGAAAAATCATGTTGACGGATGTGGTAATCGCAAATAAGAGTTATACCAAGCTGAATCTATCGGAGGACAAAGTGGTGGACAATATCGCCCTCAAGGTCATAAAGCAGGATTGTCCCAATTTCCTGCTGCCCATAAAGGCCATTGAGATAGACGGAGAGCTGGAGCTGCGCTACGAGTTGTTGGAAGGAATACGCCTCTGCTACAATACGATGAAAATGAGCAAAAATGAGTTTGTCGTGCTCTTGAAGAATATGCTGACACCCTTTAAAATTTGCAGCGATTGGTTCCTGGATTACCACAATATCCTGATGGATGCAAATTACATATTGGTGGGAAAAGGGGGCCGGCCGGTCAGATATCTCTATCTCCCCGTGCCGGAGTATGCTCATTCCGATGCGGAGATTATGGACTTTTTCTGGAATATTGTGCTGAAGGCAGAGATAGAGGATGATCCGCGGTATGCTATGAATCTGCTGCGGGTATTAAAGGGAGACAATGCGAATCTGATGACGCTTTTGGACTATGTATCAAAGGAGGAGGGCGCTCTGGAACAGACGCCCGATTCCGCGCAGGAGGGTATGGGTTCGGCGGCTCCCGCGGCCAGACCTTTCCAGGAGGTGTCACCTGTTGTGAGACCGGTTCAGCCGGCGGGGGATACAGGGGCAGTATTCCGTCCTGCAACGCCCGCCGTGAATGTTTCGCCCACTCCGGAGAAGGAGAAAGCTTCCGGTGGGACGGACTACAAGGGAAGTACAGGAGGTGCGGCAAGGCCCGGGCAGATGCCGAAGGAATTTGGCAAGCAAGACGTGGAGGGCCAACTGGTGGGGAGCCTTTTTGGAGATGACGAGGAGGACGAGCCGGTAAAGAAGGGCAAGAAAGCCAAGACGCCCAAGCAGCCGAAAGCGCCCAAGGAGAAAAAGGAAAGCGGCCTGTTTGATCTTTTCAAGGGAAAAAACAAGAATGATGGAGCGAAGTCCTCCACTTTGACGGACGGGGGACAGGGAGCCATCGCAGGCGGAGCTGCAGTAGACAGGCCCGCGCCTGAGACCGGATCGGTCCAGGGTGGCTGGCAAAGTTCGGGGGATTATGAAAAGGAGGACGTCACCGAGATTGTCGGAGAAGAGGAAGTTAATGACGGCAATCTGTTAAAGTTAAGCTTGGAGGATGGCGCGGGATATAACTGTCCCAAGTATATAGAGATCGATTTGAGCAAGGGATTTGCCACCGTGGGGAGACTGGACAAGAACGGTCAGAAACAGTCGGATTTCAATTTTGATGCCTCCCTGTCATTTGTCAGCCGCAGACATTTCCGTGTGGAAAAGGCGGGGGATGGGTGGAGGATCATCGATCTGGAATCCAAAAATGGGACTTTCTTAAACGGCGAACAGTTGAGTCCCAATATAGCATATCCTCTGCGCTCTGGTGACAGGATTATGATTTCCAGCAAAAACCGTTTGACGTATAGGGTAATTTGACGATGAAAGTTTGGATGGGCTGCATATCTGACAAGGGAAATTACAGGGAAAAGAATCAAGATCGGGCGGTATGCCATGTCAGGAGAAAAGGCAAGTCTGTGCTTGCCGTGGCCTGTGTGTGCGACGGCATTGGCAGTTTTGAGAGAAGTGAAATTGCGGCGGAGATGATGACGTCGGGCATCTCCCGATGGTTTCACGGGATAGAAGCGTATTACCCGACTTCCATGGGGGAGAAGGAGCTTGTGGAGGACTTGAATGTCACCATATGCGAGTTGAATGAGTTGGTGTACGATTATCGAATGGAGAATGGGATTGAAATTGGCTGCACCATGTCGGTCATGCTTCTAGTGGAGCGGAATTACTATATTTTTCATGCGGGCGACAGCCGCATCTACTGTGTGCGGGACGGGCTTTTGCAGATTACGCGGGACGAGGTCACGATGAAGGAGTCTCACGGGAAAGTGAAGCCCAGGCTGGCCAATTACATCGGAAAATCTAAGGAGCTTTGGATGAACGTGCTGGGCGGCACGGTGGAGGAGAAAGATGTCTACCTGCTGGGCTCGGACGGGCTGTTCAAGAAGCTCTTGTACGAGGATGTAAGGGGGATTGCAGGAAGCGTGAAGAACGACAAAAAGGCGCAGAAGGTCTGCAAGAGCCTGCTTGATGTGGTTTTGGAGAGAGGAGAGCGGGATAATGTGTCCTGTATCTTGCTCGCTATTGCGTCCGTTGACGGTTGAAGACAAAAGAGGTATGTGAGATAGATATGGCAGCGTTGGAAAAAGGTACTATACTGGAAAATACATATGAGATCATCGAGGAGATAGGCTCCGGAGGAGGCGGTATTGTATTTAAAGCGCGGCACCTTCGACTGCAGACAGATGTGGTAGTAAAAAAGATCAAGGATGAGGTGCAGGGGAAGGTGAAGTCCCGTCAGGAAGCGGATATCTTAAAGCGGCTGAAGCATCCCTTTTTGCCCAGAGTATATGACTTTATTGAGACAGAGGATGGCGTGTACACGGTGATGGACTTCATTCAGGGGGAAGATCTGGATGAGGCTGTCAAAAAGCATGGCAAGTATCCGCAGAAACAGGTAAAAAAATGGGCGGAACAGCTTGGCGAGGCCCTGGCCTATCTGCACGGCCAGAAACAGCCGATTATCCACAGTGATATCAAGCCTGCCAATATCATGTTGACAGGAGAGGGGAATGTCTGTCTGATCGACTTTAACATCTCTCTTGCCATGGGCGGGACAATGGAATCGGCGGTGGGCATCAGCGCCGGATTCTCTCCGCCGGAACAATACAGGGATCCCGCGCTGTATGCCAGAATGACGCACAACTACACTTTGCAAAATTCTCTCCGCATGGCAAAAGGGGAGGACGACAGAACGGAGACCTTGCCGCGGGAAGCGGAGGATGACACCACAGAGGTATTGCCGCGGGAAGCGGAGGACGACAGGACGGAGACTTTGCCGCGGGAAATGGAGGATGACACCACGGAACTCCTGTCACAGGAAGAGGATGACACCACAGAAACCCTGCCGCGGGAATCCTGGCAGAGAAGAGATAAGACGTCCGCTTTGAGCGGGAGCAATGTCCCTGGATATACAAAGTTTATCGGGAGGGGAATTGACGCCAGGTCGGACATCTACAGCCTGGGAGTCACATTATACTATGTACTGACCGGTGTGAAGCCTTCGTATGACTTTGAGCAGAGAATCCCGGTCGGTGAGACGGGAGTCTATGTCAGTGAAGGCTTTGCCCTGATTTTGGAGAAAATGATGGCATTATCGCCGGATGCGCGCTATCAGAACGGGGAAGAATTTCTGAAAGCGATTCGGAATTGCTATAAGTTGGATCGTCGTTATAAGGTCATGCACCGTAGGCAGACCGGTATCCAGCTAGCCGCGCTGGCCTGTCTGGCGGCGGGGATGTTGGTGACTGCGGGCGGCATATACAAAATGCGCGCGGACAGAAACAGCGCATATTATGAATTGATACAGCAGGCGGAAAGCGCCATAAGCCGGTACGGCTTTGATGAGGCGGGGGCTCTGCTGGTGAACGCGAAGGCATTGATTGAGACGAGGGTGGAGGCGTATGAGAACGAGGTATATCTTCTGTATCTGAACGGAAATTATGACGAGTGTATCTCCCTGGGGGAGAACTATATCAATACGACTCCTTTTTTGCTGGAAACCGAAGAGGACGAGGAACGGTTTGGAAATATTTTTTATATCGTTGGAAATGCCTATTTTGAAAAAGAAGATTATCCCAATGCGAAAAATTTGTTTGAGTACGCTATAGAATATAATAACAAGAACGGATTGTACTACAGGGATTACGCGATCACACTGGCGAAAATGGGTCAGATCGAAGCGGCAAAGACGCAGTTGGAGCGGGGAATCGAAATGGGGATTGCCCAGGACTCTATTTATATGGCCCAGGGAGAGATCGCCCATGTAAAGGGGCTGTACGAGGAAGCGGCGGAGTACCTGACGCAGACGATAACGACGACTGCCGACGAGCAGATGAAGAAAAGGGCCATCCTGCTCTGTGTCAGCGCCTATAAGGCAATGGGCGGAGATGCTGTCAACAGAGAGATCACATTACTGGAACAGAACAAAGATCAGTTTGCGGGCAGCGGGAACCTGGTAATGACGGAATATCTGGCGGACGCATACGCCAGGAAAGCGCAGATGGACGATGCGGAGGAATATTATCAGAAAGCGCTGGACCTGTTCCAGGTGATCTATGACGATGGTTATGTGACCTATCAACTGCAGCAGAATATGGCTATTCTGTATGAGAGCATGGACCGCTTCGACGAGGCGGAATCGTTGCTGCTTCAGATGGCGGAGGAATATCCGGAGCGTTATGAAGTATATAAGAGACTGGCCTATCTGGAAGCCGATGTCCAGCAGACGAAGGAAAATGCGGACAGGGACTATGTGCAGATGCAGCTCTACTATGAGCGGGCGTTGGAGAAATATTCCGGAAAAGAACAAGACCTGGAGATGGACATGCTGGATGGGATGATGCAGGAGTTAAAGGATGGCGGATGGATCGAATAATTTCAGCCGGAAAGGGATGGTTTGGATATGAGTGCAACGGTTATGATGGGAACGGGAATTGGCATGATAGCGCTTTCCCTGATCTTGTTTGTAGTCAGCATCGTCTACCGGAAAACGGCGGGCAGGAAGATTCGGGAAGAATTGCAAAGAGAGTATGAGTGAGGGCAGCTATAAAGAACATAAAGCAGGAGAAAAGCAAAATGAACACAGAGAATAACGGGCAATTACCGGAAGCGGAGGATAAGGCCGCAAAATTGGTTGAGAATACAGGAGGTCAGGAAAAAGCAGGGAGAAAGAGATGGCTTTTTGTTGTTATAGGTCTGGTTTTGGTTCTGCTGGCGGCGATCATAATAGGCGTGACCATATTTAGAGACAGCGGTAGAAGACTGCAGGAACAGCTTGATCTGGGTGCAAAATATTTGGAGGAGATGGACTACGAGCAGGCGTTGGTGGCGTTTCATGCAGTGTTGGAGATAGAGCCGAGAAATGCGGACGCTTATCTGGGTATCGTGGAAGTCTATATAAGGATGAATGATTTTGAGTCCGCACTGGAATATGCCAAGGAAGGTTATGAGGTTACTGAGGACGAGCGTCTGAAGGAAAAGATCGACATGATAGAAAGCGGAGATATTTTCGCCTCTAATGGCTGGCAAATGAAAATGTCCGGTTATGACGGAGATGGGAATCTTATGTTTTGGCATGAATATACCTACAATCTACAGGGACAAATGGCGTCCGTTGCCAAATATAATGATCAGGGAGTGCAGGAACAATATTTGGAACTGGCTTATGATGAGGAGGGAAGAAAACTTATAAAATATGGTTATGGTGTAACAACGGGGTTTCTGAATAAAGCAACAATAGAATATAGTGGCAATAATTATCGAGAGACATGGTATGAGGGGACAAGTGATATTGCAAGTTATTACCGTGAGTGTGAAGTGGATTCCGAGGGAAAGCCACTAATGTATACATACTGCAATATGGATGGCAGTGTAAGAAGTACGACAGTTTACGAATATGATGAAGATGGTAAGAGAGTAAGAAGTGAAGGTTATAATGCGGACAATCAGTTGACTGGTTATATGATCTATACATATAACAGCGTGGGAAACTCTTTGCAGGATCAGCATTATGATGAGGAAGGAAATCTTATCTCATATAATGAATATGTTTATGATGACGACGGCAACCGCATAGGAACACGTAGTTATGATGGCAATGGAGTCCTACAGTCGGAGCGGGTATATAATAATCAATCTGAATAAAAATAGAAAATCGAAAAAACAGGGATCAGACAAATGCGCACAGTCATATTGGACAGCGATGAACAGCTTTGCGTACAGTATACCTTTGAAAATGATAAATTGCTCTGTGTAAAATACGGCTGCGGATTGCCGGACAACCTTAGAAGCAAAGCGCTTAACTGGCTGGGCAAGTTGATACGGTGATCGTATTTGTGAGTTTGACAATATACGATGGAGGAACAAACGATGGAAGAACAAGAGATAGAGAAACAGGAGATGACAAAGAAAAAGAAATGGATCCTATGCGCGGTCGCGATAGTGATATTATGCCTTATCGTGGCAGGGCTTCTTTTCATAATTTTAAACAGTGCCGAAAGACGGCTGTCGGCGCAACTGGAGTTGGGGCAGAAGTACTTGGAAGAGATGGATTATGAGCAGGCTATTGTGGCCTATGAGGCAGCCATTGCCATCGATCCGAAATGTATAGACGCCTATCTTGGCATGGCGGAAGCTTACATTGGGATGGGAGAATATGAAAACGCTCGGGAGAGTTTGAACAAGGCGCTGGAATTGGGCGAGGAGAACGAGCGGACGCTGGATATCCAACGCATCCTGGAGGAAGCGGAGCAGATACAGGTCACTGTCACAAAGACAGAGATTCAGGCGGACGGCGTGTTTAATCAAGAGGGGTATGGGAGTCTTACCATCAATGGGGTTGGCAGTCTGTGGGAAAATTGGGAGAATCCGGAGAGTGTCATTCCGCCTCAGAAAGCTTTGGTGGATGCCGACGGCAATTTTGTGTTCCCGTATCAGTCTACCTATCTGACTTATCGTATTTCGGATGGGGTGGTATCCTTGACGGAGGATTCGCCTTATTATACATCAGATGGCTACGAAGAGACGGAGTATCTTCCGGCGTATTACAACCTGGACGGAAGCGGTGTGTTTGTGTCGGAGGTTGTCACGAGTGAACCGGATGAGCATACCGTGGAGACGACTTGGTGGCACTGCGGTCCTATGCAGGATGGATATGCGTTGGTGATTAAACATGTGAATACTACTTATTGGGATGGTTTTGTTGGCGCCGGTGGGTTTGAAGAAATTTCCTATATTATGGACAAAAACGGAACGATCACATGTACTCTTCCGGAAGAATTTAATGAAGCGATAGCAGATAGCCTTGGCGGTTTTGATGCCAAATATTCTCTGGGCTGGTGCGGCGAAGGTTTGTTTGCGGTCTTTGAGAATCATTACGATGAAGACTGGAACTATTTCAGCGAAGGGAAAGGGTATCTGGATTCTGCCGGAAATATGGCGATTGATTTGTCGGGGCGCGGTTTTACAAATCTCTGGCCTTTTTATGAGGGACTTGCGGCTGTTTTGGGTGAAAACGGAATGATCGGCTTTATAGACAAAACCGGCGAGCTGGTGATCCCCTGTAGTTATGAAGGCGTTACCGGATTTGGTGAAGGCATTTGCGGAGTGAAAAAAGACGGGAGATGGGGATATATCAATAGGGACGGCAGTGAAGTCATACCCTTTGAATACGACGGCGCCTACGGCGCAGGCGGCGGTTTGGCTTCGGTGGTGAAGGACGGGAAATGCGGACTGGTCGATTACAGCAACCGTATTATCGTGCCGTTGGAATATGATGATATCAGTTCCTATGAAGGCGGTACCGCCTATGCCATAAAGGATGGAATTTTGTATATTATTTCCGAGTAAAAAACGAGTCTTGACGGGAGGAGAAGGAAAGTGAAAAAGCGAGAGCAAAAGACAATGCAAAAGAGGAGAATGAGACAGTGCCTGGCGGTTTTACTGGCGGTGTTCCTGGCGATGCCGGAGGTGCCCGCGTCTGCTGCAGAGACGGAAGTACAGGAGAATCCGACAGAGATTGTGGCGGAGGACGCCGCGGGAGAGGATGCTGCGGGAGAAGAACCGGCCAAGACAGAGGCACTGGAGGAGACCGCAGGGGACGATAGTGAGAGAACCGTCGGTGAGGCGGAAGAGCCGGAGGCAGGCGACGAGCAGATCGAGGCTTATGCGGAGGATATTGCCAAGCGAATCAAAACGTGATTGCCAGTCCGGAGCGTCTGCGCGTGGGACAGAAACTTGTGGTGCCTGGAAGATAAACCAGTTGTTCGCAAATTAAAAGTAGTGATAGTTAAAATGGTTAGGAGGTAAGAGAGATGAGGAGAATGAGACAATGCCTGGCGGTTTTGATGGCGGTGTTCATGGCGATGCCGGGGCTGCCTGCGTCTGCCGCAGGGGCGCAAGTACAGGAGAATCCGACAGAGATTGTGGCGGAGGCAGGCGATGAGCAGATCGAGGCCTATGCGGAGGATATTGCCAGCGGAACTTCCGGTGGGATTACCTGGAGGATTGACGGGGACGGGAAACTTTTTGTGAGCGGGAGCGGAGATTGGGACAGTATTTATGCTCCATGGTCTGATTACGGGGAACAGATTGTTTCAGCGGAGGTTAATGTGACGGGCATGACCACTGCAAGCAGTATGTTTTTGAACTGCAGCAATTTAAGCAGCGTGGACTTGAGCAGATTAGACACGAGCAGCGTGACAATCATGGGTCATATGTTTTCTGGCTGTAACAGTTTAAGCAGCGTGGACTTAAGCGGATTAAACACTAGCAACGTGACGAGCATGTGGTGTATGTTTTCTGACTGTAGTGGTTTGAGCAGTGTGAACTTGAGCGGATTAGACACGAGCAGCGTGACGAACATGGAAAGCATGTTTTCTAACTGCAGCAGTTTGAGCAGTTTGGACATGGGCGGATTAGACACGAGCAGTGTGTTGAACATGAACTCTATGTTTAGCGGATGCAGCAGTTTGAGTAGCCTGGATGTAAGCGGCTTCAACACGAGCAGCGTGACGAGCATGAAATTTATGTTTTCTGGTTGTAGTAGTTTGAGCAGTCTGGATGTGAGCAATTTTAACACAGGCAGTGTGACAAACATGAGCGGTATGTTTTCTGGGTGTAGTAACCTAAGCAGCGTGGATGTGAGAGGCATTGACACGAGCAGCGTGACGGACATGAGCGGTATGTTTGAGTTGTGCAGCGGTTTAAAGAGCCTTGATTTAAGCGGTTTTGACGTGGGCAGTGTGGAACAATTTTATACGGGGCCGCCGGCTGCCTCTACATATTGGGGGATGGTAGGGATGTTTTCCGGCTGTGAGAATTTACTCACAATTCGTTCTCCCTATAATAATACTGGGACGACAGAGCTTCCCGATGTCGCTAGTGGCACTTGGAAGCTTTCCGACGGCACACAAATCACGGAGCTGCCTCTCGGTTTAAGCGAGAGCGTTCTGATCACTCGGAACCTGGAAATAAGCGGAATCAGCGGTGGGATTACCTGGGGGATCGACAGACACGGGAAACTCTTTGTGAGCGGAACCGGAGATTGGGACAGTGAAGTTACTTACAATCCATGGTATGATTACTGTCGCAATATTACTTCGGCGGAAGTCAATGTGACGGGCATGACTTCTACTGCCAATATGTTTCGTGACTGTACGTATTTAAGCAGCGTGGACTTGAGTGGATTAGACACGAGCAGCGTGACAGATATGGCGGGTATGTTTTATGGCTGTACCCGTTTAAGCAGTCTGGACGTGAGCGGCTTAGACACGAGCAGTGTGACGAATATGAGCAATATGTTTATAAAGTGCCGCGAATTAAGAAGCCTGGACTTGAGTGGATTTAACACGGGCAACGTGACGGATATGAGCGATATGTTTGAAGGTTGCTCCGAATTGAGGAGCGTGGACGTGAGTGGATTTAATACGAGCAATGTGACGAACATGTACCAGATGTTTATGCATTGCGGAGTTTTAAGCGAGCTGGACTTGAGTAGCTTTCATACGAGTAGTGTGACGAATATGGGGCAGATGTTTCATGGCTGCAGCAGTTTAAGCAGCGTGAATGTGAGTAGTTTTGATACGAGTAATGTGACGAGTATAGGCGATATGTTTACTATGTGTAGTAGTTTAAGCAGTTTAGATCTGAGCAGTTTTGATTTGCGCAATGTGTCGAGTATAGAGCCTGGTATTGGGAGCATGATTTCAAGCTGCAGCAATTTAACTTCGATCAATGCGCCGTGTAATGTGAACGCAGCAATCAACTTCCCTTTCGTTATCAACACCGAATGGTATCGTGAGGATAACGGAGAAGTGGTGACGGAACTGCCTCGGAATTTGAGCGAAAGCGTCCTGATTCTTCGGCGCGACACCGCACCCACCATCACCACCACGACCACTGATCTCAACATGGAGGACGTGATCAGAGTCAAGTACGTGCCTTACTTCTACACCGTTCGTACCAGCAATACGGACGAGGACAACGTAGTCACCTTCTCCGTGGTGGAAGGACGGCTGGCGAAAGGGTTAGAGATGTACCCTGACACCGGTGAGATTTACGGTGTGCCCCTGGAGGCGGGAGAATTTAAGGTGACAGTGAAAGCCTCCTACAGCAATTCGGACTACGAGCCCGCCTATGCGGAGCTCACTTTGATCGTGTTGGAAAATACAGATGCGAACGTGAGCAAGGCCTCAGACGCGGGATATGAGATTATTGAGCCTGTGCCTGATCTGGACCTGGGAAGCCTGTCGGGAGACGGCAGCCACACGGTGGTCTCCAAGGGCGAGTATGATCATTTTTGCTATGTATTTCTGGACGGCAGGAGGCTGGAGAAAGACGAATATACTTCAGAGGAAGGGAGCACCCGCGTCACCATTGTGAATCAGACCTTTGTGGAGGCAGGGGCCGGGAACCATACTCTGGGTCTTGAATTTTATAATCGGGAAACAGGAGAGAGAAAACGTGCGGCGCAGAATATCACGGTCTCCAAAGTGGGTGAAAACGGCGGAAATACAAGCAATAATGGAAATGGAAGCACTGATAACAACGGAGATACCGGCAATGCCGGAGGCACGGGAAGCGGCGGCAACAGCGGCGATAACAGTAGTGACGACAGCGGCGACGCGGGGGACAGCGCAAGCCTGGTTTCAGCGGTTTCCAATGCGAACAGCTCCACCACCGTCATCTACACGGTAGCGCCGGGCGATACCCTGTGGAAAATCGCGGTAAAGTTCTACGGAGCAGGTGGAATGTGGAGAAGGATCTATGAGGAAAATGCGGGTGTGATACGGGATCCCGGCAAGCTTTATGTGGGCCAGAAGCTTGTGATCCGCTTATCGGGTGCCGCAGGGACGACAACGATGACGGCAGCGGCGGCGTCCGGAGAGGCGAGCTCCTATCAGGTGCAGTCTGGGGACAGCCTATGGAAGATTGCGCAGAGATTTTATGGAAAAGGCGGACTTTGGGAACGTATTTACCAAGCGAATCAAAACGCGATTGCCAGTCCGGATCGTCTGCGCGTGGGACAGAAGCTTGTGGTGCCTGGAAGATAACAATATTATGATGGGCGCCGCGTAACGGCCAAGGAGGACGATATGGGATTGTCAGGGAGTGAGATGCTTTTTTACGGCGGATTGGGCGCCATGGCGGCAGCGGTGGCGCTGGCGGTAGTGTGCGCGGTGATTTTGTCTGCGAGCGGCAAAAAGATCAAGAGAAAACTGGAACAGGAATACGGGAAACGAAAGTCTGATAAGTAAGGAAGTGCAAAGATGGCGCAAGTAATTGCTGGTATGTATGAAATACGGGAAAAAATCGGAGCCGGCGGCGGTGGCGTGGTCTACCTGGGGTGGAACCAGCGTTTGAAGAAACAGGTGGTGCTCAAGGCGGACAAACGTAGGCTGAGCGCCTCCGAGGAGGCGCTGCGCAGGGAAGTGGACATGCTCAAAGGTTTGAGCCATACTTACATTCCGCAGGTATACGATTTTGTGCAGGAAGACGGTGTAGTCTACACGGTGATCGACTTTATCGAAGGGGAGAGCATGGACAAGCTTCTGGCCAGAAAGCAGCGTCCCAGTCAGCCCCAGGTGATCCAGTGGGCATGCCAGCTCTTGGAGGCGCTCGCCTATCTTCACAGCAGGCCGCCGTATGGTATATTGCACGGGGACATAAAACCCGCCAATATTATGCTGCGTCCACAGGGGGATGTGTGTCTGATTGACTTCAATATTGCCCTGGCTCTGGGAGAAGACGGCGCGGTGAAGGTAGGTTTCAGCCGAGGATATGCTTCTCCGGAGCATTACGGGGCGGATTATATCAACAGCAACCGTCTGGCCAAGGCGGACGCGACGATGACGGACGAGGCTTCGGAAACTATGGCAGAAGGAGATTCGGACGAAACGGTGGCGGACAGCGGGGGAGAGGAGCGCAGCAGGGGGAAATCCGTGTCTGTGGGGAAAGGTTCCACGCAGGAAAAGGGTGGCGTTAAATTGGACGTGCGGTCGGATATTTACAGCCTTGGGGCAACGCTCTATCATCTTTTGTCCGGCAGCCGTCCGGAGCAGGACGCCAGGCAGGTGACGCCTCTGGGGGCGGATGTGTGCAGTCCAGCGGTGGCGGCCATCATAAGCAAGTCCATGGATCCCGACCCTGATTTGCGCTATCAGACAGCCGAGGAAATGCGCAATGCGTTTCTTGCGCTGCATAAAAAAGATCCCAGGATCGTCCGGCACAGGAGGCGGACAATGACCTGTGCGGCAATCTTGTCCGCTGTCTTTTTGGCGGGCGGCGGATGTACTTTCGTGGGACTAAAGCAGATGGAACAGAGACAGACGGCTCTCGCCATGGCGGAATATTCGGCCAATGCGTTGGCAGAGGGAAATGTGTCGGAGGCTGTAAACCTGGCCCTTGGGGCCATTCCTCTGGAGAAAAGCCTTCTTTGTGCGCCTGTCACGGCGCAAGCCCAGAAGGCGTTGACGGATGCTTTGGGTGTCTATGATTTGTCGGACGGCTTCAAGGCACTGGACGCACTGGAGCTTCCGGCGGAACCCTTTGGCATTGCGGTCTCTCCTAGGGGAACTCGATTTGCAGCTACCTATGCCTATGAGACTGCCGTGTATGCCATGGAGGACGGACAGCGCATAGCTGTGCTTCCGATACAGAACTCTGCGCTTTCGGATGTAGTCTTTGTGGATGAAAACAGGATCGTCTATGCGGGAGAGACGGGCATAACGGCCTATGACTTGGACGGACAGAAAGAACTGTGGTCAGGTGAAATTGCCACCACATTGGCGGTTTCGGGAGATGGGGCTATCGTTGCGGCGGTCAATCGGAATGAGGATCATGCGGTGATCTACAGGATGTCGGACGGCGTAAAGCTGACGGAATGTTCCTTTGACGGGCTGTATCTGTCGGTGGCGGCCAATGATATTTTTGCGGATCCTGATAATAATCTGTTTGCGTTAAATGAGGACGGAAGCCTTCTGGCGGTGAGTTTCTACAATGGAGGGCTTGCGCTTTTGGATTGGGAGCGCCCTGACGAGAGTCTGATTATTTATGACGAGTCAGATTATGTGCGCTTCGGGGGCGGTTTTTTTGACGGATATTTTGCTTTTGCCGCGCAGAGAAGCGGCGAATCCCAATTTGGACTGATCGATGTCAAGGAGGCGGCTTACGCGGGGGGATACAGCTCCCAAAATGGCCTGCTGATCCAGTCGGACGGGCGCGGAATTTATCTGGCGGACGGAAATCTTTTGGTGAGTCTGGAGGTCGGCAGGGACGGTTCCCTGGAAGAGCGTGAGATGGCTTACACAGGGAATGTAAATATCAATGCTTTTTCCATAGGGGACGGTTATGTTATGGTGGCGACGGACGATCAGTGTTTTTCTTTCTATGACGCGGGAGCAAATTTGGCCTCCACGGAAGTCTGCGGTGAGAATAGCGATTTTGTGGCATTGGCCGGCGGCTATGCCATTGCCGGAAATCGAAATGAGCCGTCTCTGCGCGTATTGAAGTTGGAGAGACATGAGGAAACGCAGGTTTTGTCCTACGATGCCCGCTACAGCCATGAGGAGGCAAGAATTAGCGGGGACGGGAAAAGCGTTATGCTGTTCGACTATCAGGGTTTCTGCATTTACGATATCGGCGGCGATCTGCGGACGCAGGTACAGATGCCGGATGCCGGAAATATCTATGACCAACAGTATAGAAAGGGTGAGGACGGCTCCTATTTGGAGGTCATATGGTATGACGGGACTGTCCGCAAATATGACGGGACGGACGGCAGCCTGCTTTCGGAGGAAGCAGGAGAGCCTCCGGCAAAGGATCTGTATGAAGAATTTTACACCGAACAATATCGAGTGGCGTCTGCCCTTCACTCTGCTCCGGAAGTTTATGACTTGAAAACAGGGAAGCTGATCGCTACCTTGGAGAAGGATGCCTTTCTCACCTACGTGACGCAGATGGGGGATTATCTTGTCACGGAATATATCAGTGCGTCAGGGGAGCGTTACGGACTTTTGCTGGACAAGGATTTTCAGACATTAGCCTATCTGCCCGGACTCTGTGATGTCAATGGCGATAGCTTTCTCTTTGACTACGAATCCGGTAATCTGCGGCAGAGCAGACTGTATTCTTTAGAGGAACTGGTGGAGTTGGGAGAGGCTTTGATAGAAAAGTAATATCTAAAATTTACAAAGCAATGTGTATCAACATAAGCACCGCCCCGTAAGCGACGTGATATCCCGCAAAGAGCAGGATGCCCTTAGCTGCGGGGCGGTAGTTGCCTTTGCAGCGGAGCAGCAAAACGATCGAGATGAGCAGCATCCACAAAAGGGTCAGAATAAGAGGATGCTCCCAAAGAAGGAAAAAACTCAGGCCATAATATAACATAAATCCGCCTTCCACAATGGGATAGGATTTGGATATCGCTGTGTGACAATAATGGCATTTGCCGTTCAACAAAAGCCAGCTTATCACAGGAATCTGATGGGATGTGGGCAGAATATGACCGCATGACGGGCAATGGCAATGTCTGGTGACAAGCAGCTCATCGCAGCGTATCCGATACGCTACTGTGCCAAGATATGCGCCCATGACGCTTCCAAAGACTACCGTGCATAAGAAAAGTGATATAAATTCAGGCAGAGTCATGAGCAGTTCCCCTCTAAGGTAGATTGTGCATATTGTATACATGTTTTTATTTTAGAGGAAGGACAGGAGGATGTCAATAAAATCTGTACGTTAAAAAAGTCCACAATATATGGGAAAAACGGAAAAATAAGGACTTGAATTTATTGTGATAATGTGTTAAACTAAATTTCGACGCAAAGATGCGGTATACAATGATACGGGCTCTTTGCGTTATTTAGTAAAACAAGGAGGAGAATATTATGAAAAGAACCAAGGCGCTTTTAGCCATTGCTTTGGCTACGGCAATGGTGGTAGGTCTTGTGGGATGCGGCAATGATTCGGCTGCCAATTCCAACAATACCGGTTCAGGCCAGCAGAGTTCCGGCACGCCCAATTCGGGCGCGGCGAGCTCATCTGATCTGAATGTAATGCTTGAGACTCCCGTGGAATCACTGGATCCTCAGCAGGCCACAGACGGAACTTCTTTTGAAGTGATCGCTAACTTTACAGATGGTTTGATGCAGATGGACGCGGACGGACAGGCAGTCAATGCCCTCTGTGATCACTATGATCTCACGGACGACGGTCTGACTTATACTTTTTACATCCGTGAGGATGCCAACTGGAGCAACGGTACTCCCGTTACGGCGGCAGACTTTGTGTTTGCATGGCAGAGAGCGGTGGATCCCAATGTGGCATCCGAGTATTCCTACATGATGAGCGATATCGGACAGATTAAGAATGCGGCGGAGATCATCGCAGGCTCCAAGGACAAGAGCGAGCTGGGTGCAACCGCTCTGGATGACAAGACCCTGCAGGTCGAGCTGAATGTTCCTGTCAGCTATTTCCTGTCCTTATTGTATTTCCCCACTTACTATCCGGTAAATGAGGAGTTCTTCAACTCTTGTGGAGATACCTTTGCGACCAGTCCCGACACGGTTCTCTCCAACGGAGCGTTTATTTTGGACAGCTACGAGCCCGCGGCAACGGCGTTCCACCTGACCAAGAATCCCGACTACTATGATGCGGCCAGAGTACAGCTTGCAGGTCTGAACTATCAGGTCATCCAGGATTCTCAGCAGGCGTTGATGAGCTATCAGACCGGCGATCTGGACACCACGCTGGTAAACGGCGAGCAGGTTGATCAGGTTAAGGATGATCCCGAGTTTAGGGCGATCGGCGCAGGTTATCTGTGGTACGTGAGTCCTAATATCGATGCGGTTCCCGAGCTGGCGAATCTGAATATCCGTATGGCTATGACGATGGCGATCAACCGTGAAGCGATCGCTACCGATGTCTTAAAGGATGGTTCCACCCCGACCTATACCGCCGTTCCGATTGAGTTTGCGGCAGGTCCCGACGGTTCCGACTTCTCTGGCGATCAGAGCAAGTTTTCGGATGTCTGTGCGTATGATGCAGCCAAGGCTGCAGAGTATTGGACTGCAGGTCTGAGTGAACTTGGCATTTCCGAGCTTACGCTGTCTATGGTAGTGGATGCCGACGATGCACCTCAGAAAGTGGCACAGGTGTTGAAGGAACAGTGGGAGACCACTCTTACCGGACTCACTGTGAATCTTGTGGTTGAGCCCAAGAAGCAGAGAGTGGAAGACATGCAGGACGGCAACTTTGAGTTGGGACTTACCCGTTGGGGTCCTGACTATGCGGATCCTATGACCTATCTTGGCATGTGGATCACTGATAACAATAACAACTACGGTCTGTGGAGCAACGCTGAGTATGACGCGATCATTGCTGAGTGTACCACAGGAGATCTTTGCACGGATCCTGAGGGACGTTGGGCAAGGCTTTATGACGCAGAGAAGCTTGTGATGGATGAGGCGGTTATCTTTCCTCTCTACACACAGTGTAATGCGGAGATGATGTCCTCTAAGGTTACCGGCGTGGAATTCCACCCTGTAGCTTTGAACCGTGTGTACAAGAATGCTGTAAAAGCTGATTAAAACGCTACTGTAAATATTTGCAGCCGCACTGAGGGCAACTTTGGTGCGGCTGTAACATTAAAAGCGAGGAGGCAAAAGAGTGAAGAAGTACATATTAAAACGAGTGCTCACATCGATTTTTACGCTTTTGGCGATTCTGCTGGTTTTATTTGTTCTGATGCAGCTCATGCCGGGTTCCCCGTTTAACGACGAAAAGTTAAATGCTGATCAGCGGGCGGCCCTTTATGCGAAGTATGGGTTGGACCAGCCGATCGTTGTACAGTTTTTTAAGTATGTGGGCAGTATGTTGAGAGGCGATTTGGGTGTGAGCTACAATATTTCCAAAAATACCCCGATAGCGCAGTTGATCCAGACCAGGCTCCCCATATCCATCAGGATTGGCGGATGCGCGGTGGCGATCGGGGCGGTTGTGGGGCTGTTGCTGGGTCTGGTGGCCGCGTTGAAGCGTGACACGATCTTTGATACGCTCGCCACGATCATTTCCGTGATCGGCGTGTCAGTGCCTTCCTATGTGTTCGCGCTGGCGCTGAGTTATAATTTTGGGTTTAAGTTGCGATGGTTTCCCATGTTGTTCTCGCAGCAGGCAGTATTCAGTTCTAGTGTGTTGCCGAGTATCTCCCTGTCCATGTTTACCATGGCGTCTATCGCCCGATTTACCAGGAGTGAGATGTTGGAGGTGCTGGGAAGCGATTATATGCTGTTGGCGGAGAGTAAAGGAATATCCGGTTCGGCGCTGATTTTCAGACATGCGCTGCGCAACGCTTTGATTCCCATTATCACAGTGCTGGCGCCTTTGATCGTGGATCTGATGACCGGTTCTTTGGTGGTGGAAAAGATTTTTGCGATCCCGGGAGTGGGAAGTCTTTTGGTGAATGCGATTCAGTCCAATGACTATAATGTGGTCATTTCACTGAGTTTTATATATTCTGCAATGTACATAGGCATTATGCTGGTGGTCGATATCCTTTACGGTATCATCGATCCCAGGATCCGGCTTGCGAAGAAAGGAGATTAGGAGTATGGCGAGAGTGAACATGGCAGCCCCGACACGGACGTCTGCAGCGTATATTCCGATCGACGCAGATTTCCGATTGAAGGATAATGCCGGAGAGATAGAAATTGATGAAAACTTTGCCGCACAGAGCTTTTGGAAGGATGTATTGATCCGTTATTTCCGCAAAGCGAGCGCTGTGATCGGCCTGGTCCTGATCGTGTTGATCACACTGATGGCTGTGATCGGTCCCGGAATGAACGAGTATACTTATTCAGGGCAGGAGCTCAGTCAGAAAAATTTTGCGCCCAGGATCATAGCATTGGAAAGATTCGGTATCTTTGACGGGAGTGAGACCATGCGTACCACTACCGGTTCAAGGACTGTTAATTATTATAAAGAGCAAGGGTTGGACAACCTGGAATATTGGTTCGGAAGCGACAATTTTGGGCGCGATATCTGGACCCGCACTTGGTCGGGGGCGAGAGTATCCCTGATTATCGCCGTGGCAGCAGCCATCATTGACATGGTGATCGGAATGAGTTACGGCTTGATCTCCGGTTATTTTGGGGGAAGAGTGGATATGGTGATGCAGCGTGTTTTGGAGATTGCCAACGGTATTCCCAGATTGGTCATTGTGACCTTGTTGCTGTTGGTGCTGCAACCCGGTATGATTACGATCATTTTTGCGCTGATGCTGACGGAATGGGTGGGCATGAGCCGGATTGCCAGAGCGGAGATGTTGAAATTGAAAGAGCAGGAGTTTGTCCTGGCTTCCAGAACTTTAGGCGCAGGTCATTTCTTCATTATCTTCAAGGAAGTGCTGCCGAATATCATCGGGCCGATCATCACGCAGGTGATGTTCTCCATTCCCACCGCTATTTTTACGGAGGCTTTCTTAAGTTTTGTGGGTCTGGGGATTCCGGTTCCCCAGTGCTCTTTGGGATCTCTGATCTCAGAAGGGTTTAACAGCTTTACCACTCATCCTTATCAGATCATACCGCCTATCGTGGTGATGGCTCTTTTGATGTTGAGCTTTAACCTGGTGGCGGACGGGCTGCGCGAGGCGCTTGACCCGAAGATGAAGGAAATGTAAGGGTGGAAAGAAAGCGAGGTATATGATGTCAGGAGAAAAAGATAAGATCCTTCAGATAAGGGATTTGGATATTACGTTCCGCACGACTGCCGGCCCTGTCCATGCGATCCGAGGTGTCGATATCGATCTGTGCAAAGGGGAAACAGTAGCGATCGTGGGGGAATCCGGTTCGGGCAAATCGGTCACCATGAAGGCGGCTATGGGAATTTTGGCCTCCAATGCCACCGTCGCAGGCGGCACCATTGAATTTTCGTATCATCATGCGGATGGCAGTCCCGAGACAGTGGACATTCTCAAAAAAGACAAGAAATGGATCCGCCGCCATATCAATGGCAAGCGGATTGCGATGGTATTCCAGGATCCTATGACCAGTCTGGATCCCACCATGACCATTGGAAAACAGATTATGGAGGGGATGATCTGGCATTTTAAAACGCCCAAGAAAGAGGCGTGGGATAAGGCCGTCGGTCTGCTCAAGGAAGTGGGCATAGAGGATGCGGAGAAGCGGATGAAGAATTATCCGCACCAACTTTCGGGGGGGATGAGACAGAGGGTTGTAATAGCGATCGCATTGGCGTGTAATCCCGACCTGCTGATCTGCGATGAGCCCACCACCGCTCTGGATGTGACCATTCAGGCCAAGATTATTGAGTTGATCCGCAAGATACAGGAGGAGAGAGGAATCTCCGTGATTTATATTACGCACGACTTGGGCGTTGTGGCCAAAGTGGCCGATTATGTGAATGTTATGTATGCGGGCAAGATCGTGGAAAAGGGCACCATTGATGAGATATTCTATGATCCCCGCCATCCTTACACTTGGGGACTTTTGTCCGCTATGCCGGATCTGAATACGGACGACGAGAGGCTCTATACGATCCCCGGCTCGCCGCCAAATCTGCTCCATGAGAAGGAGGGAGATGCTTTCGCACCGCGCAACCGTTATGCGCTGGAAGTGGATGACAAGGCGGAGCCTCCCATGTTCCAGATCACGGACACCCATTATGCGGCGACTTGGCTGTTGGACAAAAGAGCGCCCAAGGTGGAGATGCCGGAGGAGCTTAGAGCCAGGCTTGAGCGTATGAAGAAGGAGGCGGAAAATTATGGCAGTTGATTATAATGTGATGCCGATCCTCACAGTGGAAGGACTAAAGCAGTATTTTAAGGTGAGCAGCAGTTTCACTGTGCACGCTGTGGAAAACGTGTCCTTTCAGATTTATCCCGGCGAGACTTATGGGTTGGTGGGGGAATCCGGTTCCGGCAAATCCACGATCGGCAGAAGTATCATTCGCCTGTACGACCCCACCGCAGGCAAGATTACCTTTAACGGTACGGATATCAGCGCCAAATTGGGCAAGGCCAAAAGTCAGACTTTGCGGACGCAGATGCAGATGATTTTCCAGGATCCCATGGCGTCTCTGAATCCCAGAAAAAAGATTGGAGATATCATAGGTGAGGGCCTTGACATTCATCATATGTACAAGACAGGGGCAGAGCGGGAAGAAAAGATCAAGGCTATCCTGCAGAAGGTAGGACTTGCGCCGGAACATGCCACCCGTTATCCCCACCAGTTCTCCGGCGGGCAGAGGCAGCGCGTGGGTATTGCCAGGGCGTTGATTATGAATCCAAAGTTGATCATAGCGGATGAGTGTATTTCTGCTTTGGACGTGTCCATACAGGCCCAGGTGGTCAATCTGATGAAGGACATTCAGCAGGAGACGGGGACGGCATATTTGTTCATCGCCCATGATCTGTCCATGGTAAAATATATCTCTGACCGTATAGGAGTGCTGCATTTGGGCCATTTGCTGGAAACTGGCACCACAGAAGAGATTTTTACCAATCCCATACATCCGTACACCAAGAGTTTGCTCTCCGCTATTCCGGAGCCGAATCCTGTGGTGGAGAAGAACCGTATCGCTCTGACTTATGATTATAAATCCTCAGGAATCGATTACAATGCGGGCACGGAGCATCTGGCAGGCGGAAGTCATTTTGTAAAATGTACGGACAACGAATTTGAGAAGTGGACAAAATAAAGGGCGGTATGCTATACTATAAACAGCGTTGACAAAAAGGGCTCCCACAGACGGAAGCAGGTCGGCGAGAGAAGGAAGTATAGCGAGGAGGAAGTAGCGGTGAGATTAGTTACACGTTCTGATTTTGATGGTTTAGCATGTGGCGCTCTGCTGTTGGAGGCCGGCATCATTGATAGTTGGAAGTTTGCGCATCCGAAGGATCTACAGGACGGTCTTGTGGAGATCAATGAGAATGACTGTCTGGCCAACGTGCCCTTTGTGGAGGGATGCGGGTTGTGGTTCGACCATCATTCCAGCGAGTTCGAGCGGAATCAGTTGGAGGGCAAGTACAAGGGAGAGAGCCGGATCACTCCCTCCTGTGCGCGGATCATATATGAGTATTATGGCGGCAGGGAGCGTTTTCCCCAATTTGACGATATGATGGTAGCCGTGGACAAGGTGGACTCGGGAGATCTGACTGTGGATGAGGTGATGAATCCGCAGGGTTGGATATTGGTTGGATTTCTGATGGATCCCCGCACCGGTCTGGGCAGATGGAGGCAGTTTTCCATCTCTAACTATCAACTGATGGAGAAGTTGATGCATTGCTGCCGTACCATGAGCACCGCCGAGATTTTGGAGTTGTCGGATGTGAAGGAGCGTATCGAAGTATACAACGAGCAGACCGAGAAATTTAAGGCGATGGTGACGGAGCATACCCGCGTGGAGGGGAATGTGATCATCAGCGATCTGAGGGGAGTGGATCCCATTTATACGGGCAACCGTTTTATGATCTACAGCATGTATCCGGAGCAGAATATTTCTGCCTGGATCGTCAGCGGCAGAGGCGGCATGGGTTGCTCCGCGGCGGTGGGATACAGTATTTTGAACAAGACCTCGGATGTCAATGTGGGCAGTCTGATGTTGAAATATAACGGCGGCGGACATAAGAAGGTGGGAACCTGTCAGTTTACGGATGAAAACATGAACACTGACCTTCCCAAGATGTTGGAAGAACTTTGTCAGATGGCAAATAAGTGATCAAAGTTGCAGATAAGAGTGTCGCAAAATGATAAAGGTGTACAAATGGACCAGAACTCATTTTGCGACACTCTTTTTTTTCCAAATGAAGGTGTAAGCGGCGTGCCAAAAGGTTACACTATGAGCAACATAGTATAAACCAGAATGGAGGACGTTATGAAAAAAATAGGTGCAGTTTTGATACTTGGTATGCTCTTGTTTCCTCTGGCAGCGTGCGCGGACGGCGCAGGGCCGACCACCGGACAAGTGTCTGGAGAAGATCAGGAAAGCGCGGATCTGGAACAGATCAGGGATGCTGTGGCGGTTGTGTTGGAAGAGGATTACTGGCCTGATACGCAGGTGACGCCGGATCTTTTGGAGGGAATTTATGGGATTTCGTCGGAACTGTATGAGAATTATCTGGCGGAAGTGTGTATGATAAGCGCAAATGTTGATACTTTATTGATTATAGAGGCAAAAAGTGATAAGGTAGAGGAAGTGGAGAAGATTTTGCACAGTTACCATGACAGTCAAGTCAATGAGGTCCGGCAGTATCCTATGAATATAGGGAAAGTGCAGGCATCCAGGGTTGAGAGTATTGGCAATTATGTATGTTTTGTCCAGTTGGGTGCGGATGCGGTGGATGAGGAAGATACCGACACCGCCATCGAGCTGTGCAGAGATCAGAATGAGCTGGTGATCGAGATCATCCGGCAGAAGATTCAAAGTGAGTAATCTGAAAGGTATGATTTAAAGGGATGGTTTTCAGCAGTATAATATTTTTGTTCCGATTTCTTCCGATTTTTTTAATCTGCTATTTTCTGGTTCCCCAGAGGATGAAAAATGTCATCCTCTTTTTGGGGAGTCTGATTTTTTATGCCTGGGGAGAGCCGGTGTATGTGCTGTTGATGTTGTTTTCAACTGTTGTGGACTTTCTTTTGGGAAGGCTAATCTACGCCAACAGGGGCAGGACGGCAGCCAAAATATTTTTGGCGGTGTCTGTTCTGATCAATCTGTCTTTGCTGTGTGTGTTTAAATATATGAAATTTTTGCCGCTGCCGATCGGAATTTCTTTCTATACCTTCCAGACCATGTCCTATACCATAGATGTCTATCGCGGAGAGACAAAGGTTCAGAAGAATCTGTTGGATTTCGGTGTCTATGTGGCGATGTTCCCGCAGTTGATCGCCGGGCCGATCGTGAAATATAAAGAGGTGGAGCAGTATCTTCACACAAGGAAGATCGACTTGGAGCAGATCAGCGGCGGCGCGAAGCGTTTTGTCATCGGTCTTGCCAAAAAGACGCTGATCGCTAACAATATGGGAGAGCTGTGGAATGTTATTTCCGCGGGGGACATAGGCGGTATGAGCGTACTTACTGCGTGGCTTGGGATCTTGGCCTTCGCGTTTCAGATATATTTTGATTTTTCGGGATACTCCGATATGGCGATCGGACTGGGAGCCATCATGGGATTTCGTTTGCCGGAGAACTTCCGTTACCCTTATATTGCATCATCTGTCACAGATTTTTGGAGGAGATGGCATATTTCGCTGGGCAGTTGGTTTCGGGATTATGTGTACATTCCGCTGGGCGGCAATCGCAGAGGATTATGGCGGCAGATTGTGAACATTTTGACAGTGTGGGTGCTTACCGGCATCTGGCACGGCGCGGGTTACAATTTTTTGTTGTGGGGATTGTGGTTTGCAGTTTTCCTGATCTTGGAGAAGGCTGTCTTGGGAAAAGTGTTAAAGATCATGCCGCAGATGTTCGGCAGGGTCTATACCTGGCTGGTGGTGCTGCTTGGCTGGGTATTCTTTTCCATAGAGACTCCAGGGGGAATCCTCTCCTATCTGAGCGCGCTTTTTGGCGGCAGCAGCGGAGGTCTTGTTGACAATCAGGGATTATATTTGGGCGGAGAATACGTCATTTTGTTTTTGGTTGCGGTCATAGCTTCCACGCCGATTCCAGCGAGTGTGGCAAGCCGGCTGGGCAATGCACGAACCGGTTATGCTCTGGCTGTATACCGTCTGGGGGAAAAACTGATTCCGGCGGCGCTGTTTATCTTGTCCATTACATATGTAGTGGCTGCGACTTACAATCCTTTTCTGTATTTCAGGTTTTGACCGAGATAGCAGGAGAAGGTTTTGTCTGTTGAGGAAGTAGGTGAAAGGATTGGATGAAAAGAAAAATGCAGTAATCACAATCTGTTTTCTGGCTGTGATCTTGATAGTGTTTATGGCGGCGGATTTTGTGAATGGGGACAGGCTGTATTCGGATATGGAAAATCGTCTGTTGGCAGAGAAGCCGGTCTTTGAGAAAGAATATTTCCTGAGCGGAGAATTTGGACAGGATTATGAGAATTATGTGTCGGATCAGTTTGTGAGCAGAGATAAATGGGTGGAGATCAAGACCCGTCTGGATATTTTGTTTCAAAAGAAGGATATCAATGGAGTGTATCTTGGAAAGGATGATTATCTGATCGAACAGCATTTGCCGGATGCCTATACTGTGGAGATGGAGCAGGAGAAAGTAGCAATGTTGGGGCAGATGGCAAAGGAGTGGGATATCCGCGTTATGTTAATTCCCACAGCCGACAATATTTTGACGGATAAGCTCCCCGCTTATGCCTCTTATTATGATGAGACGGGATTGTTGGAGTTGGTGAGGGAAACGGTGGGGGAAGACCATTATGTGGATGTGTATCGTATCCTGACAGAACATCAGGATGAAGAGATTTATTATCGGACAGATCATCACTGGACCAGCCTGGGGGCGTACTACGGATATTGTGTCTGGTCACAGGACAAATTCATTCAATACGCTTATGATGTGGAGAATATGACAGTTGTGTCGGACGATTTTCAAGGCACGCTTCACTCCAGGGTGCCTGTAGTGAATACCTATGATAAGATCACAGTCTTTCCCGAATTAGCAGAGAAAACGTTTTCTGTGACTTATGATCGAAATCAGACGGCGGACTCGCTGTTTGAGGAACATTATCTGGATGGCAAAAATCAGTATGGATATTTTTTGGACGATAATCATGGATTGGTGGAGATCGAGACCAACTACCGCAACGGAAAGACGTTGTTTGTGGTCAAAGATTCCTATGCCAACAGTCTGATTCCCATGCTGACGCCCTATTATCAGAGAATATATGTGGTGGATATGCGTTATTATCGGGGGCGTTTAAGTGAGTTGATGGAGGAGTGCGAGCCGGAATATGGCATGGATGTGCTGGTGGTCTATAACTGTATTCATTTCTTGGAGGAGTTTCGATACTGATGGCAGATTTGGGTATTCCGCAGAATACGATAGCGGTATTGCAGAAATATCATTTTATTTTTCGGAAAAAGTTTGGGCAGAATTTTTTGATCGATCCGTCTGTGTTAGAGAGGATTGTGGATGCGGCGCAGATCACGGATGAGGATTGTGTGTTGGAGATCGGCCCCGGCATTGGCACATTGACACAATATCTGGCAGAGCGCGCCAGAGAGGTGGTGGCGGTGGAGATTGACAGAGATCTGATCTCTATTTTGGGGGATACTTTGTCTGCTTATCAGAATGTGACGGTGATCAATGCCGATATTTTGAAGGTAGATATCAGACAACTTGTGGAAGAAAAAAACGGGGGACGGCCCATCAAGGTGGTGGCAAATCTCCCCTATTATATTACCACGCCCATTATCATGGGATTGTTGGAAAGCCGCGTGCCCTTACAGAATATTACGGTCATGGTGCAGAGGGAAGTGGCGGAACGTATGCAGGAAGGGCCGGGAAGCAAGGAGTATGGAGCGCTCTCTCTGGCGGTACAGTATTATGCCTATCCGGAGATTGTAGCGAATGTGCCGCCCAACTGCTTTATGCCGCGTCCCAAAGTGGGCAGCGCTGTGGTGCGCATGACCAGATATGAGCAGCCGCCTGTGCAGGTGCAGGACGAGAAATGGATGTTTGCGATCATCCGCGCTTCCTTTAACCAGCGCCGCAAAACGTTGGTGAACGGATTGAGCAATGCGCCGGAATTGAAATTGTCCAAGGAAAAGGTGAGCGAGGCGTTAGAACAGATGGGACTGTCCTCCACTGTGCGGGGAGAGACGTTTACCCTACAACAATTTGCGATATTGAGCGATTTGCTAGGGTAAATTCTTTCACTTTATTTTGACAGATACATGAGGGGTATGATAAACTAAGATGTAATGATGAATGTGTGACCAATGATTAGTAAAGGATGAGAACATCTTGGATAAGTACGAATATAGAGTAAGAGCAGATGAAATCAAAGAGCTGATCGCGCAGGAAGAGTATTCGCAAGCCGCAGAGATTGCAGATACGATAGATTGGCGGCGTGTCAAGAGTGTTATGATGTTGTGTACGATCAGCGATCTGTATAAAATCAACCGAAGATATGAAGATGCCAGGGACATGCTGTTGCTGGCGTATGAGCGCAGACCGGGCGGTAAGACGATCTGCTATTCTTTGTGTGAGTTGTCGATCAAGACAGAAGAATTTGTTCAGGCGGTGGAATATTATAAGGAATTTGTCCAGGTGGCGCCCAAGGATCCCGGCCGTTATATTCTGCAATACAAGCTTTACGAGGCGCAGGATGTGAGTTTGGAGGAGAGGATTGACGTCCTGGAGGAGTTCAAGAAGCGGGATTATCGGGAGAAGTGGGCATATGAGCTGGCTTATCTATATCATCGCATTGGTCTGGCCACCAAATGTGTGGAGGAATGTGATGAGTTGATTTTGTGGTTTGGCGAGGGAAAGTACGTGACGAAGGCTATGGAACTCAAAATGCTCCACCAGCCATTGAGTCCCAGCCAGCAGGAACGCTATGACCATCGCTTTGATCCCTCCTATACTGCGGAGCCTCAAAACAGCGAGGAGGAGCCGGTGGAGGACTTGGCCGGAGAGCCGACGGAATATGAGAATTTTCAGGAATATTTTGAGGAGACGCAAGGTGAAGGGATGGTCATGGAGTATCCCGAAGAACCGGCGCCTTATGAGGAACAGAGTTACTCAGAGACTTTTTTGCCGGAGGAGTCAGAGGTTTCTCCCAATGTGGAAGACGGGCACACTAAGATCTATGGGGCGGTGCAGCCTGAGGACGAGCTGGATATTTATGTGAAACCGATGGATATGGGGAAATACAACACCCTGAACCTGCAGGCAGAATTGGCGGCTGGCTTGAAGGAAGTGCTTGACGATGATCACAAAGCAGACCGCAACAGCGCTATTACCAGAGCCATCGTGGCGCCCATGTTGGAGGAGACTGACACGGAGTCACTGGACTATCCACAGATTGAGGAGGTAAATGAGGAGGATCTGGAGCCGGAAACCGAGATTGAAGAAATGGAAGAATCGGAAGTTTTCTTCGGTGAGACCGGTGAGATCGTAAATGTCGCCACACAGACCTTGAAACAGTATAAAGAGGAGCCTGCCGATCTTACTGCGGCGAAAGTTATGGAAGAACTGCGTCAGGAAAGCCTTGTGCAGCAAAATCCGGAGCAAACGGTCGGTCAGATCATAAATGTCGAGCCGCCTAAGGAGATCGCTCATGTGCTGACACAGGAGTCCGACGGCCAGCTTACCTTGCTGATGCCGGAGAATACCAGCGTCGAGAAGCAGATTACCGGACAGATGAATATAACGGACATTCTTGCGGAGTGGGAGCGCATGAAAAAGGAGAGCGAGGAGCGCCGCAAGGAGGAGGTCAGACAGCGCGTGCTGGAACAGACCGGCGATATGTTTACGGAGTTTGAGGCATCTGTCAGGGATGGGTTGTTGGAGAAATTGGAAAATGACACAATCTCGGATGATATGACAGAGGAGGTCTTGGAAGAGTTAGAGGAAGTTGTAGAAGAACTTGCCGAGACTGTCACGGAGGATATTGTAGAAGACCTAGTCGAAGCCTCGCCAGAGGATGTAGTAGAAGACCTTGCCGAAGCTATGACGGAGGAAATGGTAGAAGACTATGCCGAGGCTGAGACGGAAGATATAGTAGAAGACTATGCTGAGACTGAGACGGAGGATATAGTAGAAGATTATGCTGAGGCAGAGACGGAGGAAATGGTAGAAGACTATGCTGAGGCAGAGACGGAGGAAATAGTAGAAGACTATGCCGAAGCGGAGGCGGAGGATATGGTAGAAGAGTCTGCCGAAGCTGCGCAAGAGGATATGGTAGAAGAGTCTGCCGAAGCTGCGCCGGAGGATATGGTAGAAGAGTCTGCTGAGGCTATGGCAGAGGACGAGATAGAAGAACTTGTTGAGGATATTTCTGAAAGTGTTGAGGAAGAATTCGTACAGGAATCCGCGGCCGATTCTGAGGGAGAGCTTATTGAGGAAATCTTAGAGGAAGTGATAGAGGAAACGGCCTCTGCTTCAGAGAAAGATGGATACCAGGAGAGGATACCGGAGAGTCTGGCATATCAGACCGGTTCTGCGGACGAGCCGTCCGATGAAGAGGATTCAGGGAGGCCGCCTGTGCGTGCCCTTACCAAGGAAGAAAGGGAACTGTTTGCTCCTTTTATACAGAGCAGATCCGCCAGAGAGCAGTTGGTCAATGTGGTGGACAATATCAGCATGGCTGCCTATGAAGGCAACGTTATCATCACCGGCGAGGAAGGTATGGATACTTTGACGCTGGCGAAGAATATCGTGCGGGAAGTGAAGATGACGGACAGTAATTTCTCCGGCAAGGTTGCAAAGATATCCGGACGATCTTTCCTCAGCAAGAGTGTGGATGAAACGATTGCCCAGCTTCCGGGCGGAGCGCTGATCATCCAGCATGCGTCCGCTATGCCGGATGATGTGGCGGAGGAGCTTTACAAGGCGCTACAACAGGAGAATCAAGGTATTGTCGTCATCTTGGAGGATACCAAAAAAGCCATGGATAAGTTTCTTGCTCAAAATGCCCAGCTTGCTACCTGCTTTACGGCACGCATGGATGTGGAGGCGCTGAGCAACGATACCTTGGTGGCGTTTGGCAGGCAGTACGCGCGGGAAATGGAGTATTCCATTGATGAATTTGGTATATTGGCCTTACATACCAGGATAGAGGAGAGGCAGACGATCGACCACGCCGTGACGGTGATTGAAGTGAAAAAGCTTGTAGATGACGCGATCCGTCATGCCAACCGCAAAACATTAGGTCATTTCTTCGACGTCCTGTTTGCAAAACGGTATGATGAAGAAGATATGATTATATTAGGTGAAAAAGATTTTATTTAAGGGAGGTTTTTTTCAATGGCAAAGGCAGGAACAAAGCAAAAGGTATTTATTTCAAAGGATGACTTGTACCTGTTCGGTCAAGGAACACATTACGACATTTATGAAAAGCTGGGAGCGCATCTGTCGGAAGAAAAAGGCAAAAAGGGCGTTTTTTTTGCGGTGTGGGCGCCCAATGCCAAAGAAGTGCATGTGGTGGGCAGCTTTAACGGATGGGATGAGAATCTGCATCCTATGAAAAAGCTGGGTGATATCGGTATTTGGAGCTGTTTTATACCCGGTGTGGAGTCGGGAGAAATGTACAAATTCCTGATTACCACCGCAGACGACAGAAAGTTGTACAAGGCGGATCCTTATGCGAATCAGGCGGAGTATCGTCCGGGGACGGCATCTATTGTGACAGACCTGTCAGGTTTTGCCTGGAAGGATAATAAATGGATGGAGGAGCGGGACAAAAAGGATATCAACAAGCAGCCTATGGCAATCTATGAATGTCATATCGGTTCTTTTATGAAACATCCCGATGGCACAGAGGAAGGTTTCTACAATTATCGGGAATTTGCGACCAGGATCGTAGAGTATTTGAAGGAGATGAGATACACCCATGTGGAGTTGATGGGTATTTTGGAGCATCCTTTTGACGGTTCCTGGGGATATCAAGTCACCGGTTTTTACGCGCCGACTTCCCGATATGGAGAACCCAAGGACTTTATGTACCTGGTCAATGAATTACATAAGGCGGGGATCGGTGTGATCTTGGATTGGGTGCCCGCTCATTTTGCCACGGATGCGCATGGACTGGGTGAATTTGACGGACAATGTATCTATGAGCATCCCGATCCACGTCTGGGAGAGCACCCCGATTGGGGCACCAAGATATTCAATTACGGAAAAGCGGAGGTCAAGAATTTCCTGATCGCCAATGTGTTGTTCTGGTTAAAGAAGTTCCATGTGGATGGGATCCGTGTGGACGCCGTAGCCTCTATGCTCTATTTGGATTATGGCAGGCGCGAGGGACAGTGGGTGCCGAACAAATTCGGCGGTAATAAAAACCTGGAGGCAATCGAGTTTTTCCGCCATCTGAATTCTGTAGTGCGGGGCACCTATCCGGGTTTCCTCACGATCGCGGAGGAATCTACCGCTTGGCCCAATGTCACCGGTGAGATCGGAGGGGAAGGACTTGGTTTCTCCTTCAAGTGGAATATGGGATGGATGCATGATTTCTGTGAGTACATGAAACTGGATCCGGTGTTCCGCAAGGGCAATCATTATGCTATGACCTTTGCCATGAGCTACAATGAGAGTGAGAATTATATTTTGCCATTGTCTCACGACGAGGTGGTGCATTTGAAGTGTTCTATGGTGAACAAAATGCCCGGATATAAAGTGGATAAATATGCCAACCTGCGGGTGGGTTACACCTATATGTTTGGTCATTCCGGCAAGAAACTGCTGTTCATGGGACAGGACTTCGGACAGGAGAGAGAGTGGAGCGAGGCGAGAGAATTAGACTGGTATCTGTTGGGCGAGCAGTACAATTTGGGCCTGCACGATTATATGAAAGAGCTTTTGACGCTCTATCGCAAGTATCCCGCTATGTATGAGATCGACAATAGTTGGGATGGATTTGAGTGGATGAATGCGGACGATGCGGACAGAAGTATCTATTCCTTTGTCAGAAGATCGTCCACCGGCAGGAACAGTCTGTTGTTTATATTGAACATGACCCCCATGAAATGGGATCAATATGTGGTGCCCGTGCCGAAGAAGAAAAAATACAAGCTGCTTTTAAACAGTGATGAGGAGCGTTTTGGCGGCTGGGGGAACGCGCTTCCCGCGGAGCTTACGGCTGTGAAAGATGCCAGCCCCTACCATGATTATGCCGTCACGCTGGATGTACCGCCCTATTGTGCGGCTGTCTATTTGTTCTGATCGGCAAGGGTTAAGAAATACTTGTTTTATACCGAAATAAAAGGTGAGTGCGGTAGATGGCACTCACCTTTTTTAAACAGGGAGACTAGATTGAGAAATAAGCTTGATAGCTTATTTCTCAATCGGCTATTTGTTTCTGAGCGAAAACAAATAGCCTTGATGGCAGACGAGAAATCGCCTTCGCGAATTTCTCGTCGCCGCTTCGCGACAAGTCGCTCAGAAATGGGGACGAGGATGAAAATTACATTTCAAAACCATGATGTAGCGGAGACTGGGAAAAGTTTCCAGGAGAGAACGTCGGTGAAGGGTGGAAATGGCGCACAGAGAGCGTCAGAGGCCTATCAGGTGAGTTTTCAGGCAAAGGAAGACCGGATGTGGGCCCAGGACGGTATGATCGAAAAGGAAAAGGGCAAGAGCCTGTCGGAGATACAACAGGAGGCGGGCAATATTGACGTGGGCGTGCAGCAGGATTATATGACGGTCATGTCCAATACCATGTCCGAGGAAGATTACGCAGAGCTGGAGAAGGAAGGCTTTCATTTTCAGAGCATGGATCCCGAGGAGGCCGTGTCGATCGTAGATAAGATCAAGGCTGAGCTTGCCCGCTCCGGCAAGGATATCGAGGGATACACGGATGATTTGGACATGGATACGTTGATTGCGGCCGTTGGCAGCGAAGAGTTGGCCCGCGCGCTGGCGGAGAGCTTTCGCAAGGCGGATGTTCCCCTTACACCGGAGAATATTGAGAAGACGCTTCGGGCGTGGGATATGGCATCTCAACTGGAACAGCCGACCGATGGGGCTTACCGTTATATGATAGACAATCAGATGGAGCCAGAGATATGGGACCTCTATCGGGCCCAGAGCAGCGGCGCGCAGTCTATGAGCGGATCGCCCCGTTATTATGCGGAGGAGATCCCCGGATATTACACGCAAAGCGCACAATCTGCGGCAGGGGAAAATCTGCAGGAGCAGATTGACAGAGTGATAGAACATGCCGGTCTGGAGGCCAATGAGGAGAATAGACAGGCGGCAGATTTTCTGTTGGAACAGGGCTTGCCCTTGACAGAGGAGAATCTGAAGCGTTTAAAGGAACTGCAGGAGGTTTCTTTTCCCGTGGAGGAGAGAACGTTTGCGGAGGCGGCGGCAAACGCTGTCGCAGAGGGAAAAGATCCCGTCCACGCGAATCTCTCCGAGAGTGAAAATATTTATGAGAAAGCACAAAGAGTGTGGGAGCATTACCAGACAGATGTGGACCTGGCGGATCTAGGTGACATTACCGCCAGGAAGCAGTTGGAGGAAATCCGCCTGCGCATGACGGCGGAGGTGAATGTAAAGCTGTTAAAGAGCGGTTTTGCCATAGACACGGCTCCTATGGAACAGTTATTAGACGCCCTTCGGCGCGCGGAAAAAGATGTGGCTGACAGTTATTTTCCCGACGATTCTCAGTCGGTGGAAAAGTACCATCAGTACAATGAGACGGATCGGATCGTAAAAGAGCTGCCGGGTATGCCGCTGCAAATGATGGGGTCTTATAGTGTGAGGGAGACGGATGTCAGCCTGTCACAGTTCCATGAGGATGGCAAGGCTCTGCAGGAAACCTATGAGAAGGCGAACGAGAGTTATGAAGCTTTGATGACGGTGCCGAGAAAAGATTTGGGGGACAGCATCCGCAAGGCGTTTGCCAATGTGGAAGATATTGTCCGCGACTTGGGATTGGAGGTAAACGAGGAGAATAAAAGGGCTATCCGAATCCTGGGATACAATCACATGGACATGACAAAAGAAAACGTCGAACAGGTGAGAGAAGCCTATGAGCAGGTCTGCTCTGTCATAGAAAAAATGACGCCTGCGTCAACTCTTAAGATGATTCGGGATGGGATCAATCCTCTGGAGAAAAGTTTTGAGGAGTTGGAGCGTTATTTTAGTGACGATTCCCGAACTTATGAGGAGAGTGCGGAGAGCTATAGTCGTTTTCTGTATGGTATGGAGAAAAACAAAGAGATCACCGAACAGGAGAAGGACGCTTATATTGGGATCTACCGGCTGATCCGGCAGATCGAACGCTCCGACGGGGCCGTTGTGGGAGCGGTGGTCAACACGCAGGCGGAATTGCAGTTTTCCAATTTGCTTTCCGCTGTGCGCAGCAATCGCTTTAAGGGATTGGACGTAAAAGTGGAGGACTCCTTTGGAGCGCTCGCCGAGCTGGTGAGAAAGGGCGAGAGTATTTCAGATCAAATCTCCAAGGGTTTTTTGCAGGATGTGAAAAGTGAACTGACAGAAATGTCATACAGTGAAGAGAGCGCGGCGGCATATCGCGAGGAGGAATTGGCACAGATCAGAGAGGCTGCTCTGACGGAGGAGGATGCGATCCTGCTTCTGCAAAAAGGAGAGATTCCTGCCAATGCGGACAATCTGTTGGCAGCACAGGCGCTTCTGCACGGGGAGAAAAATCTGTTCAAAATGCTGCAAGAGCAAGGCAAGGAGGAAGAGCTTCCCACTGACGCCTGGGAGAGCCTGGATGAAGGTGAGACTTTCCGCGAGCAGTACGGGCAGATGATAGCAGATATGCAGACTTTGGTGGAGGAGACCGATCTGGAACAGGTGGAGTCCTACGTGGACTTAAAGGATATGCAGTTGGTGCACAAGCAGCTTGCCGTCGCGGGGAAACTGGCTGCTTCTGAGGAATACATCCTTCCTATGTACATTGGAGAGGAGTTGACCAAAATACACCTGACTTTGGAGCATGACGAGGCCAGAAAAGGAGATATCCATCTTACGATGGAGTGGTCGCAGGAGAAGCGGGTAGAAGCGCATCTTTCGGTCAAGGACGACACTGTCAGCGGTTTTTTGATAGGAAATACAGCGGAAGAGGTTACGAAATGGAATCAGGCTGTCGATATATTCACTGACCGGCTTGATATGAAGGTGACAGAGCTGCCCGTTGTGAGCGGGAACGCTTATCATGCGTCCGCGGGTCATCCCCGTAAACAGGTCGAAAAACAGGACGCAGCCACCAATGCGGATCTGTATCGGGTGGCAAAAGTATTTTTACAAGCAGTAAAGGAAGCAGAGGTAGAATATGAGAATCAATTATAATGTGTCGGCTATGCTGGCGAACAATTCATTGGCAAACAATAACGACCTCCTGTCCAAATCACTGGAACGACTTTCTTCGGGTTTGAAGGTCAATCACGCAAAGGATAATCCGGCGGGTCTGGCTATGGCAAAGAGGATGGACGCGCAGATAACAGGTCTGGATGTGGCCAGCCAAAACGCTTCTGACGGCATTTCCGTTATAGAGATAGCAGACGGTGCGCTCACTGAGATCACGGAGATGATCCAGCGAATGAACGAGCTGGCGATCAAGTCCGCGAACGGCACTTTGTCTGATAATGACAGGGAGCTGGTGCAGAAGGAGGTCGCGCAGTTGAAGGAGGAGATCGACAGAATCTCCGAGGTTACAGAGTTTAACGGTCAGCCTTTGCTGAACGGCGACTATGAGCTGAAGGGTTACACCAATAACGTAGATATTAAAGTGAATTACTACAGCCCTGATGTGCCAGTGAGAGAATATACCTTAAACAGCCTGGTGGTGAGCAAGGTGACTGCGCCGGTTGTCTCGGGCACTACGGCAACCGTGGAAGTGTCGGCCAATATGGCATCTACTACCGCGGCGAACACCAAAATGGTATTTCAGATAGACAATATTGAATTTGGCGCAGGTTTTCCGGAGGACGCCATCGCTGAAGTCAAGGATGATTTTCTGATTATCAAGGCGAGCAATGGCTTTTTGATGAAGTTGGATATCACTCGCGCAGAGGATGGAAAAGATTATGGGACGACGCCCATTGTATCTAACGGGACATCCGCAGCGGTAGGAACTGCCGCTGTGACGGGAACGGCAGCGAGTACGGGACTTTTGATCGATGCGACAGGGATCGGCCCCATGCGTCTGCAAGTGGGCGCAAATGAGGGACAGATTTTGGAAGTCTGTATTCCCGCCATGTCGTTAAAGAATCTGTCCATTGACAGATTGGATGTGAGCACCAAGACGGGCGCTTTGGAGGGCATCATACGAATTACGGATGCGCTGGCCTATGTGAACGAGGTGCGGGGGCGCTTGGGCGCATATCAGAACCGTTTGGAATCCACGACCAGGAATTTGGACGTTACGAGTGAAAATATGACGGCGGCTTATTCCCGCATTATGGATGTGGATATGGCGGAGGAGATGACGAACTATACCACCAACCAAGTGTTGGTGCAGGCGGGCACATCGATGTTGGCCCAGGCTAACGAGAGGCCGTCTCAGGTATTGCAACTGTTGCAGTAATATATTTTTTGAGTGAAGGAGTCGTGAGGAAAACATGACAAAGGAATGTAAGCAGCAGTTTACATTGCGGATCACGCAGGCGAATTCTACAGAATTGGTTGTGATATTGTATGAAATGCTTTTATGCTATTTGGAGGAAGGCGAGGAGGCATGTCGCGCCGGGGAGGACGTGGCGCTCAGGGAGGCTGCCCGCAAGGTGCGCGGCTGCCTGAACGAGCTTTTGCACTCCCTGAATCTGAAATATGAACCTGCTCCCAATCTGATGCAGCTCTATCTGTATTGTATCAGAAGGCTGGCTGTCTGCGAGGGACGCAGGCAGACGGAAGGTTTTGATGAGATCCGTCGGGTGATACAGCCTCTCCATGATGTCTACAAAGAAATTGCAAAGCAAAATCATAACGGGCCCGTTATGAACAATTCTCAGACAGTGTATGCAGGGTTGACCTATGGCAGAAACACATTAACTGAAAACATGACTGACCAGGGTGCGAATCGCGGAATGTTGGTATAGACGTTCCGTGTCTGCTGCTGGTTCCAGAGCGGCAAGGGTTGTCAGATGCTTGTATCGCTTCTGGAGAGAATTAATTTCATAAATATAACTGTCGATCAGATCGATCTCCACAGCATTGTTAAAACCCGCATAGGCGATTTCCAAGTCTTGACGGGTTTTTTCTAATGAGTCTTGGATATTCACTGGCGTAAAATCTTCTTCCAGGACACTGGGAGTTTCTATCGTTTTATGAAAGTCAAGCTTCACAATACATCTTCCTTTCTGCTTTGTTATTAAAAGTATAGACACTGAACAAGAAAAATATTCCATTTTTTTCATATTTTACCAGTTTTGGACATAAAGTGTAGCAAAGGCAGGTAAGCTGAGGGAAATGTGGAAAACGAGACAGGGATGTTGTTGATCATAGGCGCATGTATCATAGTGCTGTTAATCGGCGCGGTGCGAAAAAAGGTGGAATGGCTGTTGAATTTTGCGTTGCGAAGTATTTTGGGAACGGTTGCGATCTATTTTGTGAATGGAGCGTTAGAGTCCATCGGGATTTCCTTGGGAGTCGGAATTAATATAACTACGGTTTTGACATCCGGAATCCTTGGAATTCCAGGGCTTGTAGCACTTTATGGAATTGGGTTTTACAGAATTTTGTAGGATTTTACTAATTGAAAAATTGACAGAGTATGTGTATAATTCAATTCATAAGCGGCCGACGGGCTGCTGATCATTCTATATAATCTTTGAGGCAGGATCCGCCTCGGATTTCACGAAAGAATATTGACTGAGTACAAAGGAGATGATGTGTTGGCAGTACTGTGTTTTTTGTTGCTACTTGCCTGTTGTTTTGATTACATCAGGCAGAAAATACCTAATTTGCTTCTGCTGGGAATTTTGGCGGCGGGGCTTGTGGATGCCTTTCGGGGAGGAGGCATGGGGATCCCGATCTTTATTGCCAGAAGTTTGGCGGTGATCGCAGCGTTTTATCCATTTTTCCGAATCGGGACGATCGGAGCCGGAGATATCAAGTTGTTGGGCATTTGCGCGGGATATTTTTCCGGCGGCAGAATTTTATCTTTCTTGTTTGTTTCTATGCTGGTCTCAGCGATATTTTCCCTGATCAAGTTATGCAGAGAGAAAAATATACGACAGCGCCTACTGTATTTGGGGGAGTATGTGACGGATGTGGTCCGTACCGGCAATCTGCGCCTGTATTTTGAGGACAAGAGAGAATTGAAGGCGGCGGGTATCTGTCTGTCGGGGCCTGTTTTGATCAGTGCGCTGATGAGTTGGGGAGGTGTCTATTGAGCGAGATGAAGAAGCATACGGAAATACTGGTTTTGTGTGACAGGGAGGAAGAATATGCCAGACTGATGACAGAATATTTAAAGCGGCGCAGGGATCTTCCTTGGGAAGTTCACACCTACACAGATATGGAGGAACTGATCAAAGGGGAGAAGGCGGAGGAAGTGTCGCTGATGGTGGTCGCTGAGTCTACATATCAGGAGGAGCTTGAAGAGCTGATGCCGCGGGGGATGGTGATTTTAAATGAGAGCGGGACAGTGAGATGGGACCAGATAAAAAATATAGACAAATATCAACGGGCGGAAAATGTGTTGAGAGAACTTTTGGAAACTTATATGGAGATTGTCGGGGAGACTTTGCCGCAACTGACGATCTGCGGTCAGACAAAATTTGTGGGGATGTACTCGCCGATACGCCGTTGTCTGCAGACTACCTTCGCCATCACCATGAGTCAGATGTTGGCGAGAGAGCATCGCACATTGTACATGAATTTTGAGCACTATGCGGGTATTACAGAGTTACTCCCCGATATGCAGACCAGAGATATGGCTGATCTGCTCTATTTCCTCACGGCGCAGAAGGACAAGTTCAAGTTACGATTGCAGGCGATCATCCAAAAAAGAGGCAATCTGGACTATATACCGCCTATGCGGTCAGGTCAGAATCTCCTTGGCATCTCGGGGGCGGAGTGGCTTAAGCTGCTGCAGAAGATTGGAGAGTTTGGAGGATATGAATACGTTGTGCTTGACTTGACGGAGAACATGCAAGGGCTTTTTGAAATTCTGCGACAATGTGTGCAGGTGTTTACCCTGACCAAAAATGACCGAGTGGCCAAGTGCAAACTGACACAATACGAGCAAATTCTGGCTCTTTACGACTATGAGGATGTGTTGCACAAGACGAAAAGATGCAGCTTGCCTCAAATACGCAGACTGCCGGAAGATATGGAGCAATATACCAAGAGCGATCTGGCGGAGTATGTACAGGCACAGATCAAAGAATTTGCCGAGTAGGAGGGACAATGGAATATACAGAGCTGAAAAAGGAATTTCGCCGAAAAGTACAAGAAAGAATGGACTATGGGAGAGATTTTACCGACGAAGAGGTGGAGGAGGCCATCGACGAGGTGTTGTTGGGACAGGAATGTCTGGCGGTCTGCTCCGTGGAGATGCGAATAAGGTTAAAAAGGGAGCTTTTTGATTCTCTGAGGCGGCTGGATATCTTGCAGGAGCTTGTAGATGACAGCGCGGTGACGGAGATTATGGTCAATGGCAGAGATCGTATCTTTATTGAAAAAAGCGGACGGCTCATGCGGTTGGACATCGGTTTTGAATCGACAGAGAAGCTGCAGGATGTGATACAACAGATTGTGGCAGGCTGTAATCGTGCGGTCAATGAGGCGTCGCCGATTGTGGATGCCCGATTGTCCAACGGTTCCCGCGTAAACATTGTGATGGATCCCATCGCCCTAAACGGGCCGATCATAACCATACGCAGATTTCCGGATAAACCGATCACGATGAGTCAACTCATACAAAAACATTCTATTTCCAATGAAGCTGCCGAATTTTTAGAAAAACTGGTACGCGCCAAATACAATATTTTTATCAGCGGCGGAACAGGCAGCGGTAAGACCACTTTTCTCAATGTCCTGTCTGGTTTCATCCCAACTGACGAACGTGTCATAACTATTGAGGACAGTGCGGAGCTGCAACTGCAGGGGATCGAGAATTTGGTTCGCTTAGAGACGAGAAGCGGTAATGCGGAAGGCTGTAATGAGATTACGATCAGAGAATTGATCCGTACCTCTCTGCGTATGCGGCCTGACAGGATTATCGTGGGCGAGGTCAGAGGCGCGGAAGCGGTAGACATGATGCAATGTCTGAATACAGGCCATGACGGGAGCATGTCCACAGGACATGCAAACAGCGCAGGCGATATGCTTTCCCGTCTGGAGAATATGGTGCTCATGGGAATGGAGATTCCGCTTGCGGCGATTCGGCAGCAGATCGCTTCGGGGATCGATATTATTGTACATTTGGGCAGACTGCGGGATAAAAGCCGTCGGGTGATGGAAATAACGGAGGTGGCGGCATATGAAAACGATCGGATACGGTTAAATCCACTATATCGATTAGAGGAGGAGGGACAGGACAGTGAAGGAAACATTTTGGGAAGGCTTGAGAAAAAAGGGAATCTGCTCTATCAGGACAAACTTAAAGCGGCGGGACTATCATAAATATGCATGGAAAAAGGGAGAATTGGCGCTGACTGTCCTGGAGGCGGCAGGAGCGGTATGTTTTTTGGCGTATTTCTTTTATCGCAGCATATGGGCAGTATTACCGCTCTCTGTGGTGGGTGTGTTCTTTTTCAAGCATCTTGTGGAGAAAAAAGCAATGCGCAGCAGGGAAGAGTTGACGGTTCAGTTTAAGGAATGTATTTTATCTGTGTCCGCTTCCTTGAAAGCGGGATATGCGGTGGAAAATGCCTTTTTGGAGAGCAGAGCAGACATGCGGCTTCTCTATGGCGAACATTCTTTTATCTATCAAGAATTGGAGCTGATTCGCAGGGGAATGGTGATCAATATCACATTGGAGGAACAGTTGGCAGATCTCGCGGAACGAAGCGGCAGCGAAGAGATCGGGCAGTTTGCACAGATTTTTGCGATTGCCAAGAGAAGCGGAGGCAACCTGCCTGAGATCATACGCGTCTCTGTGGAGATCATTGGGCGGCGTATCGATGTCAGACAGGAGATGCAGACGGTGTTGAGTGGGAGAAGGATGGAACAAAATATTATGAAAGCGATTCCTTTTGTGATTCTCACATACATAGAGGTTACTTATCCGGGTTACTTTGACAGTCTTTATCACAATCTGCAGGGTGTCGCTGTTATGACAGGATGTCTGACGCTGTATCTGGCTGCGTATGTGGCGGGTGATCACATTCTCGCCAAGATTCAGACGGAGATCGGCGGTTGAAGGGAGGTGTGGGATGTATCTGGCTGCAGGTGTTGTGTTCGTCCTATATTTGATATTAGGATTTTTGTCCCGAAATGAAGAAGTGGGAGAGACCAAGCAAAAGATTTTGATTCCTTTTGCCCGCATGGGAATGTTTCTGTATAAGCGCGCATGTATCAGGAAACTTTCGGTTTTCTCCAACAGGCAGGTGGCAAAAGATTTGGAGATCACCCATCCCGGGGAGAACACGGAGAGGCTTTGTGTTCTGTATTATGTGGAAAAGTTAAGTCTGTCTCTGCTGCTGTTTCTCGCGGGCACACTGTTGGGGATGCTTCTCTTTATCAAATCACAAAGTGAGAGGATCTTGGATGATTCGGGAAGTATCGCGAGAGGTTCTTATCAGGAACCCCAAAAGGAATTGGAGCTGGAGGCGGTTTTGGGATCACAGTCGGATGAGGCGAAACAGATTTTTCACATTCAAGTAGAGCCGCAGAGATTGACCAAAGAACAGGCGGAAGAGTTGTTCTTGGTATTTCGGGAGGAGCTGCCTCTTGTAATGGCCGGAGAAAATGAAGATCTGTGGAATGTGACAAAGGATTTGAATCTGGTGGAATCTCTGGAGAATTACCCGTTTGCGGTGGAGTGGGAGAGTGATCGCCCCGATCTGGTGAGCGCTTCAGGGACAGTGTGGGAGGTGGAGGAGGCGGAGACAGTTTGCTTGGGCGCGGAGATTTCTTATGAGGATATGGAGTGGAAGGAGGAATTTACCGTTCGCCTGACACCGATACAGTTATCTTCATCAGAACAGTTGCACCGAGAATTGGAAGAATTGCTCGCTGTGTCACAACAGACGCAAAGAGAACAAGAAATATGGAATCTTCCCGAAGAATTAAACGGGCAGGAGATTGTTTGGAGTCAGGTGTCGCAGGACAGTAGTATCTTGTTATGGGCAGGTGGACTTATGGTGGCGGTTCTGGTCTACTTTTTGGCAGATAAAGATCTGCATGACAAGCTGGAAGAAAGGAAACGAAAAATGAAACTGGAGTATCCGGATGTCGTACAGAAGTTGGCGCTGTATCTGGGTGCAGGAATGACAGTGAGGGGAACGTTTCTGAAAGTTGCGGGAGAGTATGAGCAAAAACGGGGAAAGGGCGGTAGGGAAAGCTTTATTTTGGAGGAAATGTTGTATATCTGTCGGGAACTGCAAGCGGGAATATCGGAGGGTGCGGCATATGAACATTTTGGAAGACGAACGGGACTGCAGGAGTACATTCGCTTGAGTACATTGCTTCAACAAAATTTAAAAAAGGGCAATAGTATGCTTTTGACAAGGCTTCGAGAGGAGGCGGATCAATCCATGCAGGAGCGCACGCAAAATTGCAGGAGAATGGGAGAGGAGGCTGTGACAAAACTGCTCGTGCCTATGGTTATGATGTTGCTTGTAGTGATGGTAATGATTATGATTCCGGCATTTTCTTCCACAGCGCTGTAAGATTGAGACTGTGGGAAAGAAACAAAGACACTTACAAAAGAAAAGCGCAGAGCGCAGAAGGAGGATTTTATGAACGATCTGAAAGGAATAAGACAGTTGTTGGTTGAAGAGGACGGTATGGGAACGGTGGAGATCATACTGATTATCGTGGTGTTGGTGGGGCTGGTTCTGGTCTTTAAGGAACAGATCACCAAGATCGTCAATTCTATTTTCTCCAAGATCACATCACAGACCAACAAAGTATAAGTGGGAGGAGGCGGACAATGTCTTTTGACAGAAGAAAGGATCCTGCTTATCTGACGGTGTATCTGGCATTGACATTGTCCGTGTTGATCTCGCTTTGTCTGGCGTTGATCGAAGGTGCGCGGAGCAATGGGATCCGCTTGGAAACCGAATGTGTGGCAGATATTGGATTGAACAGTATTTTTGCGGAATATCATAGAGAGTTGTTAGAACAGTATAATCTGTTTGCCATTGACAGTTCATACGGCTCCGGCTATGCCGCAAGTGAAAATGTGACGCAGCATTTAAGGCAGTATTTGGAGAGAAATCTTTCCATGGAGGATGTCTTTTTGTCTGATTTTATTTATCGGGATTTTTTTGCGATGTCGGTGAGTGATGTGAATCTGACAAGAGCTTTGATTCTGACAGACGATGGCGGCGCGGTTTTTCGCAGACGCGCTGCCGCCGCCGTCTGGAGTGATGTGGGATTGTCTCTCTTGGGAGAGCTGCAGCAATGGATGCAGGTAGTGGATGCAAATGATTTGACTTCCCGAGATGTGGAGGCGGAAAAGGCTGCTGTGGATCAGGAGATTCAACAACTGTTGGAGTATGCGGAGAATGAGGAAATCAGCAAAACTGAAGAAATCGGCAAAGCTGAGGAAACCGGCAAAACTGAAGAAAGCGGTAAAACTGAGGAAACCGGAGGAACTGAAGAGACGAAGGAAACGGAAGAAATCGGAGAAACCAGAGGAAGCATAGATAATCCCACAGATTATTTGGAAGAGGTCAGACAGGAAGGCATACTAAAATGGGTTATTGAAGATCCTCAGACTCTCTCTGGTCGGTCTATTGTCCAGGATAATTTGGCGGCAAGTCGGATGGAACAGGGGATATTAAATCAGGGCAATTTTACTCTGGAGGAGTTGTCCCCGGAAGAGACATTTTTGGAGCGATTTGTTTTTCAGGAATATTTGCTTCAATATATGGGGCGGTATGGGCAGGAGGATGAGGAGAACGCTCTTTTGTATCAGATAGAATATTTGGTGGCAGGTGAGTCAAGCGATCTGGAAAATCTTCGCAGCGTGGCAAATCGTCTCTGTCTGCTGCGCGAAGTGGCCAACACCGTTTATATCTTGTCGGATGAAATGAAATGTATGGAAGCGGAACTGCTTGCCACTATTTTGTCGGCGATCGTGCAGCTCCCAGAGTTGATGGAACCCTTGAAACTGGCAATTCTCTTAGGCTGGGCATACGCGGAGAGCCTGTATGATGTGGAAACACTTTTGGCTGGCGGAAGAGTCCCTTTGATGAAGGATGAGGATACTTGGCATTACAGTTTGCAGGGGGCATTGTCGGCCAGTGACAAGGGAGATGGAAGGGAAGGAGAAGGATTGTCTTATGAGGATTACCTCAGAATCTTTATGACATTGACAGAACTGGATGTTTTGACCGGCAGAGCCATGAATCTGGTGGAAGCGGATATTCGGCAGACTGCCGGAAATGAAGCGTTCCGTCTGGATGGATGTTACGATCGCGTGGAGGCGTGTATTCAGATCAAAAGCGCTTATGGATATGAGTATAGCATTACCAGACAGAGAAGTTATTGAGAGACAAAAAGGAAGGTGGATGGCGATGTCCCTTTTGTGGAGGAATGACAGACCAACAAAAAAAGAAAATAAAATGCCTTCTCCAAAGCATAGCACAGGGAGATCGGATCACGCCCTGACCCGAAAACTCTGGGAAAAGTTCACTACGTCCATAAAGGGGATATCGCCATCCGCCTTCCTTGACTTATTTTTGTCCGGCAAAGTGCGTGCGAGCATGACTGTCGAGGCTGCGATCGTACTGCCGATTTTTCTGTTCTTTTTCATCAACATGGGATGTGCGATAGAAATGATCCGGCTGCATGGAAATCTGGAGCTGGCGCTACGGGAGACCGGAAACAAGCTGAGTGTATACGGTTATGTGCTGGAGCGGGATGATGCGGCCGAAAAGGATGGTAGCGGCTTGGGTCAGGAGGTTTTAGATATTGCCTTTTCCTACACCTATGTAAAAGGACAGATCATAAACTACGCAGGCAAAGAATATTTGAACCAGTCGCCGCTCATCTATGGAACAGATGGGTTGCAGTTTGTTGAAAGCGAGATTTTTACAGGAGAAGATCAGTTTGAGTTGGTATTGACATACGCTGTGTCCCCGTGGATGCAGATGCCGGGAGTGAGACCATTCCGCATGGCAAACAAATACTACGGACATATTTGGAATGGGTATGAGTTGGGAAATATGCCACGTGACAATAGTGTCACAAAGGATTATGTTTACTTGGCCAGAAATGGCACAGTGTACCATGAGAGTCCAAACTGTACCCATCTGGCGCTGACAATTCGCGAGGTAAGCATGTCGCGGGTGCCTTATGAGAGAAATGAGAGCGGAGGGAAATATACCTGTTGTGAAAAGTGCGGCAGAGGGGTAAGTCCAGAGACCGTATACATTGGTGTGCAAGGGGATCGTTACCACTATGACCGAGATTGCCCTGGTTTGCGGAGAAGTATTTACACGCTGGAAAGGGAAGAGGCGCAAGCAAGATACAGGCCGTGTAGCCGCTGTGGATAAAACTGTGAGAGAAACTGTGTAAAGCCAGTTCAAAATGCCAATGAGGAGAGCCTATGTGGAGAACAGTTGGGATATTAGCCTATTTGTCCATCCTCAGTGTGATGGATATCAAAGAGAAAAAGGTCAATGTGTTATTTCTTATAACAGGAGTATTTGCCATATGTGTGATATGGCTGTGGGGGATGTGTCTGACAGACGCAGATTGGAAAGAAATTTTGCTAAGCGGAGCGTTGGGACTGATTCCGGGAATATTTTTGCTGGCGATTGCCCGATTGACAGGAAAGGCTGGGTATGCGGATGGAATGGTGGTGGCAGTCCTCGGGATGGAGCAGGGATATCTGGGCGGCGTGGTTCTGTTATGTATCAGCCTGTTATATCTGTCCGTTTGTTCGATAGCGCTGCTTTTATGCAGACGAGTGAAAGGGAATACGAGGATGCCGTATTTGCCGTTTTTGACGGCGGCATATTTGAGTATCCTGTGGTTGGAGCAGAGAAGTGTGTGACGAAGAGGAGTGTGTGACGAGAGGAGTATGATGAAAAAAGAGATTATGAGAAAAACGAAGATAGGAGCTTATTTTACGTTGGAGGCGGCTTTGATATTTCCAATCGTGTTAAGTGTGGTCTTGCTGGTGATCTACCTTTTGTTCTATGAGTATGACAGATGTTTGATGGAGCAGGATATGGGAGCGCTGTCAATGTACGGCGCTACCGTACAGGCGGAGGATAATGAAGAAAGATTGCGTCTTTTGATGGCAAGAAAAAATGCTTTGTATGAAGAAAAATATATTGCGTGGAATCAAGGGGAAGTCGGCTTGAGGCTGGAAAAAGGGAAAGTACAAGTGGAGAGAAGCGGGACATTGCTATTTCCTTTTTTGGGATTGAGCTTTTGGAGCAGTGACAGCAGTTGGGGAACGACGGTACAATATGAGAGCGTAGTGCTATCCCCGACATCTATGATCAGAAATTGGCGAAAATTGACAGGAGGAAAATAAATGTTGCAAACAGAATATGTGAAGAACTTACATTGCAATTATGAGAAAGTGTTGCTGGATAAAAAGCCGGAGGAGAGACGATATCAGTATTGTATTTTGTCCAGGGGCGGAATCAAGGGGTTGCTGTCCTGTAGTCTGCGTTATTTGAACGGACAGGCGTATCTGTACTATGATATCACGTCTAAGCAAAACGTGGCGCAGTTGTTTCTCAAAAAAAAGATCACCAGAGAGTGGGTAAAAGATTTCATGTGGAGTTTTCAGCAAATTCGTCTGGAACTTGGAAGATTTTTGTTGGAGGAACATAATATTCTATGGTATCCGGAGCAGATTTTTCAAGATTTGGATCAAAAGGTGTTTTCCTTTTTGTATATGCCGTATCACGAAGGAGAAAATGGTTTTCAGGAGTTTCTGGAATTTTTGGTGGAACATGCTGACTATGAGGACGAGGTGTTGGTGGAGTGCATTTATAAGATGTACGAGCAATATGAACAAAACGGAGAACTTTATCTGCAGGGTCAGATTTTAGAGGACGTGAAACTGTTGGACCAGGAAAGAGAACCAGATGGGGTGCGTATCTGTGAAAAATATGGATATGAAGAAGCCAGATATGGAGAAAAGGGGTATGAGGACAGAGGATATGAAGAAAAGGAATATGGAGACGGCGGATATGGAGAAAAGAGGTATGGGGACAGCGGATATGGAGAAAAGAGGTATGGAGACAGCGGATATGAAGAAAAGGGGTATGAGGACAGAGGATACAGAGAAAAAAGGTATAGGGATAGGGAATACGGAGAGAAAAAATATGGAAAGTATGGGCGCATAGAACAGGAACGATATCAGACGAGTGGGGAGACAGAGGGGAAGGCTGAAAATATGCCAACAGATTCCGGAGAAGCCATGCGATCAGAAAAAAGAGGACTTTTCTCCTTTTTGGAAGGAAAACGGCGTAGAAACAGAGAGCAGAGGGAAGCTTATCATCATAGCATACAGCTTGCCATGGAAGGCCATATGGTGGCAGAGGAGCCTTCCTATGAGGATCAGGATTATGGAAGAACGGTCTATATTGCGGCGCCGAAGGAGAAGAAAGAGATCATTCACAGGTTGTATACTCCGGAGGGAAGAATTGTTTCCATGTTGGATAACGATTGTCTGATCATTGGAAAGAAAAAAGGGGAATCGGATTTGGTTTTGGAGGATCAATCTGTGAGCCGAGTACACGCCAGGATCATCAGAGAAGGGGAGGACTATTACTTGGAAGATATGAATTCGACCAATGGAACGGCTAAAAACGGTTTACGCCTGCAGCCTTATGAACGCCGGAAATTAGAGGAAGAAGACGAAATCTGCCTGGGGACAGTAGAATTGATCTTCCGATAAAGCTTTTACCTGACACATCTGCGGCAGTTTGTGGTAAAATATACGCAAAGGGCAGAGTCAAGTGCCCAAAGAAGCAGATGCCGTGCTTGCACGGGCAGATGATTTTTTGGGCATTTGACGAGCGAAGCGAACCCGTAAAACCGAAGGTTTTGCGGGTCTCTGCCCTGTAACTTGCCAAAGGAGACCATTTTATGAGTAGATGGAAAGATCTGCCGATCATGAGTATCGCGCTGGTATCCGTAAATGTACTGGTGTTTTTCATGTGTAATCTCACAGGGAGTCAGTTGTATGATAAGGGTATGTTGGATCTGCGGTCTGTTCTGATAGAGGGGGAATACCTCCGAATACTGTGGGCATTATTTTTGCATGGAGACATGGGGCATATTTTTCACAATATGTTGATCCTTTTCTTTCTGGGAGCGATGATTGAGAAAGAAGTCGGACATGTCTGGTATACGATATTCTATTTTTTGTCAGGTATCGGCGGGAATCTTCTGTCCTTGTTTTACAAGGCTTGGAGCAATGATATGGCGGGGAGCATCGGCGCCAGCGGGGCAGTATTTGGCCTGGATGGCGTGTTGTTGGCGATGGTACTATTTTCCGGCAGGAGAATGGAAAATGTTACACTTCCAAGAGTGTTTTTGATGATCTTTTATTCTCTTTACAGTGGTTTTACCGGACGCAATGTGGATAATGCCGCTCATATTGGGGGACTTCTCACCGGTTTTGTGGTGGCATCCTTTATGTGCTTGATACAGAGGCACATGAAAAGACGTCATCCTTTATAGCGCGCAAGCAGTTTTTTCAAGCCGGTTATTTTTTTCAGCCATTCCAACAAAATGGAGTATAACAGGCTGGAAAGCAGCAGAAGCAGAAATGTGATTCCAGCATAGCGGAATCGGTATATATATTGCCGCCATAGAATCATATAGAAAAAAGTGTGCACGAGATAGATATTCATGGCATGTTTGCCGATAAAAGAGAATGTCTTATTCAAAACAGGAACCGTACCGATCACTCCTGATACAAAATAGATTAAAAATAAAGCGATGAAGGCATCCACCAGATAAATATAGTATTCCTGCACAACATAATTTTGGCGGATCAGTATACATAGGACAAAACCGACGATACTCACCCCCCACCGGATCAGCGAATGTACTTTTAAATTCAGCAGTTTGTCCAGCCATTTTCCATAGGCGGCACACACGCCGAGAACGGATACGAACAGATAGCGTTTCATATCGGGATGGAAGTTGATCAAAAATGGCAGGAAATAGGTCAACAGCAGGGCGGAGTATCCAAGCTTTTTAACGAGCCATGTCACAAAAGGAACCAAAAAGATCAGAAGATAAGCAATCTCCATATACCACCACGTTGCGTTTAGGGTAGGCGTGTTAAAATACATGGACATACCTGTCGCATCGGTCAGAAGATAGAGAAAACCCTGTTTGTTCAGGCCATAGAGGGAGTCATAGTCAAGAAAATATCCCCACAGCAGATTGACGCTCAGGTACAGTACGAAAAAGTTTGTCAATAAAATTACAAAACGCTTTACCGCCTGCTCGTAAGCGGAAGCAGGTGAGAAGCCTTCTCCCTGGGCGAGCAGTCCGGTGGCGATGCCGAAGGATGTGAGGAATACAAAAATGGATACGCACACATTCCCGAATCTGGTAACCAGGAGAAACGTAGACAGAGAAAATGGCGCATAGATCACATCCATGGATGTGACCAGATCTTCTGTCTCGAATAAATGGTAGATCAATAACAGCATAATTGCAAAGCCCTTGGCTATGAGAGAATGATTTTTGGTAAATTGTTTTTCCATCCTTATCCTCGCTTTTTCGTGCCTGTCAGTGTAAAACCATACAAAAATGGTAATGTGAACAAAATGGGAAATGCGTATCGTGGGTGTCTGAAAAAGCAGGGTGAGGCCATACATACCAAGAGACTGACCCACAGGGGAATACCTGCGCAGATGGCAGCGGTCTGCCTCAACCTTTTTTGATAAACCGTAAGGAGGAACAATGCCCATACTGCCGCGCCAATGTTTTCCAGAAGCCCTAGTAATGTGATGCGTCCGGCATACCGATAATAGAAGATCAGGAGTTTGTCCGCATAAGGGAAGAGGCCGCCTTGTCGGATCGTATCATAACTGTCAACCTCATATCGGATTGTATTGCTGACAGAAGGAGTGAACCAGCCATATATATGAAGGAAAAACGCGTCAAAGTAGGCAGAGGGATGTTTGCACAGACCTTGTATCCAGGCTTTTACATAGGCGGAGAGTTCTTCGGTGGAAGCGTCCGCTTTGAATAAGGCTTTAACGGGATCGGAGCTTTCCGGATCATAGCTTGCGGCAACGGTGTCCACATCGCCCAATATTGCCTCAATAGCGGTACGTTCCTCCAAACTGATCTCCTCTTTGTATAACTGAAGGTATCGGGCAGTCTGTTGGAAAGGAACCGAGAGCATTTCCCCGATACTGCCGGAGGAAGCAGAACATGCCTGTACCAAAAGAAATAGTGTCAATCTTGCCGCAAGGATACTTCCCGCGAAAGCAGTTGTAAAACAAAGACATTTTTTGCGCTGACGGAATTTTTTCCACAGATAGACCAGGCTTACGATGCCGCTAAACAGCACAAGATACAGGCCATTGTTGCGCAAAAGGATAACCCCTATCTGGAGCATTGCAAATACAAACATGTTTTTTGGAGATTCGATTCGTTCCGGTTCCTCCAGAAGTAAAGCAAGGCATACCACATATGCGATCACAAAGGCACAGTAGGGCACGTCCTTGATCACTGTGGAGGCCATGTTTGAGTAGGCGGGCGTGATGCAGTAAATGAGGAGCAGGCAGAGCAACAGGCGGAATTTTGCGCCCCGTCTTGAGAGCACGGCGATGGTGGCGGCCAGCGCCGCTGCCAAAAGAGCTGACTGAAACAGGATATAGGTAAACAGTCCGATTTCATAGGAATGAAACAATACATACCCTGCCTTTGTGAGGCCGCCCATGATCAGGGTGGGGAGAAGCGGATGGTGCGTGCTGTAGCCGGAAGCCCCGATTACCTGTTCTATCTGACCTATGGCATCCCAGCATAGATTTCCGGGATAACTGAGCAGCAGAAAAGGCATATAGGATCCCCATATGATGAAAAAGGCTTTTGAGAAAGTATGTCGGGTAAAAAAATGCTCCTCTTCTGAGACAAAAGAAGTAGAATCAAAAAATGTATACAGCAAGCCGATCAGGGTGTAGAATAAAATCAGGAATCCTGACAATGCTAATACAAATTTGCAGACATTGACAAGGCTGCCAAAGCAATAGACGCAGGAACCGGTCTCATAATAGCTCTGTCCCAGCAACAGGCAAAGAGCAAAAAAAACAGATAAAAAAATGGAAGAGCGGCAATGAGAGGGCGTCCTTTTTGTCCGATAAAAAAAGAAAGCGAGTATCAATATCAGAAAAAATTTAAAATCATAGTTCCCCAGCAGTTCGTAGACGGATGCGATGATATAATCGAGAGTATTCTCATAATCAGTAGGATTCAGAGGCAGAGCAAACACCACAGATAAAGCATACGCTGTCAAAAAACTTTTGCAGACGGCTTTTACATAAGAAGGGAAATTAGCTTTCATGGAAGTTCCTCTTAACTGAAAAATATTTGGATTCATTTCTATATTTTATATCAGCGGCAGAAAAAAGACAAGAGAAAATTCGGACAGGCTCAAAAGTTAGGCTCTAAAGTATTTAGAGAAATAGTTGTGATTCAGGAAGCTTTCATGTATAATTGTGAAAGAAATGCATTTTATAAGGAAGAGGTGTGGCCTTGAATATTAACATTTATTACGGTGGAAGAGGGATCATTGATGATCCGACCATATTTGTCATCAATAAAGTGCAGGAGGTCTTGGAAGAGCTGCGCGTCAAAGTGACGCGTTACAATCTTTTTGAGAATAAACATGCGATTGCGACGCTGCCGCAGACATTGAAGGAAGCAGACGGGATCATTCTCGCCACCACTGTGGAGTGGTATGGGATCGGCGGTTACATGCAGCAGTTTTTGGACGCGTGCTGGCTGTTTGGCGACAAGGAAAGGATCGGACAAATCTATATGGCGCCGATCGTTATGGCTACCACTTATGGAGAGAGAGAAGCCAAGCTGAACCTGACAACGGCGTGGGAGATTCTGGGCGGTCGTCCATGCAGCGGTCTCTGCGGCTACATCGAGAATACGTTGACGCTGGAGATGAACGAGCAATATCACCACGTTATAGAAAAGAAAGCGGAGAATATATATCGCACGATCAATCAGCGCACGGCATGTTTTCCTGCCAGCAATCAGGCGGTGAAGTCGATCACCGCTCCACCTCGGGCGATCGATCTCACTCCGCAAGAGACGGAACAGCTCTCCCAGTATGTGACGGATGATAGCTATGTGCAGAGACAAAAAGAAGATATTCAGGAATTGACCAGTCTGTTCCGAGACAAGATGAACAACGAAGGCGCTGAAGGCGAGGAAGAGTATCTGGCTGAACTGCGAAAGGCATTTAGACCCCAGCCGGGAGTGGAGGCATCGTATCTGATCGCTATAGAGGAAAAACCGAGTCCGCTGTTTATAAAAATAAGCGGAGCGGAAATGGAGTGTTTTTATGGGGCAGAGGAATCGGTAAATGTGGAGATGCAGGTGAATCGTTCTACCATGGAGGATATTGTAAATGGAAGGATGACCTTTCAACGGGCGTTTATGTCCGGCGCAATGAAGATGAAGGGCGATTTCCGTATTTTGAGGAATCTGGATCAGATTTTTATATTTGAGGGATAGAGAAAGGAGATCGGTTGACGATGAGAAAAGAGGATTGTATTTTTTGCAGGATAGTGAGTGGGGAGATCCCGTCCAAGACTTTGTATGAGGATGATGCGTTTAAGGTTATTTTGGATTTGGAGCCTGCCACGAAAGGACATGCGCTGATACTGCCCAAGAGCCATGCGGCGAATCTTTTTGAACTGCCTGATGAGACAGCTTCCAAGGTACTGGTGTTGGCGAAGAAACTGGCAGTACAGATGACGGATAAACTGCACTGTGACGGGGTGAATCTGGTACAGAATAATGGAGAAGCGGCGGGGCAGACCGTAATGCACTTCCATCTTCATATGATTCCACGGTATCAGGAGGACGGGCAAAAGATCAACTGGCAGCCTGGGAAGTCCACGCCGGAGGGACTGGAGGAGATCCGGAAGCAGTTTGCGGAATAAGGGAGCACATATGAGGACGATAGATGTTAATACGATCACGCAGAACATAAAAGAAATGTGTATCGAGGCGAATCATTTCCTGTCGGAGGATATGCGGGAGAGACTGCAGCTTTCCAAGGAACGGGAAGAGTCTCCTCTGGGGCGGCAGATATTGGAACAGTTGCAGGAAAATATGAAAATTGCCGGTGAAGATATGATCCCCATCTGTCAGGATACCGGAATGGCTGTGATTTTTTTGGAGATTGGACAAGAGGTGCATTTTGAGGGCGGTATTTTGGAGGATGCTGTCAACGAGGGCGTTCGTCAGGGTTATGTAGACGGGTATTTGAGGAAATCCGTGGTGGGAGATCCGCTCTTTCGGGAGAATACGAAGGACAATACGCCCGCGGTCATTTATTATGAAATGACGTCTGGCAGTCAGGTTACGATCACTGTGGCTCCAAAAGGATTTGGAAGTGAAAATATGAGTCGCATCTTTATGCTGAAACCGGCTGATGGAGTAGAAGGTGTAAAAAACGCCGTGCTTACTGCTGTGAGAGATGCCGGTCCCAATGCCTGCCCGCCTATGGTAGTGGGCATAGGGATAGGGGGTACTTTTGAGAAGTGTGCGCTGTTGGCCAAGAAAGCGTTGACGCGTTCTGTGAAGGAACGCTCGCCAATTCCTTATGTAAAAGAGCTCGAGGAGGAATTGTTGGAGAGGATCAACCGTTCCGGAATTGGTCCGGGCGGCTTGGGAGGAAGCACAACAGCGTTGGCTGTGAATATTAACACTTATCCCACTCATATAGCGGGGTTGCCCGTAGCTGTGAATATATGCTGTCATGTAAACAGACATGCAGTCAGAACAATATAAGACAAACGGAGGCATGAATGGATAGAGAGATAACGGTTCCATTGTCCCGAGAGGATGCGCGTTCTCTGCGGGCGGGAGATTATGTATACTTGACAGGCACAATCTATACGGCGAGGGATGCAGCTCACAAGAGGATGCAGGAAGCGTTGGCACAGGGTGAGAGTCTTCCGATAAAAATGGAGGGCAATGTGATCTATTATATGGGGCCATCCCCCGCGCGGGAAGGGAGAGCGATCGGCTCGGCCGGGCCTACTACCGCAAGCCGTATGGATCGCTATGCTCCGGCGCTGTTGGATTTAGGCTTGAGGGGCATGATAGGAAAAGGGAAACGAAGCGAAGAGGTTCGCCAAGCCATTGTGAAAAACGGGGCGGTATATTTTGCAGCCGTAGGCGGGGCGGGGGCGTTGCTGTCAAGGTCCATTATCCGATCAGAGGTGATCGCCTATGACGATCTGGGGACAGAGGCGATCCGCAGACTGGAGGTTGAGCAGTTTCCGGTCATTGTTGTGATAGATTCCGAGGGAAATAATCTGTATGAAACCGCCGCTGCGGCATATTGTAAGGAGTTGCTTAGTTAGTATAACTATCATACAGCAGTCTGCTTATGAAACTTCATGTTTTGCAAAAAAGCTACGGGAGATAAAAACACCAATTCCCATAAATATCAATGCAACTGGTACAGCCATTAGTGCGTAAAGTATATTACCGTTTATCTGTTTTACCGACATAAGAGAAACAAACTGTGCATGATACAGCGGCAAAAGCGTAATGATTTTGAATAATGAGCTCGTTTCGGTAACAGGCAGCATGACAGGGAAAAGGTAAATCGCCGCAGAAGCGACTAATGCCACTGTTTGATTTTTGCATAGAGCAGATAAAACTAATGTGATACCTGTAATACTGATCGTGCCGGTAAAAGCCAAAAGTATTTGATATTCCAGCAATGTACCGCAGGTGATATTAAATGGGATATAGTCCGTGGCAAAAACCACAGGAGCAAAAAGAATACTGCAATCCAGTCCATCGCTTCCGTATAGTATAAAAGCATATATAAGGTTAATTGCCAAGGTGGTGGCAGTTACAATCAACGCGGCTAAAATACTTCCCATGATTTTTGCTGCGGCGCATTTTGTTTTTCCGTATTTGCTTGTCAAAATGATATTGTCAACGCCCCCATATTCTCCCGAAAAAACGGGTGCGGTCATAATGGCGGCAACTAATGATAAAACAAGAAATATTTTTACCATATTTTGACTTGTCGTGAGCCAGCCGTATGTATATCCAATTTTGATTTCCTCATTCCCGAATACGTCAGAAACACTAAGACCATTCCAGTTTCCATTCAAATCAGAGAAGTTGCGAAACAAAGCCGATTGTAAGGCATTTTGATAAAGATATACTGCATTCATACCATGCAAATCCTGTGTAGGCTTAAACTCTGCCATCATTTGTTGTACCTTTTCATCAGTCAACATTCCCTCATATTTTTCTGCGATAGACTTATCAATTTCAACAGCCGTCCGTCCTGTCCCCTCGCGGCTTTTTCCGTTAAAGGCATACATATTTTGATAAGACGAAAAGTCCAAAAGGAACGACAAAAGCAACAATGCAAGCAAAGAAACTTGTGTAAGGCGTTTTGAAAATATTTTCCGCAATTCAAATTGAATTAGTTTTTTCATTCTTCCATATCTCCTTTGAAAAATTTCAAACAACAAAAATTATGTTATTTGAAATAGAATAAATATAAGTCTTCCAAATTCGGTTGTACTTTTACTGCATTTTCCATAGGCGGGCGATCAGAAATGATTCTTAATATTGTTTCGCCCTGATCTGTGTTGCGAAGATTGCTTGTATTAAATGAAGCGGCATACTTTTCTGCATGAGCAGTTGGGACAATACATTCCCATACTTGTCCGTTAAGCTCCGAAGTGATTTCCTGCGGTTCTCCAAAGTGGACAATCTGCCCCGATTTCATCATAATGATTTCTTCTGCGATAAACTCTACATCGGAAACGATATGTGTTGACAAAATCACAATGCGGTTTTTGGCAAAGGCACTTATCAAATTACGGAAGCGCACCCGCTCTTTTGGGTCAAGCCCCGCCGTTGGTTCATCTAAAATTAAAATGTGAGGGTCGTTAAGCATTGCCTGTGCAATCCCCAAACGTTGCTTCATGCCGCCGGAAAAGGTCTTAATTTTATGTCTGCTCTCCGCAGATAAGCCAACAGCTTCAAGCAGTTCTTTTGATTTTTTCTTTGCGCTTGTTTCACTTAATCCTTTTAAGGCAGATACATACAACAAAAAATCAAGTGCTGTAAAATCGGGATAATAGCCAAAGTGTTGTGGGAGATAACCTAATAGATCACGGTATTTTTCGTTAAGTCCCACAATATTTTTACCATTCAAAACAATTTTTCCGGATGTGGGAGTTTGAATGTTGCATAGCAGCCGCATGAGTGTAGTTTTTCCAGCTCCATTTGCACCTAACAAGCCATAAACGCCATTTGTAAGGGTTATATTCAAATGGTTTACAGCGGTCTTTTGGCCAAATTTTTTAGTCAGCTCGATTGTTTTTAATTCCATAGAAAACTCCTTTCTTCAATTATCTACTTTTTATCTACAAGGCAATGATTTGAAAAATGCAGACACTTTTGAACCATTTGGAACATTATCAATTTTCAAGCAGCCGCCGTGATGTTCGCAGAGTAATTTACAGATATATAGTCCAAGTCCAAAGTGTTCGGAGCAGTCTGTTTCTTCCGTGAAATAGGGAGCCATTACCTTATGCAGACTATTTTTATCAAAGCCTTTTCCGTCGTCTGATACCGAAAGTAGAAAAATGTTATCCTGTAAATCGAAAGATAATATTACCGTAGTTCGGGCATACCGTACAGCATTTGAGATCAGATTATTACATACCTGCGCAATAAACGAACTGTCAAGAGTGAGCTGTGAAACAGACACTTCATTTTGCAAACGCAGTCTTTTTTCATTTTGTGCGCATACAATTTTTGCACTTTCATACAGGGAAGATAGGAATGGCAGTAAAAGAACAGGTTTGTACTCCGGCTGTGTATCTTCTATGCGGTGGAGTTTGCTCATGCTGCTTACATAGGTTTCCATACGCGATATATGCTTCCCCATAGTAACGGCGATTTCTCTCGTCCCCGTATGTTCGCTTGTCTGTAGCATTTCATTATACCCTTTCAATACTGTAAGCGGAGTGCGCAGATCATGCGCAAAGGCGGTATTAAGTCGCCCCCGTTCCTCGATTTGCCGCCACATTTCAGAAAAATTACCCGCAAGAGTAGTCCGCATGATCTCAAAGGAAGTGCATAGCTGCCCTAATTCGTCTTTGCTGTCATATCGAAAAGAAAAGTCCAAATTGTTGTTTGCTATTTTTTCAGACGCCGCCCGCAGTTCTGCAAGCGGAATTTTCAGTTTATTTCTATAAAACAATAAAGACGCTGCCAAGACACATAAGGCAGAATAAACAGGTGCAGCAATTATAGGTATCAGCTCCAACAGGGTTATTATGCGTTCATCCTGTTCAGACATTGGGACAGTTGTATTACCGATAAAAGTGCCATTACCCAACTGTTCACCCTGTTCATTCGTCAAGTAATACTTTTCACCGGTTAAAGGATAAGATGATCTGATTTTATCAGCGCTGCCGCTACATATCGAAAACGTCACCTCTGAAAGAATTATGGCAATAACGGCAAAGACAACAATATAAAATATAAGGCTTTTTCGGAGAGATAAATTCTGTCCGGGACGTTCTATTTTATCCACTTGTAACCACACCCCCAAACTGTTTCAATATATATTCGGTCAGTGTACGCTGCAATTTTTGTCCGTATCCTGCGGATGTGTTCTGTTACAACGCTGCTGTCCCCCTCGCTGTCGTAACCCCAAATACGTTCGTAGATCCTTTCCTTATCAAAGACCTGTCCCGGATTCCGGGATAGCAGTTCCACAATATCAAATTCCTTTTTTGCAAGCGGGGCACGTTTATCAGAGAAAAACAGACAACGCTCCAAATAGTCAATCGTCAAATCGCCGGAAAATCTCACTTGCGCTTCAAAGCTGTGCCGCTTTTCCCGCCGCAAGTGGGCGATTACTCTTGCTTCAAGCTCCATAAGCGAAAAAGGCTTGACTATATAATCATCGCCACCAGCGGCGAACCCCCTCACCTTATCCGTATCTTCAATTCGGGCAGTTAAAAAAAGGATCGGACAAGATATATAACTGCGAATACGTTCACAAACTTCTAAGCCAGTGAGTCCGGGCATATTGATATCAAGCAGAATAATGTCAGGCTGCTGTTCTATTTGTTTTAATGCTTCTTCGCCATTTGTGGCAGATAAAACAAGATAGCCTTTTCTTTCAAAAAAACTGCGGAGCATTAACACAATGTCTATTTCATCATCAACGATCAATATTTTTGTATTCATTTTGCCACCTCCGTATCAAATTGAAGATAACAGACAATTCTCAATTATTTATCTACTTTTTTCAAAACTTTATCAATCATAATTATATGTGTCCGGCCGAATGGTTTCAAGGAAATTACTGGAACTGCTCTAAAAACCGCTATAATGACTCTGACTTAACTAAACAGATTACAAAATTTAATTGACATATTTGACGCATTTTAATCTAATGCTATTAGAAATGGAGTAATCTGCCATCGAAAATATTGTTCGCACACCGTCTGCGACTAATAAATATACGGTTCGAAAGTCTTATGTTAAATGAAGCCACACCTGCTGAATAATAGCAGGCATGGCTTCTAATTTTTACAATTGCTGACATAATTATAAACAACACGGTTTTTATTTGCAGACTTATTTTAATTTTATTTCATAGTTTTTGAAAAACCACCTTGCCAAAAGAATAATAGCAACAATAATAGATAGCAATCCCAATAGGTTATTAAAAATTATTTCTGGAAAGAAATAATTTACTCAAACTTCCCACACCATTTGGTGTGATACACCTTGAAAATTCAATACTTTAG